>NZ_QKTT01000007.1:0-177288 GCF_003234555.1 Curtobacterium sp. MCBD17_019 | reverse complement strand
CCTCTCCGCCCGTCCCCTCCGGCACCACCCTCCCCGAAGGAGCACCGTGAGCACCATCGACGACACGACCACGAGCCCGGCATCCGCGCTCTCGGTCGAGCGCAACGGCATCAACGAGATCGCCGAGCACGAGCGGCGCGGCAAGCCGCGCGACCTGTTCTGGCCGTGGTTCGCGGGCAACGTGAGTGTCCTCGGCGTCAGCTACGGCGCGTACGTCCTCGGGTTCGGGATCTCGTTCTGGCAGGCGACGGTCGTCGTCGTCCTCGGCGTCGTGCTGTCGTACGTGCTCTGCGGGCTCAGCGCGCTCGCCGGCAAACGAGGGTCCGCCCCGACCATGACCCTGAGCCGCAGCGTGTTCGGGGTGCGGGGGAACCGCCTCCCGTCCGTCGTGTCCTGGATCCTGACGGTCGGGTGGGAGACCTCGCTCGCCGCGGTGGCCGTGCTCGCGACCGCGACCGTGTTCGACCGCCTCGGCTGGGGCGGCGGTGTCGTGACGAAGGTGGCGGCCCTCGTCGTCGTCATCGCCCTCATCGTCCTCGGCGGCACGCTCGGGTTCGAGCTCATCATGCGCCTCCAGCGGTGGATCACGATCATCGCGGGCGTGCTCACCGTGCTCTACATCGTGTTCGCCGCGGGGCACGTCGACCTCGGGAAGGTCATGGCGATGCCGTCCGGGAACGGGCCCGCCGTGATCGGCGCGCTCCTGTTCGTCATGACCGGGTTCGGGCTCGGCTGGGTGAACGCGGCCGCCGACTACTCCCGCTACCTGCCCCGGAGCGCCTCGAGCGGCGGCGTCGTGTTCTGGACGACGTTCGGCTCGTCGCTCGGCCCCGCCGTCCTGCTCGTCTTCGGCCTGCTCGTGTCGGGGTCCTCGAAGCACCTCGAGTCCGCGATCGGGACCGACCCCGTCGGGGCGCTCGCCGGGATCCTGCCGACCTGGTTCCTCGTGCCGTTCGTCGTCACCGCGGTCCTCGGCATCGTGTCCGGCGCGATCATGGACATCTACTCGTCCGGGCTCGCACTGCTCAACGCCGGGCTCAGGGTCTCGCGGCCGGTCGCGGTCGGCGTCGACGGCGTGATCATGACCCTCGGCACGATCTACATCGTGTTCGTCTCGGGGAGCTTCATCACCGTGTTCCAGGGCTTCCTCATCACCCTCGGCGTGCCGATCGCGGCCTGGGCGGGCATCTTCATCGCGGACCTCGTGCTCCGCAAGCGGGACTACGCCGAGCGGGAGCTGTTCACGCGCCGCGGGCGGTACGGCGACGTCCGGTGGGACAGCATCGCGATCCTCGTCGTGGCCACGGCCGTCGGCTGGGGGCTCGTCACGAACACCGCCGCTGGCTGGCTGTCCTGGCAGGGGTACCTGCTCGGCCCGTTCGGGCTCGGCGGGACCCAGGGCGCCTGGGCGTACGCGAACCTCGGCGTGGTCGTCGCGCTCGTGATCGGGTTCCTCGGCACGTTCCTGACCGGCCGCGGTGCGGTGTCCCGGCAGGAGCAGGCCCCGGCCGTCCCGGTCGACGTCGACGAGACGGACCCGAGGGTCATCTCCCGGTAGCCGCCCCCCGCCCCCCCACCTGGGGCCGTGAGATCGCAGTCGTTGCCGTTCTGACCCCCCTCAGAACGGCAACGACTGCGATCTCATGGTTGGGGGCGGGCGAGAGGGGGTCGGCGGGCGGCGGCCGGCCGGCACGGCCCGGTCAGAGCTTGAAGACCTCGCGCGGGATGTCCGACACCAGCCGGTGCGCCGTCCGCACCGCGGCCTCCTCGGAGATCCGGTGCGTCACCACGAGGTCGGCCAGGTACGCCGCGTCGACGCGCCGGGCGGTGTCGTGCCGCGCGGGGATCGAGCAGAACGCCCGGGTGTCGTCGATGAACCCGGAGGTCTTGGCGAACGACGCCGAGTCCGTCACGGCCTCGCGGAACCGCCGCATCGCCCCGGGGGTGTCGAGGAACCACCACGGCGCACCGGCGTACACGGCCGGGTAGAAGCCCGCGAGCGGCCCGACCTCGCGCGAGAACACGGTCTCGTCGACGGTGAACAGCACGAGGTGGAACCCCGGCACGGTGCCGAACGTCTCGAGCAGGGGGCGGAGCGGCGCGGTGAACCCGCCGACCGCAGGCAGGTCGTGGCCGGCGTCGGACCCGTACCGCTCGAACGACGGCCGGTGGTGGTCCCGGTGCACGCCCGCGTGCAACTGCATGACGAGGCCGTCGTCGCAGGACATCTCGGCCCAGCGGTACAGCATGTCGTGGCGGTACGCGGTGGCCTCGTCCGGGGTGAGCGCGGTCGGCCCCCGGAGCGCGGCGGCGTGGATGCGCTCCCGGTCCACCGGGGACAGCGGCGTGGACCCGGCGTCGAGGACCCCCGTGTCGGTCGCGGTCGCACCGTGTTCGACGAAGTACCGGCGGCGGGCCCGGAGCGCCTCGAGCAACCCGGCGTGCGTCCCCGTGTCGATGCCGGCGGCCTCGCCGATCCGCGCGACCACGTCCCTCCAGTCCGGGCGGGACGGGTCGAAGACGGCGTCGGCGCGGAACGTCGGGATGACCCGCCCGGAGAAGGCCGGGTCGGCCGCCAGTCGGGCGTGCGCGGCGAGGTCGGACGTCGGGTCGTCGGTCGTCGCGAGCACCGCGATCCGGAACCGGTCGAACAGTGCGCGGGGGCGCATCCCGGGGTCGCGGAGGGCCGTGGCCAGTCGGTCGTACTGGGCGTCGGCGTTCGCGCCGGACGGCTCCTCCGTCAGCCCGAACACGTCGTGCAGCTCGGTCTCGAACCACGCGCGCACCGGGGTGGCCAGGAAGTCGTCCCAGTGCTCGGCGAGCGTCCGCCAGACGGCACGGCCGGGAGGCACGACACCCGTCCCGTGGACCGGCGCGCGCCCGAGCGCGTCGAGCGGCACCCCGTTGGCGTGGAGCAGGCGGAGCACGTAGTGGTCCGGGGTGACGAGCAGCGCGGCCGGGTCGGGGAACGGTTCGTCGTCGGCGAGCACCTCGGCGGGCACGTGTCCGTGCGGTGACAGGATCGGGGCCTCGGCGACCTCGTCGTACAGGCGGCGGGCGACGGACCGCGTCGTCGGGTCGGCGGGGAACAGCCGGTCGGGGTGCGGGACCATCGGTCGGCCGGTGTCGGCGGGGGCGTCGGTGCTCGTCATGCGGGACTCCGTTCGGTGCCGGGGGCGGGCCCGGTCGACCCGCGGACGGTCAGGTGGGTGGGCAGGGCGACCGAGTCCGTCGGGTGCTCCGCGACGGGGGCGGCGTCGGCGTCGGTCGGGACATCGCCGCCGATGCGCCGCAGCAGCATCGTCACGGCGACGCGTCCGGCCTGCTCGATGGGCGACGTCATGGTGGTGAGCGGCGGATCGCAGAAGTCGGCGCCGAAGATGTCGTCGCACCCGACGACGCTCATGTCGACGGGCACGCGCACCGACCGCTCCCGCAGGCGGCGCAGCATCCCGATCGCGATGAGGTCGTTGAACGCGATGCACGCGGTGACCCCGGCGGTGACGGCGGCGTCCGCGGCGGCCGCACCGGAGTCGACGACCGGCGCGAACGGCCCAGCCGTGTCGACCCGGACGCGCAGCCGCGCGGCGGCGGCGACGAGCGCCCGCCACCGTCGCTCGTTCGACCACGAGGTCTCGGGGCCGCCGACGTACAGCACGTGCCGGTGTCCGAGCGAGACGAGGTGCTCGAGCGCCCGCCCGACCCCGCCCGGTGTGTCGATGAGCACGCTCGACACGGACGGCACGCGCCGGTTCAGGACGACGACCGGCAGGAGGCCCGCGAACCGTGCGATCTCGCCGTCGCTCAGGCGCGAGGCGGCGAGCACCGCGCCGTCCACCCGCGACGCGATCGCGCCGAGGGTGGCTGCCTCGGTCGCCGCGGACTCCTCGGTGTCCACGAGCAGCTGGGTCCGGCCGGCCGCGGCGAGCCGGTGCTGTGCCCCGCGGATCACGTCGAAGAAGAACGGGTTCGTCACGTCCGGCACGACGACCGCGACCGCCCCGACGTCCCGGGTGCCGCGTTCGCTGCGCGGGGGCGTGTACCCGAGGGCCCGTGCGGCGGCCTCGATGCGGGTGCGCGTCGCGGCGTTGACGCGGCCCGGCCGGGCCAGTGCCCGCGAGACCGTGGAGGGCGCGACCGCAGCCGCCCGCGCGACGTCCCGGATCGTCACGCGGCGGGGCTCCTGGATCTCGGACGTGGCGGCCTCCTCGCGCGCTCGGTCGTGCCACCGACCGTAGGGCCCGTGGCAACGCGATGGCAACGGGTTGCCACACCGTTGCCACAGCGGCAGCATCGACACGGGTCGGTGCGGACCCTCCGCGGTGCCGCATCCCGACCGGTCCAGCATGAGGCGTGGAGGACGACATGACCGAGGCACCCGCCTGGACCCTCTCCGGGTTCGGCGACGAGATCGACGACGACCCGGTCGTCCAGGTCGCCGTGCTCCAGGCCCTCGGCGCGAGCGCGATCGAGGTCCGCAGCGCGTGGGGCGTCAACGTCGTGGACCTCGACGAGGACCAGCTCGCCGGCCTGCACCGCCTCCTGGAGGACCGGGGCCAGTCCGTCTCGGCCGTCGCCTCCCCGATCGGCAAGGTCGACGTCGGCCTGCCCGTCGAGCACGAGGTCGCGCGGCTCGAGCGGGCGATCGCCGCCGCGCACGCCCTCGGGACCCGGGACATCCGGGTCTTCTCGTTCTACCGGTCGCCCGAGCAGACCCCCGAGGACGTCCGCGACGCGGTCCTCACGCGGATGCGGGCCCTCGCCGACGTCGCCGAGCGCGAGGGCGTCCGACTGCTGCACGAGAACGAGAAGGACATCTACGGCGACGTCCCCGAGCGGGTGCTCGACGTGGTGGAGTCCGTCGGATCGGACGCGCTCCGCCTGGCCTGGGACAACGCGAACTACGTCCAGTGCGGGGTGCGCCCGTTCACCGACGGCTGGGGCCTCCTCGCCCCGTACGTCGTCTACCTCCAGGTCAAGGACGCCCTGGCCGCCGACGGCACGGTCGTCCCCGCGGGCGAGGGCGACGGCGAACTCCGCGAGACCCTGACGGCGCTCCGCGACGCCGGGTACGAGGGCCACGCCTCCCTCGAGCCCCACCTGGCGAGTGCCACCCGGCTCGGCGGATCGAGCGGACCGGCCGCGTTCGGTCGTGCCGCCCGCGCGTTCCGGGACCTCACGCGACAGATCGGAGTCACCCTGCGATGAGCACCAGCCCCACCGACGCGGCCCCACCGCTCCGCCTCGCCGTCGTCGGCGCGGGCGTCATCGGCCAGCACCACGCCCGTGTCGCCGCACAGCACCCGGACCTCGACCTCGTCGCCCTCGTCGACGCCGTCCCCGCGGCGGCCGTGGCCCTGGCGGACGAGATCACCGCGACCGGCGTGCAGCGACCCCTGACGGCGACGACCATCCGCGAGGCCGTCGACGCCGTGGCGATCGACATCGTCGCGATCTGCTCGCCGTCCGGGATGCACGTCGACCTCGCGACCGCGGCGATCGCGGCCGGCAAGCACGTCCTCATCGAGAAGCCGCTCGACACGACGATCCCGCGGGCACGGAAGCTCGCGGCGCTCGCCGCGTCCGCTCGCGACCGGGGGCTCGTCGTGTCCGTCGTGAGCCAGCACCGGTTCGACCCGGCCTCGGTCGCGGTGGCCCGGGCCGCGCACTCGGGCGGGTTCGGCACCCTCACGAGCGGCGTCGCGAGCGTCGCCTGGTACCGCTCGCAGGGCTACTACGACTCCGGCGACTGGCGGGGTACCTGGGCGCTCGACGGCGGTGGCGCGGTCATGAACCAGGGTGTGCACACCGTCGACCTGCTCGTCTGGACGCTCGGGCGTCCGGTCGAGGTGTCGGCGCGTACCGGTCGACTCGCCCACGAGCGGATCGAGGTCGAGGACACCGCGGTCGCGACGGTCCTGTTCGACGGTGGCGCCCTCGCCGTCGTCCACTGCACGACGGCCGCCTACCCGGGGCTGTCCGCGCGGTACCAGGTGCACGGCACGCGCGGTTCGGCGATCGTCGACGACGACCGACTCGCCTTCTTCCACATGGCGCCCGACGACGCGGCCCTGGTGTCCGCGTCGACGACGAGCGGCGCCCAGGCCGTCGCGGGTGCCACGGACCAACGGGCCGAGGTGGTGCCGCCCGAGCACGTCGTCGGCGGCCCGTCGGAGCCGGATGCGTTCCTCCACGGCCACGCTCGGCAGTACGACGACCTCGTCGACGCGATCCGCGACGGGCGCGAGCCCGGGGTGACGGTCGAGGCCGCCCTGCTGTCCCTGGCGACCGTGCGGGCCCTGTACGTGTCGGCGACGCTCGGCGTGCCGGTGCGTGTCGACGACGTCCTGAGCGGCCGGTACGACGACGTCGAACCCATGGTCGGGCCGGGCCCGGGGAGCGTGCTCGCATGAGGTTCTCGGTGTTCACGGCGGCGACGCCGGAGTGGGTCCCCGAGCAGGCCGTGTCGATGCTCGCCGCGCAGGGCTGGGACGGCGTCGAGTGGCGCGTCACGGACCAACCGGACGCCCAGGGCGCACCGGGGTTCTGGGCCGGCAACCGTGCCACCTGGCCGTTCACGGGCCTGGAGGACCAGCTCGGGCAGATCGCGCGCGTCACCGCCGGCTCGGGGCTCGCGTACTCCGGCATCGGCGGGTACCAGCAGGCGTCGGACCACGACGCGGTCCTGCGGATGCTCCGGGCCACCGCGGGGCTCGGGGCCGAGCGCGTCCGGGTCACGATGCCGCACACCCGGAC
This sequence comes from Curtobacterium sp. MCBD17_019, assembly GCF_003234555.1. Taxonomy (NCBI): domain Bacteria; kingdom Bacillati; phylum Actinomycetota; class Actinomycetes; order Micrococcales; family Microbacteriaceae; genus Curtobacterium; species Curtobacterium sp. MCBD17_019. Next base: position 170,532 of record NZ_QKTT01000007.1, on the reverse strand, counting down.
GGGCACCCCGTACCCGCAGCTGTTCGACCGCACGCGCGCCGACCTCGAGTGGATCGCCGCGCGGGCCGCGGAGCTCGGCGTGCAGGCGCTCGTCGAGCTCCACCACGGCACGATCACCGCGTCGGCGTCCGCGGCGCTCCGGCTCGTCGACGGTCTCGACCCCGCGCACGTCGGGGTCATCCACGACCTCGGCAACCTCGTCATCGAGGGACGTGAGGACCACCTCGCCGCCTTCGAGCTGCTCGGCCCCTACCTGGCGCACGTGCACGTCAAGAACGTCCGCTGGGTGCCGACCGACGACCGACGCGCGGACGGCAGCACGGTGTGGGTGCACGAGTGGGCGACGCTCCGGACCGGGCAGGAGTCCGTCGCGGACTACCTCGCCGACCTGCGGACCGTCGGGTACGACGGCTGGGTCACGGTCGAGGACTTCTCGACCGAGCTGCCCCTCGTGGACCGCACGGCCGACGACCTCGCGTTCCTCCGCTCGCTCGTGTCGACGGACACCCCGTGACGGGCGGCACCACACCCGACCGCCGACCGGGCATCGTCCACCTGGGGATCGGTGCGTTCGCCCGCGCCCACCTCGCCTGGTACACGCAACGCGCCGGCACCGACGACGACGGACGCGCCTGGGGCATCGTCGGCTTCACCGGGCGGTCACCCGACGCCGCCACCACGCTCGCGGCGCAGGACTGCCGGTACACGCTCGTCGAGCGCGCGGCCGACGGCGACACCGCGACCGCCATGGACGTCGTCGTCGCCGCGCACCCCGGGTCCGACACATCGGCCTGGAGGACCGCCCTCGCGTCCCCGACGACGGCGATCGTCACGCTCACCGTCACCGAGGCCGGCTACCGGCCGGGGTCCGGCGTCGCGGACCGGCTCGTCGACGGCCTCCGGGCGCGGGCGACCGCGGCGGGCGGCCCCCTCACGCTCGTCAGCCTCGACAACCTCGCCGGGAACGGCCGGGTCCTCGCCGGTGCCGTGCGGGAGGCCGTCGGGGCGGATCCGGACCTCCTCGCCTGGATCGACCGGAACGTCACGTTCCCCGACGCCATGGTCGACCGGATCACCCCGGCCACGACCGACGAGGACCGCGCCGCCGTCCAGGAGCTGCCCGGCGCGGTGCCCGACGACCGCGTGCCGGTCGTCACCGAGCCGTTCGCCGAGTGGGTCCTCGCCGACCGCTTCGCGGGGGACCGGCCGCCATGGGAGCGTGCCGGGGTCCGCATCGTCGACGACGTCGAGCCGTACGAGCAGCGGAAGCTGTGGCTCCTCAACGCCGCGCACTCGCTGCTCGCCTACCTCGGCCTCCTGCTCGGGCACACGACGGTGGCCGAAGCGATCGCCGACCCGCGCTGCCGCGGCCGCGTCGACCAGCTGTGGGACGAGGCCGGAGCCGAGGTGCGCCTCCCGGCCGACGAGATCGTCGCCGCGCGTGCGGCGATGCTCGAGCGGTGGGCGAACCCGCGGATCCGTCACACGCTGCGACAGATCGCGAGCGACGGGTCGCGCAAGCTCCCCGTGCGGATCGTCGACCCCCTGCGACGGCGACTCGCTCGCGATCCGGACGCCGGCGTCGGACCCGGCACGGCGACGGTCGTCGCGGCGTGGTGGCTGCACTGCGCCCTGCAGGCCGACCTCGTGTCGGACGACGGCGCCCCCGCCCCGGACGCCGACGTGCACGACGTGCTGGCGGTGCTCGACCCGGACCTCGACACCGTCCCCGTTGTGTCCGCGATCACCGCGGCGGCGACCCGCATCAGGACCATGATGGACACCGACGACGGCGACGAGGCCGTCGATCCGACACGAGGAGCGACCGCATGACCGCCACCGACCTCCCCTCCACGAGCTCCACCCGGGGTGCGCGGGGGATGCGCATCACGAAGGCCGAGGTCGTGGTGACGAGCCCGGACCGGAACTTCACCACCCTGAAGCTCACGACCGAGGACGGCATCACCGGTCTCGGGGACGCGACGCTGAACGGCCGAGAGCTCGCCGTCGTGTCGTACCTGCAGGACCACGTCGTGCCGATGCTCATCGACCGCGACGCCTCGCGCATCGAGGACACCTGGCAGCTCCTGTACCGCGGGGCGTACTGGCGTCGCGGTCCCGTGACGATGGCCGCCATCGCCGCGGTCGACATCGCGCTCTGGGACATCAAGGCCAAGGCCGCCGGCATGCCCCTGTACCAGCTGCTCGGCGGCGCCTCGCGTGAGGGGCTCATGGCGTACGGACACGCGTCGGGCAAGGACCTGCCGGAGCTGTTCGACTCGATCCGGGAACACCAGGAGCAGGGCTACCGGTCGATCCGCGTGCAGACCGGCGTGCCCGGGCTCAAGAGCATCTACGGCATCGCGTCGAACGCCCGGCTCGACGGCGACCAGGGCGTCCGGTACGACCACGAGCCCGCGCAGCGCGGGGCCCTGCCGGCGCAGGAGGACTGGGACACCCGGTCGTACCTGCGCCACGTGCCCACCGTGTTCGAGGCCGTGCGGAACGAGTTCGGGCCCGAGCTGCCGCTGCTCCACGACGCCCACCACCGGATGACCCCGATCCAGGCCGCGCAGCTCGGCAAGTCCCTGGAGCCGTACGACCTGTTCTGGCTCGAGGACTGCACCCCAGCCGAGAACCCCGAGGCCCTCCGGCTCGTCCGCCAGCACACCACGACACCGCTCGCGATCGGCGAGGTGTTCAACTCGCTCTGGGACTACCAGCAGATCATCCGCGAGCAACTCATCGACTACGTCCGGAGCGCGGTCACCCACACCGGCGGGATCAGCCACCTGCGGAAGCTCGTCGAGTACGCCGCGCAGTACCAGATCCGCTCGGGGTTCCACGGGCCGACCGACATCTCACCGGTCGGGATGGCGGCCCAGATGCACCTCGGCCTCGCGATCCACAACTTCGGGATCCAGGAGTACATGCAGCACGGGGCTCGGACGAACGCCGTGTTCCAGCAGTCCTTCACGTTCGAGGACGGTCTGCTCCACCCGGGCGACCAGCCGGGCATCGGGGTGGACCTCGACGTCGACGAGGCGGGGAAGTACCCGTACGAGCAGGCGTACCTGCCGTACAACCGCCTGGCGGACGGCACCGTGCACGACTGGTGACCCCGCGGAGGACGTCGCTCGATGTCGCTACTGGGTGGCGATCCCGGCGAAGGTGTCGAAGGACGCCTTGCGCTGGTGTGACCAGGTGTAGAGCCCGAAGTCGCCGTCCTGGCCGTCGTCCTGCCAGCCGTAGAGGAACACCGGCCCGACCTGCGGGTACTGCGCGGCGATCTGGTACAGCTCCTTGATGGTCTCCTGCTGCTGTGCGACGGAGAACGCCGGGTAGTTGCCGTCCGAGCCGGTCGGCATGCCGCTCTCGGTCCACCAGATCGGCATCGAACCGTCCCCGTACTGGCGCATGACGGCGAGCAGGTCCGGCAGGACGGACAGCAGGTTGTAGCCGCCGTCCGCGGTCATCGGCATCACCGGGTAGGTGTACGGGTGCAGGTTGACGGCGTCGAACCAGCCCGCCGCACCGTTCCAGTACATCTGGCGGATGAAGTCGATGGGGTTGTAGTCGTTGCCCTGGGGGCCGCTCCCCGAGACCTGCCGCCCGAACGGTGCCATGCCCGCCATGAGCACGGTGGCCTGCGGGTCGGCCTGGTGGATGATGGGGTACACCGCGCGCAGCAGACCGGCGTACGCAGCGGGGTTCGCGTGGCCGCCCGCCCACGTCCAGCCGAGGTTGACCTCGTTGCCGATCTCGAAGTCGTGGATGCCCCCGGCCGCGAGGCGCCGCACCGAGTAGGTCATCCAGCCGTTCTGCGCCGAGTACCCGGCGGATTCCGGCATGGATGCCGTGCCGTCACCGAAGATGACCTCGACGTTGAGACCCGCCATGCGGGCCTGCGTGATCGTCTGGTCGGAGGCGCCGCCGTGCCCGGTGGAGTTGCCGGCGTAGTTGTAGTCGAGCCGGACCCACTGCACGCCCGCGGAGCGCATGTCCTGGAACACCGAGCGCGCTCCACTGGCGGACATCGTGTTGATCTCCGACTCGTACAGGCCGCCGGGCGAGATGCCCTTGCCGTGCACGATCCCGGATGCTGCGGCGGTCGTGGCCGTCACTGCCGACGCCGGCACCGCCGACGCGCTCGCGGCGGCCGTGGTCGCGGTGATGGTGCGCGGGGCGGGCGACGCAAGGTCCGCCCGCACTACCGGGGTGGCCGTCGTCGGCGCGGGCGACGCCGCCGCGGGGGCGGCAGTGGCACTCGGCTTCGAGGAGGCGGTGGTCGCAGCGTCGGCGGTGGTGCCGCCCTGGGGCAGCGCACATGCCATCAGCGCCACCGACGACGCCACTGCGGCGACCGTCACCGGGAGCGCCCAGCGCACGCGGCGTCGGGCCGAGCGGTCCGTTCCGCTCGTCGTGGTCTCGTTCATGGTCGGGTTCGTGTTGTCCATGGGCTCGTTCCTCCCTGAAGGTCGTGAGCGACCAGAAACGTAACGGTTTTCCGTACCCCCGGATTCGGCTGATTCTCAGGCACGCCGGTTGACTGTCGGGCGCGGATGTGAGGGTCCGTGGAGCGCCCTGTCACCTGTTCGGGGGTCAGGCGAATTACCTGTACGAGTTCGCAGGATTCGATTCGCTCGGACAGGTCGCGCACGGCCTCGCGACCGGGTTGGGGGGCACCCTTTGCAGGGCGGCGACGTCCGCAGCGGTGGATGCGGCGCGAGCCAGCGGGTGACACGCGAGCCGGCGGTCCCGGCGCGGGGCAAACTCGACGGCATGGACCCCGAGCAGCTCGCCGCCGTCGCGCGCGAGCTGTACCGGCGACGCCCCGAGGACTTCGTCGCCGAACGGACCGCGCGGGCACGCGATCTCCGGAAGCGTGACCGGGCCTTGTCGGACGGCGTGAGGGCGCTCCGCAAGCCCTCGCCCGCCGCGTGGGTCGTCGACCTGCTCGCGGCGCAGGGCGCCCTCGACGACGCGGTCGACCTCGGACCGGCGCTCCGCGCTGCGCAGGAGCACGCCGACCCGCGGGCGATCAGCCGGCTCCGGCGCGAGCGGGCCTCGCTCGTGGCGTCGCTCACGGACGCCGGGGCCGATCTGGCGCGCGACGCCGGGCACGAGCCGTCGGACGTCGTGCTCGAGCAGGTCGGGGCGACGGTCGAGGCGGCCATGGCGGACCCCCGTGCGGGTGCTGCCGTGCGGTCCGGGATGCTCGTCCGCGCGCTCGAGGCCGTCGGGTTCGAGCCGGTCGACCTCGACGGCGCCGTGGCGGTGCCCGAGGCGGTGCCCGACATCGACGGGGAGGGCGCCGAGGCTGAGCCGGAGCCGGAGCCGGAGCCGGAGCCGGAGCCGGAGCCGGAGCCGGAGCCGGAGCCCGGGCCGGAGCCCGACGCGGAGCCGGAGCCCGAGTCCACGCCGCCACGCCGTCCGCGCGGCGGCACCGGCCGTCCGCGCCGCGCGACCGGTGGCCATCCGGCGGACGCGCCCCGGTCCTCCCGTCCGACGCAGGGCGACGACCACGACCACGACCACGACCACGACCGCGTCCGCCAGGAGGCCCGGACGGCCGAGGCGGCGGCACGCGACGCCGCCCGGACCGCCGACGACGACCTCGAGCGCCTCGAGGACGCGCTCGACGACGCCGACCAGCGCCGTCGTGACCTCGAGGGGCGCCGGCACGACCTCGAGGAGGAACTCGCCGCGGTCCGCCGGGACCTCGACGACGCCGAACGGGAGACGCAGCGGCTCGAGGACGATCGCGACGCCGCGGAGGAACGCGCGGACGAGGCGCGGACGGCGCTCCGGCGGGCCCGCGCGCACCGGCGCGAGGTGGGCTGAGCCCGCGTCTGCTACCGGTCGTCCTCCGGCGTGTCCGAGCCCACGCTGGCACCACCGTCGGCACCACCATCGCCGTCGGCGCTGCCCCCGTCGTCGTCCTCGCCGAGCAGCCGGCCGAGGATCGACGTCAATGCCGCCCGGTCCGCCTCGTCGAGGGGCGCGAACAGCGTCGCGAGCGTCCGGTCCGCGGCCTCCTGTCCGGCTGCGAGGAGCCGTTCACCCTCGGCGGTGAGTTCGTACCGAACCCGGCGGCCCACCCCGGGACGGCGCTCGACGAGCCCCCGCGCGGCCATGCGCGTCGTGAGGGTCCCGAACGCCTGGTCGCTCTGGAACGTCACGAGTGCGAGCGCGTGCGCCGAGGCCCCGGGGCGGGTGGCGATCGCGCGGAGGGCGTCCCACTGGGCGAGGGTCGTCCCGACACCGTGCAGGGCCGCGTCGACCGCACGGTGGTCACGCCACTGCGCCTGTTTCACCATCCGGCCGAGCCGTCGCAGGTCCGTCGTCATGGTGCTACCGTATCAGCAGCATTAGATAAACATGTTGAGACAGGAGCGACACCATGGACATCACCCTCGACGAACGCGGCACCGACGGCCCCCTCGCCCTCGTGCTGCACGGCGGCGGCGGCCCCGCGACGGTGGCGCCCTTCGTGGCGCACCTCGCCGAGACGCACCACGTCATCGCACCGACGCACCCGGGGTGGAACGGCACCGACCGTCCGGACGACCTCGACACGGTGCGGGCACTCGCGGGCGTGTACCTCGACCTGCTCGAGCAGCGCGACGCCCGGAACGCCGTGCTCGTCGGCAACTCGCTCGGCGGCTGGATCGCGCTCGAGATGGCCGTCCAGGCGGCAGAGCGCGGCTCGGACGCGGTCGGTGCGCTCGTCGTCGTCGACGCGGTGGGCGTGACGGTGCCCGACGAGCCGGTGCGCGACTTCTTCGCGCTCGACGCGCGCGGGGTGGCGGAGTACGCCTGGCACGACCCGGAGCGCGGGTACCTCGACCCGGCGACCCTCTCGGACGAGCGCCGGCGCGTCCAGGCGGCGAACATGGTCGCGCTCCGGACCTACGCGGGCGCCGCCGCCATGGCCGACCCGACCCTCGCCTCCCGGCTCGCCGACGTGCGGGTCCCGGCGCTCGTCCTGTGGGGTGACAGTGACCGCATCGTCACCCCCGCGTACGGGGCGGCGCTCGCGGATGCGTTGCCCGACGCGCGGTTCGTCGTGGTCGAGGCGGCGGGCCACCTGCCGCAGCTCGAGCGCGCCGACGCCACGTTCGCCGCGGTCGACGCGTTCGTGACCGCGCTCCCGACGCCCGGCGCGGACGAGGCGCACGACATGCGCTAGAGTGACCGACTGGACTTCGGCGAGGGCCGTGCGCAGGCGCGGCCGTGATCGACGCGGTAGGAGATCCGGTCCCGTGCTCCGTGCGGGTGACCGGCGGTGGCCCCGGATCACGGGCCCTCCTGGCGCTGTGACGCGTTCGAGTCGAACACACTGACCGACGACGGCCGCATGGCGGTCGTCCCCACCCAGGAGGCACCACCATGGCCGACCAGTACCAGCTCGCCGCCGAGCACCGCACCGCATTCGGCAAGGGCGCGGCACGCAAGCTCCGCGCCGCCGACAAGATCCCCGCCGTCGTCTACGGTCACGGCACCGACCCGCAGCACGTCACGCTGCCCGGGCACGACACGATGCTCGTCGTCCGCCGCGCGAACGCGATCATCGAGCTCGACATCGAGGGCGCCACGCAGCTCGTCCTCGTCAAGGACGTCCAGCGTGACCCGGTGCGGCAGATCATCGAGCACATCGACCTCGTCGTGCTCCGTCAGGGCGAGCGGGTCACCGTCGAGGTCCCCGTGGTCGTGGAGGGCGAGTCGGCTCCGGGCACCATCCACGTGCAGGACGAGTCCACGCTGTCGCTGGTCGTCCTCGCGACGAACATCCCGCAGCACGTCGTCGTCGACGTCACGGGCCTCGAGGACGGTGCCCAGCTGCACGCCTCGGACATCACGCTCCCCGAGGGTGCCGAGCTCGACACCGACCCGGAGGCCCTGGTCGTCAGTATCAGCACGCCCCGCGGCGCCGGTGACGAGGGCGACGAGGCCGGCGAGGACGCCGCGGAGTAGTCCGCGAGCCTCCCGACGCCCATGGCGGAACGAACGCTGCTCGTGGTCGGGCTCGGCAACCCCGGGCCCGACTACGCCGGCAACCGGCACAACGTCGGACAGATGGTCCTCGACGACCTCGCGGTGCGGATCGGTGCGACCTTCCGGAAGCACAAGACCCCCGCGCAGGTCGCCGAGGGCCGCCCGGCCCCGGGTGGGCCGAAGCTCATCCTGGTCAAGCCCGCGTCGTTCATGAACACGTCCGGCGGCCCGGTGTCGGCTGCCCTGTCGTTCTACGGTCTGACGCCCGCCGATCTCGTCGTCGTGCACGACGAGCTCGACCTGCCGTTCGACACGCTCCGGCTCAAATCCGGTGGCGGGCACGGCGGGCACAACGGCCTCCGCGACATCATCAAGGCCTGCGGGACGAACGAGTTCGCTCGGGTCCGCGTCGGTATCGGCCGCCCGCCCGGTCGGCAGGACCCGGCCGACTACGTGCTCCGTGACTTCTCGTCGACCGAGCGCAAGGTGCTGCCGTCGCTCCTCGCCGAGGCCGCCGACGCGGTCGAGGCGATCGCGACCGACGGCCTCCTCGCCGCGCAGCAGCGGTTCCACGCGCCGGCCTGACCGTCCTAGGACGACCGGGAGGCTCGGTGTGCGCCCGCCCATCTCCCTCCCGTTCGCCCACAGCACGCGGTGGGCCGGATCGCCTGTCGGAGGGCGCCGGTACCATCGGATGAGTGACGATCTCGGGCATCATCCCTGCGCTCTCGCGCGCCTCCGCGTTCGATCGTGTCCTCGCCGCCGCCCCGCGTGACGCCGACTTCTCCGTCGTCGACGGCCTCCGCGTCCCGTTGCTGGCGGCACTGCTCGCCGAGCGGAACGGCCCGCAGTGCGCCTTCGTGATCACCGCCACCGGGCGTGAGGCCGAGGGCGTGCGTGACGCCGTCCGGTGCTACGTGCCCGAGGCCGAGGTCCTCGAGTTCCCCGCGTGGGAGACCCTGCCGCACGAGCGCCTGAGCCCGAGCGCGCAGACGGTCGGCACGCGCATCAACACCCTGCGGCGCCTCGCCGACTGGCAGGCCGCCGCCGACCGGGGCGAACCCCGTGGGCCGATCGTCGTCGTGGCGAGCGTGCGTGCCGCGCTCCAGCCCATCGCGGACAACATGACCGCGATGGCACCCCTGGTGCTCCGGACGAACTCGCGGGGCAACGACCTCACGCAGCTCGCCGGCGCCCTCGTCGACCTCGCCTACGCCCGGGTCGACCTCGTGTCCCGCCGTGGCGAGTTCGCGGTCCGCGGCGGCATCCTCGACGTCTTCCCTCCGACGGCCGACCACCCGGTCCGCATCGACTTCTTCGGCGACGAGATCGACGCGATCAAGGCGTTCAGCGTCGCGGACCAGCGCTCGACGGACGAGGACCTCGGGCAGGTGGAGCTCACCGCGAGCCGCGAGCTCCTGCTCGGCGAGAGCGTCCGGCAGCGGGCGCGCGAGATGCTCCACGAGTTCCCGAGCCTGTCCCAGATGCTCGCCAAGATCGCCGAGGGCATCCCGGTCGAGGGCATGGAGTCCCTCGCGCCCGCTCTGGTCGACCGCCTCGTGCCCGTCACCCACTACCTGCCGTCCTCGGCGGTCGTCGCGGTGTTCTCGCCCGAGCGTGTCGTCGCCCGGGCGCACAGCCTGGCCGAGACGAACCAGGAGTTCCTGCAGGCCGCCTGGAGTGCGGCGACCGCCGGCGCGCAGGCCCCCATCGACCTCGATGCCGGCAACTTCCTGTCCCTCGGGGCGCTCAAGCAGTCCCGTGGCGACCGCACCTGGTGGACGGTGTCGCCGTTCGACTCCGGTGCCGACCTCACCGACGAGCAGGCGGTCGAGTCGGCGGGCGACTACCTCCGTGTGCCCGCCGAGACCGTCCCGAGCTTCACCGGCAGCGCCGAGGGCGCGCTCGAGCACGTCGCCGAGCGCACGCGGGACGGCTGGTCCGTCGTGGTCACCGCGCAGGGCGCCGGTCTGGTCGAGCGTGCCGTGCAGGTCCTCGCGGACGCCGGCGTCGCCGCCCGGGTCGAGGACGTCACCGAGCCTCCGGAGCCCGGCGCCGTGTTGCTCACGACCGCGTCGGTCGAGCACGGGTTCGCCGTGCCGGAGCTCCGCCTGCTCGTGATGTCCGAGGCCGAGTTCTACGGCCGGAGCGCCCAGCAGGGAGCCCGGCAGGTGAAGAAGCTCGCCAGCCGCCGGAAGAACGTCGTCGACCCGCTGCAGCTCAAGCCGGGTGACGTCGTCGTGCACACCACGCACGGGATCGGCAAGTTCGTCGAGCTCGTCTCGCGCGAGGTCTCGTCGGGTGGTCGGAACGCGGTCAAGACGCAGCGCGAGTACCTCGTGCTCGAGTACGCGCCATCGAAGCGCGGGTACCCGGGCGACAAGCTCTACGTGCCGACGGACCAGCTCGACCAGCTCTCGCGCTACGTCGGCGGCGAGGCCCCGACGCTGAGCAAGATGGGCGGCAGCGACTGGGCGTCGGCCAAGAGCAAGGCGCGCAAGGCGGTCCGCGACATCGCGGTGGAGCTCGTCAAGCTCTACTCGGCGCGGATGGCGTCGAAGGGCCACGCTTTCGGGCCGGACACCCCCTGGCAGCGCGAGCTCGAAGAAGCCTTCCCGTTCGCCGAGACGCCCGATCAGCTCACCACGATCGACGAGATCAAGGCCGACATGGAGCGGCCGATCCCGATGGACCGCCTGCTGTCCGGCGACGTCGGCTACGGCAAGACCGAGGTCGCGATCCGCGCCGCGTTCAAGGCCGTGCAGGACGGCAAGCAGGTCGCGGTCCTCGTGCCGACCACGCTGCTGGTCCGCCAGCACTTCGAGACCTTCCAGGAACGCTTCGCCGGGTTCCCCGTGCACCTGCGCGCCCTGAGCCGGTTCCAGACCGAGAAGGAATCCAAGGAGACCATCGCGGGCCTCGCCGACGGCACGGTCGACATCGTGATCGGGACGCACCGCATCCTGTCCCAGCAGGTGCAGTTCAAGGACGTCGGCCTCGTGATCATCGACGAGGAACAGCGCTTCGGCGTCGAGCACAAGGACCAGCTCAAGAAGCTCAAGACGAACGTTGACGTCCTCGCCATGAGCGCGACCCCGATCCCGCGGTCACTCGAGATGGCCGTGACCGGCATCCGCGAGATGTCGACCCTCGCCACCCCGCCCGAGGACCGCCATCCGATCCTGACCTTCGTCGGGCCGCAGTCGGACATGCAGGTCGCGGCGGCGATCCGGCGGGAGCTGCTCCGCGAGGGCCAGGTGTTCTACGTGCACAACCGCGTCAAGGACATCCAGGGCACCGCCGCGCACCTCGCCGAGATCGTGCCCGAGGCCCGGATCGCGGTCGCGCACGGCCAGATGTCCGAGCAGGCCCTCGAGCAGGTGATGGTCGACTTCTGGGAGCGCAAGTTCGACGTCCTCGTGTCGACCACGATCATCGAGACCGGCCTCGACATCGCGAACGCGAACACCCTCATCATCGACCGCGCCGACAAGTACGGGCTGTCGCAGCTGCACCAGCTCCGGGGTCGTGTCGGCCGCGGGCGCGAGCGCGGGTACGCGTACTTCCTCTACGACGCCGACAAGCCCCTGTCCGAGACCGCGCAGGACCGCCTCGAGACCATCGCGGCGAACAACGAGCTCGGTGCGGGCATGCAGGTCGCCCTCAAGGACCTCGAGCTCCGCGGAGCGGGCAACCTGCTCGGTGGCGAACAGTCCGGTCACATCGCGGGGGTCGGGTTCGACCTCTACCTCCGGATGATCGGCGAGGCCGTCGGGCAGTTCCGCGGCGACGTCGCCGAGGGGCAGACGGAACTCCGCCTCGAGCTCCCGGTCGACGCCCGCATCCCCGACGACTACGTCGAGAGCGAGCGTCTCCGGCTCGAGGCGTACCAGAAGCTCTCGGCCGCGTCGGCTCCTTCGGCGCAGGACGCCGCGATCGACATGGTGCTCGACGAGCTCACCGACCGGTACGGCACGCCCCCGAAGGCGGTCACGACGCTCATCGAGGTCTCGCGGCTCCGGCGCATGGCGCAGCAGGTCGGCCTGTCCGACGTCGTCGTGATGGGGTCGAACCTCCGGGTCGCGGGCAAGGAGCTCGCCGATTCCCAGCAGGTCCGGCTCACCCGCATGTTCCCGGGGTCGCGGTGGTTCGCCCAGCAGAACGCGACGAGCATCCCGCTCCCGAAACGGAACGGCGAGCCGCTGCCGGACGATGCGCTCATCGACTGGGTGGAGTCGATCCTCACGGCGATCTACGGCGCGAACGTGCCCGAGCAGGCGCCGGCCGCGTAGGCGGGGGCGGGACCGCCGGACGGGAGGCACGGTGCGGGGCCGCCCCGCGCCTCCCGCCCGGCCGGGCCCGGGGCGGAACCGCCGGATCGTGCTCTGGTCAGGGCGCGCCCGGAGCGGCCGCGCGCTCGGACCGCGCACGGCGTGCCCCGAGCGCGACGACGACGGCCGACGCCACCATCGCGACGCCCGAGCCGACGAGGACCGCGAGCGTGCCCTGGTCCGCGACCCGCGGCGTGCGCACGAACGCGAGTTCGTTCATGAGCAGCGAGACGGTGAACCCGACCCCGCCGAGGACGCCGACGGTCGCGACCGCCGAGAGCGACAACGTCGGGCGCTCAGGATGCCGGAACACCTGGGTCGCGACCCCGCCGAAGAGCGTGATGCCGACGACCTTGCCCACCGGGAGTGCGAGCACGATCGCCCAGAACGCCGGCGACAGCGCACCGAACCCCACCGCGGGCACGGCGACCGCGGCCGAGGTGAACGCGAACACCGGCAGGACGACCCCGTTCGACCAGGGTTCGACAGCGTGCCGGACCGTGTGCCCGGCGCGCCGGGGGAGCACCAGCCCGAGTGCCACCCCGGCGATCGTCGCGTGGACCCCCGAGTGCAGGACGAGCCACCACGTGACGACGCCGAGCACGACGAGGCCGACCACGATCGCCGGCCGGGCACGCCCGACGCGGCGCAGGGACCGGGCCAGCACCGCGAACGCCGCGAGGGCCACGACCGCCAGCCCGAGGAGTCCCAGGTCGGTGCCGTGCGCGAAGACGATCGCGATGATGACGATCGCGATGAGGTCGTCGAGCACCGCGAGCGCCAGGAGGAACACCCGGAGGCGTGACGGCAGCCCGCGACCGAAGATCGCGAGGATCCCGAGTGCGAACGCGATGTCGGTCGCGGTGGGGATCGGCCAGCCGTGTTCGAGCCCGGTGCCCTGCGCGACCGCCAGGTAGAGCACCGCCGGCACGACGACACCCCCGACGGCGGCGATCGCGGGCACGATCGCGGTCCGGGGATCCGACAGCTGCCCGATCGTCAGCTCGTGCTTGAGCTCGATCGCGATGAGCAGGAAGAACGCGACGAGCAGCCCGTCGCTGACCCAGTGTGCGATCGACAGGTCGAGTCCGACCGCGGACCAGGGTGTGTGGAGCGCCAGCAGGTGCTCGAGTCCTGGCCCGAGGGGGGAGTTCGCGGCGGCGAGTCCGAGGACCGCGGCGGTGAGCAGGGCGACGGCGCTGAAGCGCTCGGAGCGGACGATGGCGGGCACGGTGACTCCGTCTCGTTGGGGTCGGTCGATGGTCCGTCGACCAGACTTCCCGACACGCCCCGGTCAGCCTACCGCCGGGGACCGCCGTGCTGGGCGAGCGTCGGTGCGACGATGGAGCATGACCCCGCATCAGGAGGACCAGGCCGACCCCGCCGACCGAGCCGCAGCCGTCCAGGCCCTCGCCGCGGTGGTCGATTGCTTGCTCGCGCCGGACGGCTGCGTGTGGAACCGCGCGCAGACCCACCGGAGCCTGGCGGCGTACGCGGTCGAGGAGTCGTACGAGCTCGTCGACGCGATCGACGTGGACGACGACGTCGAGATCCGCGAGGAGCTCGGCGACGTGCTGTACCAGGTCGTGCTCCACGCGGGGATCGCCGAGCGTCGCGGGGCCTTCACGCTCGCCGACGTCGCCGAGCACGCCCGCGAGAAGATGGTCCGCCGCCATCCGCACGTGTTCGGCGACGAGCACGCGGAGACGTTCGCCGACGTGGTCCGGGTGTGGCGCGCGGCGAAGTCGGCCGAGAAGGCAGCGCGCACGAGCGTGTTCGACGGCGTGCCCCGGGCGATGCCGCCACTCGAGCGGTCCGTGAAGCTCCTCGAGCGGATCGACGAGCACGGCCTCGGTGCCGTGCCCCTCGCGCAGGCCGTCGCGGATGCCGCTCGGCAGGACCGTACGCCCGGGGTGACCGACGGCTCGGACGGTCACGGTGCCGTCGATCCCGCGTGGGGCGGTGAGCTCCTCGACCGGATCGGGGCGGCCCGGGCGGACGGCGTCGACCCGGTGGCGAGCCTCCGCGCTGCGGTCGTCGCGCTCGAGGCGGCTGGCCGCGCGACGGAGCGCGAGCGGTCGCGCTGAGTGCAGCGGGGCTCCGAGCGCGACCTGGGGCCCGGGCGTCGGACGCATGGCGACACGACGAGGTGAGGGCGCCCTCCCAACCCGAAAAGGAGGGCGCCCTCCGCGCGGCGACCGCGGCACGCAGCCGCCACGCCGGACGCGGGAGTCCGCAGCACTGGCCCCCCGCGGCCCGCCACGAGGGCGGACGATCGACCACCGTGATGGATCAGTGGAGCGGTGATCGACTGGAATACAGCATATCATCGCCGACGGCGCGGCGGCAAGCGCTCTGCGAAGATGGGGCCATGGCGACTGTCGTGACGGCTCCCCGCGGGATGCGGGACTTCCTCCCAGCCGAGAAGGCGCGCCGTGACCACGTGCTCGGCGTGATCCGTGGCGTGTACACGCGCCACGGCTTCGACGAGATCGAGACCCCCGTCGTCGAGGACGCCTCGCGGCTGCACGCGGGCCTCGGCGGCGACAACGAGAAGCTGGCCTTCGCCGTGATGCGTCGGGGGCTCACCGTCGAGGACCTCCGCGTCGCCGAGGCGCCGCTCGACCTGGCCGACCTCGGACTCCGGTTCGACCTCACGGTCCCGCTCGCCCGGTTCTACGCGAGCCACCGCTCCGAGCTGCCGACGGTGTTCCGGTCCGTGCAGATCGCGCCCGTCTGGCGCGCGGAGCGTCCGCAGAAGGGCCGCTACCGGCAGTTCGTGCAGTGCGACATCGACATCCTCGGTGAGGCCGGGCCGCTCGCCGAGATCGAGCTCATCCGCGCGACGACCGACGCCGTGGACGCCCTCGGCATCACCGGGACCACCATCCGCGTCAACGACCGGCGGATCCTCGTGGCGCTGCTCGGCTCGTGGGGCGTCGACGGGCCCGATGCCGACGCCGCCCTCGTCGTCGTCGACAAGCTCGACAAGATCGGCCCCGACGGCGTCGCGCGCGAACTCGTGGCACTGCCGGGGCTGGCCGGACACGACGCCTCCGAGCTCGAGGCCGTGCTGCGCGACCTCGCGACGGCCGACTGGGACAGCGTCGTGGGCGCCGACTGGCTCGACGCCGAGGCGTTCGGGGACCTGCAGGCCCTGCGTGCGGCCCTGCCCGGCGTGCGACTGCAGTTCGACCCGACGCTCGTCCGGGGCATGGGGTACTACACGGGCACCATCTTCGAGGTCGCGCACCCCGACTTCGGGTACAGCCTCGGCGGTGGTGGGCGGTACGACGGCATGATCGGGCGCTTCCTCGGCCAGGACGTCCCCGCGGTCGGCTTCTCGCTCGGGTTCGAGCGCCTCGTCGACCTCGTGACGCTGCCCGAGGACGCCACCGCCGACGCCGTCGTGCTCGTCCACGACCGCGATGTCCCGCCCGCCCGCCTCGCCGCGCTCAAGCAGGAGGTCCTGGCCGGCCACGCCCGGGTGCGCCTCGAACGCCGGACCAAGAACATGAAGAACCTGTTGGCCGGGCTCGCCGCCGCGGGGTTCACCGCCTTCGCGACGGTGGACACCGACAGCACCCTCGAGGACCTCGCCTTCCGACCGCTCGAGTGACCCCGCTCGCTAGGATCGGTCCCGGATTCGTCCAACCACCACTACCGCTTGTTAGGAGTACCCCGTGGCCGTGATCGATGCCGTTGGAGCACGCGAAGTCCTCGATTCCCGAGGCAACCCGACCGTCGAGGTCGAGGTGCTCCTCGACGACGGCGTGGTCTCGCGCGCCCTGGTCCCGTCCGGCGCCTCGACCGGCGCGTTCGAGGCCTACGAGCTGCGTGACGGCGACGCCGGACGCTACGGCGGCAAGGGCGTGCTCAAGGCCGTCGAGGGTGTCCTCGACGAGATCGGCCCGGCGCTCGAGGGCTTCGACGCCACCGACCAGCGTCTCGTGGACGCGGCGCTCATCGAGCTCGACGGCACCGAGAACAAGTCCCGCCTCGGCGCGAACGCGATCCTCGGCGCCTCGCTCGCGGTCGCCCGCGCCGCGGCGGACTCCGCCGACCTGCCCCTGTTCCGCTACCTCGGCGGCCCGAACGCGCACACCCTGCCCGTGCCGCTCATGAACGTCGTCAACGGTGGTGCCCACGCCGACACGAACGTCGACATCCAGGAGTTCTTCCTCGTGCCCTACGGCGCGTCGTCCTTCTCCGAGGCCCTCCGGTGGGGCGTCGAGACCTACCACGCGCTCAAGGGCGAGCTGAAGAAGCAGGGGCTCGCCACCGGCCTCGGCGACGAGGGCGGGTTCGCCCCGGAGCTCGCTTCGAACCGTGCCGCGCTCGACTTCCTCGTCGCCGCGATCGAGAAGGCCGGGTTCACCCCCGGCAAGGACATCGCGCTCGGCCTCGACGTCGCCTCGACGGAGTTCTACGCCGACGGCACGTACGCGTTCGAGGGCGGGCAGCTCTCGAGCGAGGAGTTCACGCAGTACTTCGTGGACCTCGTCGGCAACTACCCCCTCGTCACCATCGAGGACCCGCTCGCCGAGGACGACTGGGAGGGCTGGACGCACTTCACCGCCGAGCTCGGGTCGAAGGTGCAGATCGTCGGTGACGACCTCTTCGTGACGAACCCGAAGCGCCTCGCCAAGGGGATCCAGGAGCGGGCGGCGAACTCGATCCTCGTCAAGGTGAACCAGATCGGCACCCTGACCGAGACCCTCGACGCCGTGGCGCTCGCACAGCGCAGCGGCATGACCGCGATCCTGTCCCACCGCTCGGGCGAGACCGAGGACACGACGATCGCCGACATCGCGGTCGCGGTGGACGGCGGCCAGATCAAGACCGGTGCGCCGGCCCGCTCGGACCGCGTCGCCAAGTACAACCAGCTCCTCCGGATCGAGGAGGAACTGGGCGACGCCGCCGTCTACGCCGGCCGCAGCTCGTTCCCGCGCAGCGCCCACCTGTGAGCCGCGCGCTCGCTGGTCCGGACCGTCGGACCAGCGGGTGCCGCTCCGGCTCCGGCCCCTGGGCCTCCCGACCGGGAGGCCCGGGGGCCGTTCCGCGTGTCCGCCGGCGGACGACGCCTCAGTGGAGTCACCGGCGTGAGCACGGGCGCGGGATGCAGTGCCCGGCGTCCTCGGTGGTCGGTTGCGCGTGGCATCGGGGGACGGGTCCGGACCGTGCCGCTGCCCCGACCGGACCGGCGCCCGGGTTATCGTCGCTCCATGCCCTCGACGAAGCCCCGCGTCCGTCGCGTGCCGATCGCGATGCCCGCGGCCACGAGTCCGTCCGGCGCCTGGTTCCGGAACATCCGGTTCTCGGGCTTCAGCGTCCTCATGCTCGGCATCGTCGTGCTGTTCGTCGTGGTGCTCGCGCCGTCGCTGCGGACGCTGATCCAGCAGCAGCAGGAGATCGCGCAGAAGGAGCAGCAGGTCGCCGCGCAGCGTGCGGACGTCGCGACGAAGAAGCGGGACGTGGCGCGGTGGGACGACCCCGCCTACATCGAGGCCCAGGCGCGCGACCGCCTGCTGTACGTGTACCCGGGCGAGACGAGCTACCTCGTCATGGGCGCTGGGAGCGGGTCCTCGTCGGGCTCGACCAGTGCCGTGACGACCGACTCGGGCACCCCCGTGAGCACGAAGCTCCAGACGCCGAAGGTCGACTGGGTGCAGGCGATGTTGTCGTCGGTGCTCGAGTCCGGGCTGACCGAGAAGACGACGTCCGAGCTCGTCGCCCCGGACGTCTCGGGCAGTGGGACGCCGACCACGGGTGCGACCGCGGGCACGGGCACCGGGCGTTGATCGCGCGGGCATCGTGCGCCGACCTGCGGGTACCCAGCGCCGGACGGCCCGAGGACGGATCGTGCACCGGGTAGGATCACCGTCCCGTGGCAACTCCTCCGTTCGATCCGCCCACCGCCCGTGACGTCGCCGTCGTCTCGGCCCAGCTCGGGCGTCCCGCGCGTGACGTCATCGGCATCCCGGCGCGCTGCGTGTGCGGTGCGCCGACGGTGGTGGCGACGCAGCCCCGGTTGTCGAACGGCACGCCCTTCCCGACCCTGTACTACCTGACGCACCCCGCGGCGACGGCCGCGGTGTCGACGCTCGAGGCGACGGGTGCGATGCCGGAGCTCGCGGCCCTCCTCGAGGAGCAGTCCGTGGCCGACGCGTACCGTGCCGCGCACGAGGCGTACCTGGCGGACCGCGAGTCGATCGAGGCCGTCGCGGAGATCGCGGGGGTCACCGCGGGCGGCATGCCGAACCGGGTGAAGTGCCTGCACGCGCTCGTGGGGCACGCCCTCGCCGCGGGGCCGGGCGTGAACCCGATCGGCGACCTCGCGCTCGAACGGGCGGCCTGGAGCCCCGAGCGGTGCGCCTGCGTGACGTACGATGGGGTGGACGACGGCGGAGTCGGGGTGGGCGGAGGCAGAGAGTAAACTCTCGGCAAACCCCCATCCAAGGAGACATCACTCGTGCCCAAGATCCTCATCGTCGGCGGCGGCTACGCCGGCTTCTACACAGCATGGAAGCTCGAGAAGGCGCTCCGCCCGGGCGAGGCCGAGGTCACGATGGTGGACCCGCTGCCCTACATGACCTACCAGCCGTTCCTGCCGGAGGTCGCGGCCGGGTCGATCGAGCCGCGGCACGCGGTGGTCGCGCACCGTCGGCACCTCGGCAAGACGCGTGTCGTCACGGCCAAGGTCACCAAGGTCGACCACGCCACGAAGACCGCGACGATCACGCCGCAGGTCGGTGAGCCGTGGGAGGAGACCTACGACACGCTCGTCATGACCGCCGGTGCCGTCTCGCGCACGTTCCCGATCGCCGGCGTCGCCGAGGAGGCCATCGGCCTCAAGACCATCGAGGAAGCCGCCGCGATCCGCGACAAGATCCTCACGAACTTCGCGAAGGCCGCGAACCTGCCCGCCGGCCCGGAGCGCGAGCGTCTCCTCACCGTCGTGGTCGTCGGCGGTGGCTTCGCCGGCATCGAGATCTTCGCCGAGCTGCGGTCGTTCGCCACGAACCTGCTCCGCAACTACCCGACCATCTCGTTCGACGAGACCCACTTCCACCTGGTCGAGGCGATGGGGCGCATCATGCCCGAGGTCTCCCTGGAGACCAGCCACTGGGTCCTCAAGAACCTCGCCGAGCGCGGCGCTGAGGTCCACCTCGACACGCAGCTCGCCTCGGCGGTCGGCGGCGTCTGCCAGCTCAAGCCGAACGAGGGCGAGATCCAGACCGTCGAGTCCGACCTCATCATCTGGACCGCGGGCGTCATGGCGAACCCGATGGTCAAGGGCACCGACCTCCCGCTCGAGCCGCGCGGACGCATCCGTGTGCAGCCGGACCTCCGTGTCGTGGACGACAACGGGATCGTCGCGGACGCCTGGGCCTGCGGTGACGTCGCGGCGGTGCCGGACCTCACGGGCGGCGGTGTGGGCGGCATGTGCGTGCCGAACGCCCAGCACGCGGTCCGCCAGGCCAAGCAGCTGGCGAAGAACCTCGTCGCGGTCATCCGCGGTGAGGAGCCGAAGGACTACAAGCACGAGAACCTCGGCGCGGTGGCGGGCCTCGGCCTCGGCATCGGTGTGTTCCAGTCGGGCAAGTTCGCGATGAAGGGCTTCCTCGCCTGGGGCGCGCACCGCGGGTACCACGGCCTGGCCATGCCGTCGTGGGAGCGCAAGGTCCGCGTGGTCGGCGACTGGCTCACCGGCACGATGTTCGGCCGCGACATCGTCTCGCTCGACGACCGCGAGACCCCGCGTGCCGCGTTCGAGACGTTCGCGTCGCGCCCGAAGCCCCCGATGCCCGAGGCCGGCACGCCCGAGGGTGCGTCGGGCCCGGTCTACGCGACCCCCGCCGACGACGTCTCGAAGGACGTCAAGAAGGACGACGCCGCGCCCGCCGCGAAGACGACCACGCGCAAGCCGGCCGCCAAGAAGGCCGCTGCGCCGAAGGCCGACGCCGCTGCCGCGGCCCAGCCCGTCGCCGAGCCGGCCGCGGAGTCGGCGCCGGTCAGCGCCAAGGCGGAGTAGCCGACTCCGTCCGTGCCAGCGGATCGACCACGATCGAGGCGGTCACCCCACGGGGTGACCGCCTCGTCCGCGTCCGGGGTGCCGACGATCTAGGCTGGAACGCGTTCCCGAGCAACGCTCGGTGCGCGGCTGGCCCGCGCCGCCCCCGTGGCCCAACGGCAGAGGCATGCGACTTAAAATCGCCGAGTTGAGGGTTCGAATCCCTCCGGGGGCACCGAACACCGCCGGCGCCCCCGCGACGGCCCGTCACCCCCTAGGCTGCGGATCGTGACGACCCGAACCCGAACCGCGTCGACCCGAGACGCGACCCTCGACATCGCCCGTGGCATCGCGATCACCATGATCGTGCTCGGCCACGTCCTGCGCGGACTGGCGTCCGCACACATCCTCGACCGCCACACGGTGGGCTACATCGACACCGACCGACTCCTGTACAGCGTGCACCTGACGGTGTTCGCGTTCATCAGCGGCCTGTTCGTCGCTCGCGCCGTCGATCGTGACGGCGTCGGCCGGTACCTCCGCAGCCGCGACGTGCTGTTCATCTACGTCTACGTCGTGTGGTCGCTCGTGCAGGGCGTGGTGAAACTGGCTGCCGGCGCCCTCGTGAACTCGCCCACGAGCATCACGAGCACACTCGACCTGCTGCACCCGGACGGGCAGCTCTGGTTCCTGCCGTGGCTCGTGGCCGTGTCGACGGTGGCCGCGCTCGTCCGCCCGTGGCGGTCCCGTGCCGTCATGATCGCCAGCATCGTGGGGGCGCTCGTCGTGAGCATCGCGGGCTGGGGCACGGACCTGGGGGTCGCCCTCGTCCAGGGCCTCGGGATCTGGGTGTTCTTCTTCCTCGGCGTGTGCATCGGCGCGCGCCGCGTGATCGAGCTCATCGCGCGCGTGCGGCTCCCCGTGGTGGGTGTCGTCGCGCTCGTCGGGACCGTCGCCTTCGTCGCCCTGGTGTTCGGCACGACCGAGGGCACGCCGACCCCGAGTGCCGGCGACCACCACGGGGTGGTGGCGGTCGCGCTCGGTCTGCTCACGACCCTGGTCGGCCTCGTGGCGGTGATCGCGGTCTCCCGGCTGCTCGCGGCCGTGTCGTGGCTGACCTGGGTCGGTGCGGTCGGCCGCCGCACGCTCGAGATCTTCCTCGCGAGCATCACGTTCGCGTCGGGCACCCGGATCGTCCTGTCGCACCTCGGCGTCCAGGACCCGGTCGTCCACGTGGTCGTCGGCACGCTCGCGGGCGTCGTCGGTCCGATCCTGCTCGGTATCGTCCTCGAGCGGCTCCGGTTCCCCTGGCTGTTCACGGCGCCCTCGCGGCTGACCGGCACGCGTGCCTCCGTGACACCACGCGCGGACGTCCCAGCGCACCGCTGACCCAGACGCGGGGCTGCAGCACCGTCAGTGGTGCGGTCGGGAGGCGCGGGGCGAGCCGGTCCCGCGCCTCCCGACCGGTGGGCAGTGGGTCAGGGCGCGATGAGCAGCCCGGCCGCGTGGTCCTCGGCCGCCGTCGCCTTGGCGACGTAGTGCACCTTCTTGCCGGTCGCGTTGTAGGGGATGCTGTCGACGAACCGGTACAGCCGGGGGCGCTTGTAGCGGGCGAGGGCGGGGTGGGATCCGGTGAACGACTCGAGCGCGGCTGCCGCTGCCGCGTCGTCCTCGGGCAGACCGTCGCCGGGCCTGCGGACGACGTAGGCGGTGACGAGCTCGCCCCACCGCTCGTCGGGCACGCCCACGACGACCGAGTCGGCGACGCCGGGGTGCTCCCCGAGCACGGCCTCGACCTGCACCGGGTGGACGTTCTCGCCACCGGAGATGATCATGTCGTCCTTGCGCCCGACGATCGTCACCCGCTCCTGAGTGTCCCAGGTGGCGAGGTCGCCCGGGTAGAACCAGCCGTCCGAGAACTTCTCGTCCTCGAGCTGCGGGTTCCGGTACGAGTAGCCCGACTTGACGGTGCGGACCGCGAACTCACCGATCTCGGTGCCGTCCTTGGCGACCGTGTCCGTCGGATCGGCGAGGCGGTCGGCGTACACCTGGACCACCGCCACGTCGTCGTCGGTGGACGCACGGCCGGTGGAACCAGCGCCGTCGGGGAAGTCCTCCGGCCGCAGGAACGTGTTCCAGAAGGTCTCGGTGGTGCCGTACCCGTTGAAGATCCGCGGGGTCAGCAGCTCCTGGAACCGCAGCGCGGCGGCACGGTCGAGCGGAGCGCCCATCGTGACGATGCCGTGGAGCGACGACAGATCCCGGGCGTGGCGTTCCTGCGCGTCGGCGAGCTGGACGAGGTTCGTCGGGGCGCCGATGAGGAACGTCAACCGCTCGGACTCGACGAGGTCGAGCACTGCGTCCGCGTCGAAGTGCCGGAGGGTGGTGAGCTCCGCTCCGACGTAGAACACGGGGTTGGGGCCGCCGGAGTACAGGCCACCCCGGTGGAACAGCGGCGACATGTTGAGCGTCTTGTCGAACGGCGTCAGCGGGAAGTGCATGATGACGTCGTGTGCGCTGAGCACCTCGACGAGGCTCGGCAGCGGCACGGGCTTCGGCCGTCCGGTCGTGCCGGACGTGTACAGGCGTGTGGTCTCGTCGTAGGTGGTCCGCGGCCGTGCGTCGTCGCGCTCCGCGAGTTCGAGGTGCGTGACGGGCTCGGCCGCCAGCAGGGTCTCGAACGACTCGGTGTCCGCGGACGTCCCGTCGGCCCCGACCACCACGACCCGCGCGGGAGCGTGGGTGGCGGTGGCGAGCGCGTCGGTCATGTCCCCGGTCCGCGCGGCGTCGTGGAGGAGCACGACCGGTGCCGAGTCGTCGATGATGTACGCGACCTCGGCGGGGGCCAGGCGGAAGTTGGTGGGCGAGAACACGGCGCCGATGCGGTGGCACGCCAGGTACGCGATCGCGAGCTCCGGACCGTTGAACAGCTCCGCCATGACGACGGCACCGCGTCCGACGCCGTTCCGGACGAGCCACCCACCGACGCGGTCGACGGCGTCGCCGAGCTCGGCGTAGGTCCAGGAGCGTCCGGAGGACGGATCGCGCAGGGCCGGCCGATCGGCGAACCGGTGCACGTTGCGGGCGAAGCCGTTGGCGTAGGTGTACTGCCCCTCGAACACCCCGCGGAAGCGGGTGGGGTCGTACGGCGTCGTCGTGTCCGGTGTGCGGTCGGTGTCGGTGCTCATGGTCGCTCCAGCTCGTCGGCGCGTCGGCGGGCTCCGGCGCACCGTCCGTCAGCGTATCGCGGGGGACCGCCGGGGCGGGTCGATCCGCGGGGGCCGGTCGGGCCTCCCGTCAGTCGCGCAGGGCGGGCTCGACGACGCGGGTCCAGGTCCAGACGGCGACCGCCACCGCGGCGCAGCCGCCCATGGTGACCCCGACGGTCGCGAGGGACAGGTGCGTGCCGGTCGAGCCCGAGTACACGGCCACCGCGAGCGCCACGGGGACGGTCGCGACGGCGGCGTAGCGCGCGCGGGACGTCGCCCACAGTGCGGCGCCGGCCGACCCGGCGACGGGGAGGAGCGTGGTCACGACCGACCCGAGGCCGCCGACGCAGAGGGTGGTGGCGAACTCGGACAGCAACTGGTGCCAGAACCCCGCTCCGGCGCTGACGCTGCACAGGAGCCAGCCGATCGCCGCGAGCGCGAGGAGCGCGCCCGTCTGCACGGTCGCGCTCCTCGCGCTCACCCCGTCGGTGCCCAGGGCGACGACCCTGCGCGGGCGTCGGACGTGCCGGTGCGGGAGCGGATCGCGTCCACCGACGCCGACCGAGGGGACGATGAGCACGCCGAGCAGCACCGCGGGTGCGAGGTGCGCGCTCCGGGTGAGGAGGCACGCGACGAGCGCCGCGATCACGAGGGCCGGGGAGACCCGGACGACGACGGCGTCGCGGGACGGTCCCGCGCTCCATCGTGCGGCGACCACCACGGCGACCGCGAGCACGGCGGTCCCGAGGACGACCGCGATCGCGAGGCGGGCGTAGCGCGGCTCCGCGGCGATGCCGGTGGCGAACAGCGTCAGCAGGCTGGCGACGCCGGCCGACACGGACACCGCGGCCCACGTCGGGAGCGCCCCCGTGCCCTCGGCGGTCGAGGCGACGGGGCGGTTCCGCCCGGTCAACCGTGCGAGACGCCACCGGAACCGGCCGCGGGTGGACCGGGCGAGCAGTGTGAGCGGCACCGCGACGAGCACGAGGAACGCGGCGACCCCGACGAGCACCAGCACGAGGGTCCGCAGCGAGACGCTCGCCGGGATGCTCGGCACGTGTGCGTCGTAGGCGGTCGCCGCCGTCCAAGCGTCGTCGGGTCGGGCGCCCGCACCGCCACCGCCGGTACCGCTCGCGTCGTCGCCGGTCGCGCCACCGGGTCCGCCGCCCGTACCGGACCCGCCCGTACCGGACCCGGACGCGCCGGACCCGGATCCGCCGGACCCGGGGCCACCACGGACCGAACCGCCCGGGAGGCCCGGTTCGGCCCGTCCCGTCGCGTGCGGTGACGAGGGCGCCGCGCCGGACGTGCCGCCCCCGTCGCCGCCGGACGACGTCGGACCGCCGCTCGGTGCGTCGGTCAGGGCGCCCCCGACGACCACCGCGCGCCCGGCCGACACCGGCGAGAGGTTCCCCGCCGCGTCGCGCTGTCCCGCCGCGAAGCTGCGTGTGCCGTCCGGGATGCTCGATCCGGCCGTGGTGCACGACCAGCGGGTCGCGGTGACCGCGCTCTGGCACACCGGATTGCCGTCGACGTACACCGTGACCGTGTCGCCGGTCTCGCCGGTGCCCGCGACGGTGATCGGCTGCGCCCGGACGTGCGTGCCGACCGCGGGACGCGTGAGGACCGGGGCGACGGGCGCGGTGCGGTCGACGCTGACGGCCACCGGTGACGACGACGTGCTGCGCACGGTCGCGGCGAACCCCAGCGCCGGATCCGCGGCCTGGGTCGCCGTCATCGTCCAGGTCCCCGTCGTCAGGGCGTCGGGCCCGGCGGACCAGGAGACGTACCAGGACCCGTCGGAGGCGATCGTGGCCGTTCTTGAGCCACTCCCGGCGTCCACCGTCACCCGCGCTCCGGGGTACCCCGTGCCGGTCACGCCCCCGGTCGTCGGGCCCGTCGCCCTGACGACCGGCGGTGTCAGGACGTCGACGGGTGCCGCGTCGTCGGGCACCAGGTCGTCGTGCGTCGTGTCGAGGACCGTGAAGACCTGACGGGGCCCGGAGCGGACCGGTCCGGTGCACGCCCACGTCCCGTCGCCGGTCACGGTGGTCGAGCAGACCGACGCCGTGGGCGTGCTCGGGTCGGCGACGCGCACGCGGTCGTCCGGGGTCCCGCGGCCCGTGAACCGGCCGGCTCCGGTGGTGATGGCCGACTGGTCGTCGATCGACGGTGCGACCGGCGTCGGAGCGGTCGGGCTCGCCGAGGCGGCCGGCGCCACCTGCTGTGCGCCCGCCGGCTGGGTCGGCACGGCCCGGGGCATGGTGGTGGTGATCGGAGCACGTGCCGTCGCGTCGGGCGAGGCGGCGCGTGCGGGAGCCGCCGCGGCGAGCAGGGCCACGACGACGGCGAGCGGCACCGTGGTGGCGAATGCGACCCGTCGCCCCCGCAGGGCGCGTCGGCGCCGAGCGGGCGGTCGACGGACGACCGGCCACCCGACGACCCCCCGGCCCGCTCGTGTTCCCTGATCCACTGCCCCCCATTCGAGGTCACCCGCGGGCCGACGTCAACCACTCGCTCGGCTCGGCGGATCCAGCCGATGCGAAATCGTGACGAAGGCTCCACGCGCCCGGGAACCAGCCGAACGGTGCGCGGGAATCAGCCGAGAGCCAGTACCCCGGCGGCCGAGCGCTCCTGGTGCCGCCCGTATAGTCGATACGGACACATGTGCCTGCGTGTCCGTCGCGGAGAAGGAGTACTCGCCATGGACACCGGTCTCGTCACGACGCTCATCGTCGTCGGAGTGGTCGTCGTCGTGCTGGTGGTCGTCGGCATCGCCGTCTGGGCCACGTCGAGGTCGCTCGTGGCACTGAAGGGCCGGGTCGACCAGGCGTGGAGCGAGATCGAGACGCAGTTCCACCGGCGGGCCGAGCTCGTCCCGACGATCGTCGACACCGTCCGTGGGTACGCCACCCACGAGAACGGTCTGTTCGAGACCGTGACGCAGGCCCGGGCCGAGACGCTGAGCGCGGGCGACGCCACGGCTGCGTCGGAGGCGGAGGGGCACATGCAGAAGGCACTCAAGCGCGTGTTCTCCATCGCCGAGGGCTACCCACAGCTGCAGTCGAGCCAGGCGTTCCTGCAGCTGCAGTCGGAACTCGTCGCGACCGAGGACAAGATCCAGTCGGCGCGCCGCTACTACAACGGCAGCGTCCGCGAGCTCAACACGAAGATCCGCGTGTTCCCGGGCTCCGCCGTCGCGCGGAACCGCGGGTACCGCGAGGCACCGTTCTTCGAGACCGCGGAGCCCGCCGCGATCGCCGAACCCCCGCGCGTGCAGTTCTGACGGGTGCGGTCGTCAGGGGCCGTCCGGTGGGGAGTCCGCGGCCTCGGCGTCGTCCGCGGCCTCGGCGTCGTCCGCGGCCTCGTGCGGCACGAGCGGCACACCGAGAGCGTCCGCGAGCCGCGCTGCCGCTGTTCCCCGGTCGGTGACCGCCACGGCGTCGAGTCCCTGCCAGTCCGCGGTGCGGAGCAGCAGTGCGCCGAGACGCCCGGGATCGAGGTGTCGGCCGGGTTCCTCCCATGCCGTCCGGACGCGGAGGACACCGTGCTGGCGGTCGCTCTTGAGGTCGACCCGGCCCACGACCTGGTCGTCCTGCAGGACCGGTAACACGTAGTAGCCGTACACGCGCTTCGGGGCCGGTGTGTAGATCTCGATCCGGTAGTGGAACCCGAAGACGCGCTCGGCGCGCGGCCGGAACCAGACGACGGGGTCGAACGGGCTGAGCACGGCGTCGGCCTCGACACGGCGGGGGACCGTGGCGTCGGCGTGCATCCACGCCGGGCGGCCCCAGCCCTCGACCTCGACGGGCACGACGACCCCGGCGTCCTCGAGGTCGCGCAGCGCCGACCGCGTCCGGTCCGACCGGAGGCGGTGGTAGTCCGCGACGTCCGCGAGCGTCCCGACGCCGGAGGCCCGGATCGAGCGCTCGACGAGGGTGCGGACGGCGTCGGTCTCGTCCGGGATCGTGTCGAGCACCTCGGCCGACAGCACCTGGTCCGGCAGGCCGTACACGCGCTCGAAGCCGCTCCGCCCGGCGCTCACGACGTCGCCCCAGCGGAACAGGTGCTCGAACCCCCGCTTGACGTCGCTCCAGCCCCACCACGGTCCTCGCCGCACGTTGCTCTCGTGCTCCACCGCGCTCGCGGGCAGGGGCCCCTCGGCGCGGAGCACGGCGAGGAGTTCCCGGAGGAGTGGCGCGTGGGTGGCCGCGAAGCCGTCGTGGTCGGCGTGGTCCCGCGCACGCCGCGTGTCCATCGCCCACCGGAACAGCGGCCAGCTCGTGCGGGGGATGAACGCGGCCTCGTGCGCCCAGTACTCCAGGTGGGCGGCGCCCCTCGTCATCGTCATGCGGTCGAGGAGGGCCTTGTCGTACGCACCGAGGCGGGCGAAGACGGGGAGGTAGTGGCTCCGCTCGAACACGTTCACGGAGTCGATCTGCAGGAGCCCCAGCCGCTCGACGAGGGCGCGGATGGTCCGGCTCGACACCGCGCCCTCCGGGACCGCGCGGCCGATGCCCTGTGCCCCGAGCGCGACGCGTCGTGCCTGGGCGGCGGAGAGTGCGGTCCGGACCATGCCCGCAACGCTACCGGCGGCCTCCGACGTGCCCGCCGCCTCCCGGTCGTCCGGAACGCGCGCATCGTATTCCGGGATCGGAACACGAACGGGCACGCGCTCATACACTGGCGCAATGGCATGGGGCAAGAAGAAGCAACCGGACGCCCGGACGACGCGGCCGGCACCAGCGCTGTCGCGCCCCGCGGGTCGCGAGCAGGCGCGGACAGGTCGAGAGCAGGTCCCGTCGCGACGGCATCCGGCGTCGGTCGTCGAGGACAACGTCCCCGTCGGCATGCAGATCGCCGGTGCGTTCAGCTGGCGGATCCTCGTCGTCGTGGGCGTGATCGCGCTCTTCATCTGGCTGATGACGCTGTTCAGCGAGATCCTCATCCCGTTCCTCGTCGGCATCGTGATCGCGGCGTTCCTCATCCCGATCTCGAACTGGATGCAGCGGCACCACGTGCCCAAGTGGGCGGCGATCGTCATCAGCCTGATCGGCGGGCTCGCCGCGGTCGCCGCACTGCTCTGGCTCGTCGTGAGCCAGATCGTCTCGTCCTACCCGTCCCTCAAGAAGCAGACGCTGTCGCAGTTCGACAACATCAAGGACCTGATCGCGGGCGCGGGCCTCGGCGTGACGCAGAAGGACATCTCGGGCTACCTCGACCAGGGCACGAACTGGCTCCAGGCGCACTCGAGTTCGATCCTGTCGGGCGTCGCGAGCGCCGGATCGAGCCTGACGCACGTCGCCGAGGGCCTGTTCGTCATCCTGTTCACGGTGATCTTCCTGCTCATCGACGGCAAGAACGTCTGGCGATGGTCGGTTCGGGTGTTCCCGATCAAGGCCCGCGCGGCGGTCGACGGCGCGGGCGTCGCCGGCTGGATCACGCTCTCGAGCTTCGTGCGCGTGCAGATCTTCGTCGCGTTCGCCGACGCGGTGGGCATCGGGTTCGGCTCCTGGTTCGTCGGCCTGTTCTTCGGCGGGCTGCCGCTCGTCATCCCGATCGCCGTGTTCGTGTTCCTCGGGGCGTTCGTGCCGGTGGTCGGCGCGATCGTCACCGGCTTCCTCGCGGTCTTCGTCGCGCTCATCTTCAACGGCCCCGTCGCAGCCTTGCTCGTCATCGGCGTCGTCCTGCTCGTGCAGCAGATCGAGGGCCACATCCTCCAGCCGCTCGTCATGGGCAACGCGGTCAAGGTGCACCCGCTCGCGGTCGTGCTCGGCGTCACGGCGTTCTCCGGTCTGGCCGGCATCGCCGGCGCGTTCTTCGCCGTGCCGCTCATCGCCGTGCTCAACTCGATGGTCACGACCGTCGCGCAGGGGCGCTGGAAGTACATGGACTCCGACCACGTGCGCGACGCCAAGCCCGAGCACGGCACCACGGTCATCCCGCGGTCGCGGTGGCACCGGCACAAGATCGGCGACGACGTGCCGGCACCGGGCAGTGACAAGCAGCCGACCGCCAACAAGGGCACCGCGGTCGACGTCGAGTGAGTCGTCCCGCGACGGTGACCCGTCGCGGGACGTGCGCCGACACGCGATGATGGTCCGGTGACGATCCCCAGCACCGTGCCGCAGGTCCCGACCCTCGACGACGTCGAGGCCGCACGGGTGGTCGTCGAGGGTGTGGCGCGCGTCACCCCGATGGAGACATCGCAGTTCCTCGGCGAGATCCTCGGCTCGGCCGTGCACCTCAAGTGCGAGAACCTGCAGCGCACCGGTGCGTACAAGATCCGTGGTGCGTACAACCGGCTCGCGGCGCTCGACGCCGACGAGCGCCGGCGCGGCGTCGTCGCCGCGAGCGCTGGCAACCACGCGCAGGGGGTCGCCCTGGCGGCTCGTGAGCTCGGCGTGCCGGCGACGATCTTCATGCCCGTCGGCGTCGCGCTCCCGAAGCTGCAGGCGACCCGGCAGTACGGCGCCGACACGGTCCTCCACGGCCACAGCGTCGAGGAGGCCCTGGCCGCTGCCCAGGAGTTCGCCACCCGGACCGGCGCGGTGTTCATCCCGCCGTTCGACCACCCGGACATCATCGCCGGGCAGGGCACCGTCGGCCTCGAGATCGTCGACCAGGTGCCGGACGTCGACACGGTCGTGGTGCCGATCGGCGGCGGGGGCCTGGTCTCCGGTGTCGCGCTCGCGGTCAAGGGCATCGCGCGGCAGCAGGGGCGATCGATCCGAGTCGTCGGCGTCCAGTCGGCGAACACGGCCTCGTACCCGGTGTCGATCCAGGCGGGTGCGCCGACCACCATCACGACCACCCCGACCATCGCCGACGGGATCGCCGTCGCCCGACCCGGCGAGCTCAACTTCCCGCTCGTCCGCGACCTGGTCGACGAGATCGTCACCGTCGCCGACGACGACGTCGCCCGGGCGCTCCTCGTGCTGCTCGAACGCGCCAAGCTCGTCGTCGAGCCGGCCGGCGCGGTGGGTGTGGCGGCGATCATGGCCGGGACCATCCGCGACTCCGGTAGGACCGTGGTGGTGCTGAGCGGTGGCAACATCGATCCGCTCATGATGGAGCGCGTGATCACGCGCGGTCTCGTCGCGGCGCAGCGCTACGTGGCGATCCGGATCATGCTCCCCGACCGCCCGGGGCAGCTCGCCCTCGTGTCGCAGGTGATCTCGGACGCCGGTGCGAACGTCGTCGAGGTCCTGCACACGCGGCACGGGCAGGGGCTCGAGATCACCGAGGTCGCGCTCGAGCTGAGCATCGAGGCCCGGGGGCCCGAGCACGCGGCCGAGGTCACGGAGCGCCTGCGCGAGGCCGGGTTCCGTCCACTCGTCCGCCACTGACGACGGTCGGGAGGGCCGGTGCGGACCGGTCCCGCCCCTCCCGCCTGCCTGCCCCAATCCCGCGAGATCGCACTCGTTGCCGCTCTGCAGGCGCCAGAGCGGCGACGAGTGCGATCTCGCGGGAGGAGATGCGGGGACGTCGAACGCCCCCGTCGGCGGAGCGACGGGGGCGTTCGACGTGGATCGGGGGAGCCGCCTACGGCTCGTACCGCTCGACCTTCTGCACCGTGACGGCGATCTCTCTGCCGTTCGGCGCGGTGTAGCTCGTCGCGTCGCCCGCACGGAGCCCCATGATCGAGGCGCCGACCGGGCTCGACGGGCTGTAGACCGTGAGGTCGGCGCCGTCGGCGACGATCTCACGGTTGCCGACGAGGAACGTCGAGTCGTCACCCGCGATCGTGGCCGTGACGACCGTGCCGGGCTCGACCGTGCCGTCGAAGTCGGCCTCGCCGACCGTGGCGTGCTTGAGGAGCTCGGTGAGCTGACGGATGCGGGCCTCGATCTTGCCCTGCTCGTCCTTCGCGGCGTGGTAGCCGCCGTTCTCCTTGAGGTCGCCCTCCTCGCGCGCGGCCTCGATGCGCTGCGCGATCTCGGTGCGAGCGGGGCCGCGCAGCTGCTCGAGCTCCGCCTGGAGACGGTCGTGCGCCTCCTGGGTCAGCCAGGTGACCTGGGTGTCGTTGCTCATGGGTGTTCCCTTCGGCCGAAAAAAAGGAGACCGGCCGGAGGGGCCGGTCTCGCTTGGCGAATCAGAGCAGACTAAGGGATCCAGCAGGTGTTGATCAAGCCGGTGACACCGCGGGAACTCGTCTTGACGACCGTGTCGATCGAGGTCGTGCGCTGGGTGCTCGCCGGCAGGTCGACGACCTTCCACCCGACGATGGTGAACGACTTGTCGAGCACCTGCACGGCGCAGTCGACGCGGTTGCCGGGGTCGACGGACACCTGGGAGTGCACGAGCGTCGCACGGTCCGACTGCACGTGGTACCCGACGTCCTCGGAGTCGAGGCCGTGGTCGGTCTGGCCGGGACCGGCCCAGATGACCCAGACCGTGAACACGACCACGATGACGATCGCCGCGGCGACCGCGACGAGGACAGACCGTCGGCGTCGCCCAGGGGTGCGACCGTAGCGGTCGTCGAGGGCGGCTGCAGCCGATCCCTGTGCGGATCCGAGGCCTGGCGTGGGGGTGTGCGAAGCGGACAGCATGGACTCCTGGAACGATTATCCTCGTCCCAGGGTAGTTCACCCGGCCCCTCGCGGGGTTCGCCCGCCCGGCCAGCGCCGGCAGCATCGAGGAGTGTCGTGCCCCTGCGTCTCATCGCGGTCCATGCCCATCCCGACGACGAGTCGAGCAAGGGAGCCGCGACGTACGCCAAGTACGTGGCGGAGGGCGCTCAGGTCCTCGTCGTCTCGTGCACGGGTGGTGAGGCGGGCGACATCCTCAACGAGCAGCTCCCGGAACCCGCGCGCAGCCGGGCGCACCGCGACATGGCCGGACACCGACGGACGGAGATGGCGGCAGCCCAGGCGGCCCTCGGGATCGACCACGTCTGGCTCGGCTACCACGACTCGGGGCTCCCCGACGCCGAGAAGGGCGAGACGGTGCGGCCGGGGACCTTCGCGACCGTCCCGATCACGACGAGCGCGGCGGTCCTCGTCCGGATCGTGCGGCGCTTCCGTCCGCACGTCATGATCGCGTACGACGAGAACGGCGGCTACCCGCACCCGGACCACATCCGGTCGCACGAGATCGCGATGGAGGCCTGGCGCACGTCCGGCGACCCGACCGCCTACCCCGAGGCGGGCGCCCCGTGGACCATCGACAAGCTCTACTACGAGCGCACGTTCAACCCGGATCGGTTCCGCGCGATGTACGCGGCGATGGCCGAGCGCGACCCGGACGCGCCGGAGCTCGCCGAGATGGCGACGTTCCTCGAGCGGTTCGAGGGGCGCGAGGACCTCTCGACCTCCCATGTCCACGTGGCCGAGCACCTGGCCGCGCGTGACGCCGCGCTGCGGGCCCACGCCAGCCAGGTGCCCACCGACAGCCGCTTCTTCTTCTGGCCCCCGGACGTCGTCGCCGCCATCTGGCCGACCGAGGACTTCCAGCTCGTCGAGTCCCGTGTGCCGACGACGCTGCCGGAGACCGACCTGTTCGCCGGGATCGACGAGGAGTCCGCCCGATGAGCGCCACCGTCCTGACCGGGGCCCTCGTGCTCGCGGCCGCCACGTCACCGACCACGCCCGCCTCCACGGTCCCCGACGTCGACGTCACGCCGGGCGTGTGGGGGTTCGTCGCCATCGCGCTCGTCGCGGTCGCGACGATCGCGCTCGTCGTCGACATGACCCGGCGCATCCGCCGGACCCGGTACCGGTCGGAGATCCGGGAACGGCTCGAGGCCGAGGCCCGCGGCGAGCTCCCGGGCGAGGACGCCGACGGCGTCGGGGACCTCGACGGCCGCGGCGGTCAGGACGACAGCCGGGGCCCGGGAGGCCGTGGTGACGTCCGCGGGACCGGTGACGGCGGACGCGCGGACGTCGGGGACGACACCGAGCGCGGCTGAGGCCTCCGGCCGGATCGCGGTCAGCGCACCGGATGGAGCGCGACGACGAGCACGCCCGCCCACTGCGCGACGAACGCCACGACGGTCAAGGCGTGGAACACCTCGTGGAACCCGAAGACGCGCGGCGCGGGGTCGGGTCGCTTGAACCCGTACACGGCCGCACCGAGCACGTACGCCAGCCCGCCCGTCAGCACGAGGACCATCATCGCCGTGTCGGCGGCGAACAGCTGCGGCAGGTAGAACAGCGCGGAGCACCCGAGCAGGACGTACAGCGGCACGTAGAGCCAGCGCGGGGCTCCGACCCAGAACACCCGGAACGCCATCCCGAGGGCCGCGCCGCTCCACATCACGACGAGCAGCACGGTCGCGTCGCGGTCGCCGAGCGCACAGACCGCGACGGGCGTGTACGTGCCGGCGATGAGCAAGAAGATGTTCGTGTGGTCGATCCGCTTGAGGACGACCTTGACGCGTGGGCTCCACCGGAACCGGTGGTAGGTCGCCGAGACACCGAACAGCACGAGGGACGCCGCCGTGAACACGGCGCTCGCGGCCTTCGCCGCCGGGGTCGCAGCCAGGCAGACGAGCACGATGCCGAGCGCGGCCGCGACGGGGAACGCCCCGAGGTGGATCCACCCGCGCCACGCGGGTGGCGGGACCGGCGCCGGCGCGACCGACGCGTCCCGGGCCTCCTCGGCTTCCTCGACGAACGGCACGTGCGGGAGCGCGTCCGGGCTGGGATCGGTCATGGTCCAACGGTAGGCGACCCGGCTGTCGTGCGTGCCTCGGCCGGATCCCGGGTGCAGGTCCGTGCACTAGCGTTGTCGCGTGAGCGCCAGGGCGGGATGGACAGGGCGAGGCCTGGTCTACCGCGCCTACCAGCGCCGCATCCGCGCGCAGATCGCCGCGACCCCACGTCACGTCGCGATGATCGTCGACGGCAACCGCCGATGGGCGAAACAGCTCGGACTCGAGACGGCCGCGCACGGCCACCGGGCCGGAGCCGCGAAGATCCCGGAGTTCCTCGGTTGGTGCGACGACCTCGGCGTCCAGGTCGTGACGCTGTACCTGCTGTCCGCCGACAACCTGACGGGGCGGCACTCCGACGAGCTCCGGCAACTCACCGGGATCATCGCCGAACTCGCCGCGAACCTGGCGGCCCATCCAACGTGGCGGGTGCAGCACGTCGGGTCGAACGAGGGACTGCCGCCGGAACTCGTCCGCGCGCTCGAGGGTGCCGAGGCCGAGACCGCCGAGCACACGGGGCTGCACGTCAACCTCGCCGTCGGGTACGGCGGCCGGCGCGAGATCGCGGACGCCATGCGCAGCATCGTCCGGGCGCACGGTGCGGGCGGCGGGACGCTCGACGACCTCGCCGAGGTGCTGACGCCCGAGCTCATCGGCGACCACCTCTACACGCAGGGACAGCCCGACCCGGACCTCGTCATCAGGACGTCGGGCGAACAGCGTCTGTCCGACTTCATGCTCTGGCAGAGCGCACACAGCGAGTTCTACTTCGTCGAGGCGTTCTACCCGGACCTGCGCGAGGTCGACTTCCTCCGCGCGGTGCGGGACTTCGGGCGGCGGTCGCGCCGGTTCGGCGGCTGACGGCTGCGGGCCTCCCGACCGCGGTCCGGCCGGATCGCGTCGGCCCGGCCACGGTCCTCCCGGCCCTGCCGGATCGCCGGTGCGTGCGCTCTGCGGCTCCGGTGCAGCGGCACCAGCGCGTTCTCGGTACACTCACAGCGCTCGCGTCCATGAGGACGCATCGACCGGGGATGGGGACGGTCGGCGGACCAGAACCAGGAGACCACCGGACGTGACCACCATCGACGAGTACGCCGCCGGGTTCCAGGAGGAGCCGGGGTACCTCGACCACGCGGCGTTCGGCCCGGTCCAGACCGCGGTGCTCGAGGAGCAGCGCGTGCTCGGCACCATCCAGGAGCACGTCCGCTTCGGCGCCATGGAGGTGCTCGACGAGCAGGACGCGCGGGTGCGCACCGTCGCCGCGCGCCTCGTCCGCCGTCGCGACGACCAGGTCGTCTCGCAGACCGCGACGACGCCCGGACTCCTGCACACCGCCTTCGGCTTGACCGGCGGTGTCCTCGTCGCCGCGGACGAGTACCCGTCGTTGCCGCTCGCACTCGCGAGCGCCGCCGCCGCCACGGGGCGCGTGCAGCCGCTCGTCATCGAGTCCGGCGCCGGGTGGATGACGCCGGACCTCATCGCCTCGCGCCTCAGCGACGACGTCGCCGCGGTCGCGCTCAGCCTCGTCGACTGGCGGACGGGGTACCGAGCCGACCTCGCGGCGATCCGCGACGTGATCGGGGACCGCCTGCTCATCGTCGACGCGATCCAGGGCTTCGGTGCCGTCGACGAGCCGTACGAGGTCGCGGACGTCATCGCCACCGGTGGCCAGAAGTGGTTGCACGCCGGCTGGGGGACCGGGTTCGTGTCGTTCAGCGACCGCGCGCTCGAGCGGCTGCAGCCCGCGCTCTCCGGGCCCGCGGGCACCGTCGGTGAGCCCGGCGAGGTCCCGACCGTCGCGCCGGGCGCCGCCGCGTACCAGATGACGCGCATCGACCCGGTCGCGCAGGCGCGGCTCGCGGTCTCCCTCGAGTCCCTGTCCGGCGTCGGTGTCGCCGCGGTCGAGGCCGCCGTCGCCGAGCGGGCCGAGCGGGTGTTCGACCTGGCGGACGAGTTCGGCGTCGTCGTCGAGTCCTCGCGCGACCGCCGCGAGCGCGCGGGCATCGTCGTGCTCCGGCCCGCACCCGAGCGGTTGACCGCGCTCGCCGCGTCGCTCCACAACCACGGCGTGACCGCGACGACCCGCGCCGGGACGCTGCGCGTGTCGGTCTTCGTCTCGACGACCAACGAGACCCTGGCGATGCTGCGGGACGCGCTCGTGTCCTTCGCGACGATGGTCTGACCCGCTCCGGCTTCCGGCGTCCGGCGTCCGGCGTCCGGCGTCCGGCGTCCGGCTTCCGGCCCGGCCCCGAACCTCCGCGATATCGCAGTAGGTGTCGTTCTCGCGCCGTCACGACGACAACGACTGCGATCTCGCGAAATGGCACGGGCCGGGCTGGGCCGGGCCGGGCCGGGCTGGGGCAGGAGTGACGAGCGTTCACGTCCTCGTAACCCGGAGCCGCCGCGTGTCCCCGGGAGCGTGTCGGTGGGCGGACGTAGATTCGCGACATCGGGCATCGTGCCCGGTCGAAGCGGCCACCGGCGGAGCTTCGAGACCGCGTCGTGGCCGTTCCGAGGACAAGGACCGGGTCGAACGCGGCCCGGGGATGGAGTGGTCGTGACCTCTCAGAACACCTCGCGTGGAACGTCCTCGACAGCGGGGGCCGCACCCCGCTCGGGACGGGCCGCCGATGCGTCCGCCGGTACCGCGCAACGGACCTACGTGCTCGACACGTCCGTCCTGCTCAGCGATCCGCGCGCCCTGTTCCGGTTCGACGAGCACGCCGTCGTGCTGCCGGTCGTCGTGGTGAGTGAGCTCGAGTCGAAGCGGAACGACCCCGAGATCGGGTACTTCGCTCGGCAGGCCCTGCGGATCCTCGACGAGCTCCGCATCGAGCACGAGCGCCTCGACTTCCCCGTCGCGGTCGGCGAGGGCGGTTCGCTCCGCGTCGAGCTCAACCACTCCAACATGACCGTGCTGCCGTCGGGGCTGCAGCTCGGCGACAACGACTCCCGGATCCTCGCGGTCGCCATGAACCTGGCGAACGACGGCCTCGACGTCGTCGTCGTGTCGAAGGACCTCCCACTCCGCGTCAAGGCGGCGTCGATCGGCCTGCCGGCCGAGGAGTACCGCGCGGAACTCGCGGTCGACAGCGGCTACACGGGCGTCACGACGCTCGAGATCTCGGGCGACCAGATGGCGGGCCTCTACGAGCACGAGGAGGTCCGCTCCGCCAGCCTCGACGGCGTGCCGGTCAACACGGGCGTGGTGATCCACTCGGAGCGCGGGTCGGCACTCGGACGCGTCCACACGCCCGGCGCGGTGGCGCTCGTCCGCGGTGACCGCGAGGTCTTCGGCCTCCGCGGCCGGTCGGCGGAACAGCGCCTCGCGATCGACGCCCTGCTCGACCCCGAGATCGGGATCGTGTCCCTCGGCGGCAGCGCGGGCACCGGCAAGTCGGCGCTCGCGCTGTGCGCCGGTCTGGAGGCGGTGCTCGAGCGACAGCAGCACAAGAAGGTCATGGTCTTCCGCCCCTTGTACGCGGTGGGCGGCCAGGAGCTCGGCTACCTGCCGGGCGACGCCGCCGAGAAGATGAACCCGTGGGCGCAGGCCGTGTTCGACACACTCGGTGCCCTCGTGTCGGACAACGTCCTCGAGGAGGTCCAGGAGCGCGGGATGCTCGAGGTCCTGCCCCTGACCCACATCCGCGGGCGTTCCCTGCACGACGCGTTCGTGATCGTCGACGAGGCCCAGTCCCTCGAGCGCAACGTGCTGCTCACGATGCTGTCCCGGATCGGGCAGAACTCGCGCGTGGTCCTGACCCACGACGTCGCGCAGCGCGACAACCTGCGCGTCGGTCGGCACGACGGCGTCGCCTCCGTCATCGAGCGGCTCAAGGGCCACCCGTTGTTCGCGCACGTCACGCTGACGCGGTCCGAACGGTCGGCCATCGCGGCGCTCGTCACCGAGATGCTCGACTCGCCCGAGCTGGCGTAGCGCCGAGCTGGCGGAGGGCCCGACTGCTCCTCCACACCGGCGCCGCCGACACGTCTCTCCACAGATCCGGGAGGGACGGGTCGGCGGCGTCGGTCGTCCCGCCATGCTGGACCCGTACACGCCGCGGGTCGGTTCCGGCTCTGGGGACGGCCTCCGCCGGCTCGCGGCGTGTGCAGCCCGGGCGGCCTCCGGTGGGGGAGTCGACGTCGCCCGGGTCCCCGTCCGGTCCGAGCTGGGTCAGTTCGGGTGCGTCATGCTCAGCACGTCGAGCGCGCTGTCGAGCTGCTCCTCGGTGACCTCGCCCCGCTCGACGAACCCGAGGGCGACGACGGCCTCCCGCACGGTGATCGATTCGGCGACGGCGTACTTGGCGACCTTCGCGGCGGCTTCGTACCCGATCACCCGGTTCAGGGGTGTGACGATGGACGGGGACGACTCGGCGAACCCGCGGGCTCGGTCGAGGTCGGCCTCGAGCCCGACGATGGTCTTGTCGGCGAGCGCACGCGTGCTGTTCGTCAGGAGCCGGATGGACTCGAGCAGCGCGGTGCCCATGACCGGGATCGCCACGTTGAGCTCGAACGCGCCGGAGGCTCCGGCCCAGGCCACGGTGGCGTCGTTGCCGATGACGCGCGCGGCGACCATGAGCGTGGCCTCGGGGATCACCGGGTTGACCTTGCCGGGCATGATCGACGATCCGGGCTGCAGGTCCGGGATCCGGAGCTCCCCGAGCCCGGTGTTCGGACCCGACCCCATCCACCGCAGGTCGTTGTTGATCTTCGTCAGGCTCACGGCGAGCACCCGGAGCGCGCCCGATGCCTCGACGAGGCCGTCACGAGCGCCCTGCGCCTCGAAGTGGTCGGCCGCCTCGGTGATCGGCAGGCCGGTGTCGGATGCGAGCTGCTCGATGACGCGCTGCGGGAACCCCGCGGGGGTGTTGATCCCGGTGCCGACCGCGGTGCCGCCGAGGGGGACCTCGGCCACCCGCGGCAGGGTCGCCTGCACGCGCTCGATCCCGAGTCGGATCTGCCGGGCGTACCCGCCGAACTCCTGCCCGAGCGTCACCGGGGTGGCGTCCATGAGGTGCGTCCGGCCGCTCTTCACGGCCGTCGCCCACAGCGCCGCCTTGTCCTCGAGTGCGGAAGCCAGGTGGTCGAGCGCGGGGACCAGGTCGTGGATGAGCGCCGCGGTCACCGCGATGTGCACCGATGTCGGGAAGACGTCGTTCGAGGACTGCGACGCGTTGACGTGGTCGTTCGGGTGCACCGCGGTCCCCGAGGCGTCCGACGCGAGCGTCGCGAGGACCTCGTTCATGTTCATGTTCGACGACGTGCCGCTGCCGGTCTGGTAGACGTCCACGGGGAACTGGTCGTGGTGCTCGCCGCCGATGACCCGGTCGGCTGCCGCCACGATCGCCTCGGCGACGTCCGGCCCGACGACCCCGAGCTGCCCGTTGACGATCGCCGCCGCGCGCTTGATGCGGGCCAGGGCGACGATCTGGGCCGGCTCGAGGCCGCTGCCCGAGATCGGGAAGTTCTCGACCGCCCGCTGGGTCTGTGCGCGGTACAGGGCCGAGGCCGGTACACGGACCTCGCCCATCGTGTCGTGCTCGATGCGGTAGTCGCCGCTGTCCGCCGTGCTGCCGTCGGCGGATGGGGAGGTCGTGGTGTCGGTCACGTCGTCGTGGTCCTTCCTGTGGTGCCGGTCCCCGGCGGTCGGCCGGTCGGCTGCGGTGCCGAGTGCGGCGATTCGCGCCGGTCGACGGAGGCGTCGGGCGCGGGGCCCGGCCGTGGCGGGAG
The DNA here is from genome assembly GCF_003234555.1 of Curtobacterium sp. MCBD17_019. Classification (NCBI taxonomy): domain Bacteria; kingdom Bacillati; phylum Actinomycetota; class Actinomycetes; order Micrococcales; family Microbacteriaceae; genus Curtobacterium; species Curtobacterium sp. MCBD17_019. The sequence continues at coordinate 130,590 of NZ_QKTT01000007.1, read as the reverse complement.
GACTCAGGCGTCCCCGACCACGGTGTCGATGTCGACCAGTCCCGTCGTGAGGTCGTAGGTCGCACCGACGACGGCCAATCTACCCTCGGCGATGGCGTCCGACACGGCACCGGAGCGCTCGATGACCGTCCGCATGGTGGCCTCGAGGTGGGCCGCACCCACGGCCTCCGGGTCGACGGCGAGGGCGGTGTCGGCGGCGGCGTCCGGCGCCGGGGCTCCCGCGGCGGCGCCGACCGTGGACCGCACCCGCTCGACGCTGGGGGCGATCGCGTCCACGAGGGCCTGGAGGTGCGGCGCCGGCACGGGTTCGCCCGAGCACGCGGCGTTGACCGCTCCGCAGCGGGTGTGCCGGAGCACGACCACCAGCGGCGTGCCGAGCGCGACCACCGCGAACTCGATCGACCCGAGCACGACGTCGTCCGCGATCTGCCCGGCGTTCCGGATGGCGAACACGTCGCCGATGCCGGCGTCGAACACGTGCTCGAACGGCACGCGGCTGTCCGAACAGCCGAGGACGGTCGCGAAGGGCGACTGGGACGCGGCCAGCTCGCTCCGGCGCTCGGGGTCGGTGCGACCGACGCGACGTTTGTCGGAGGCGAACCGAGCGTTGCCCTCGACGAGCAGGCGCAGGGCCTCGGCTGGGGTGCTGGCGGCGCGGCTCATCGGTTCTGGTCCTCCAGTTGGGTGGCGATGCGGTGTGCGACGGTGCGGAACGAGGCGTCGTCCGCCGTGCCGGCCAGGACGACCGTGCTCGCACCGAACGTCGCGACGAGCGAGTAGGCCTCGTTCCCGGCGCCCTTGCCCTCGTCGCGCCGGTCGTACACGGTCCATTTCGTGCCGTCGATGGTGCGTGAGCCGGTGGCGGCGTGTTCGTCGAGCTGGTTGGCGACCCACGTCTGGTTCGCCCTGATGCCCTGGTGCACGCCGATGTACTGGTCGTCCGGGGTGATGAGTCCGACGGTCCAGACGTCGACCCCGTCGGCGGTGTCGTCCTGGAAGTCCGCGCGGTTCGCCGAGTACCCCGACGGCAGTCGTGGCGCGACCAGGGTCACGTGCGGGACGTCGGCCTGCGCCGCGACCGACCGGTAGTCGACGTGGGTCGACGTGCTCGACGGGTGATCGGGCCGGGCGACGATCGCGACGAGTGCCAGCACGACGGCCAGGGACGCCGCGAGGGACAGCACGAGGTTGAGCGCCGTCTGGTGCTGCCGGCGGACGCGACGGGCGTCCTCCTTGCGGATCCGGGTCTCCTCGGCGGTCTCGGGGCGTCCGAGCTCGGCGACGACCGGCGCGCCCTGCGGGTGTTGGTCGCTCATCGGTCGTCCTCGGGCGGCACGCCGTTGCGTGCCGCGTCGAGTCGTGCCCGGGCGCCGACGAGCCACTCCTCGCACCGAGCGGCCAGGGCCTCGCCCCGCTCCCACAGCGCGAGCGACCGTTCGAGTGTCGCGGAGCCCTGCTCGAGCTCGGACACGACGCGGACGAGTTCGTCGCGAGCGGCCTCGTAGCTCAGCGAGGCGACGTCCGACCCCTGGTCGGCTCCGGAAGCGGCTGGTGCTGGCACCGTCCGATCCTACCGAGCACCCGGTGACAGCACGGCGTCGTCGGCGTCGAGCTGGGGATCGTCCCGACCCGCCCCGTCGGACTCGGCCCCGTCGGACTCCCCCCCGTCGGACGCCGCGGCGTCGCCCGGCGCCGGACGCGCGCCCTGCGGACCGGGTCCGTCGGCGGTGATGGTGCCGACCGCCGTGCCGTCGCCGAGCGTCACCCGCACCGGCGTCGGTGCCGTGACCTCGGCGGACGAGCGCACCACCGCGCCGTCATCGGTCTGGACGATCGCGTAGCCGCGCCGGAGGGTGTCCCGCGGCGACAGCGCCCGCAGCCGACCGGTGAGGTGCCCGACCTCGTGGTGGGAGCGCTCGATCGTCCGCTCGAGGAGTTCACGGCTGCGGGACAGGTCGCGCGCGACCTCCTCGGCCCGGGTGTCGACGAGCCACGCGGTGGACGCGAGCGCGGGACGGGACCGGAGCGCGGCGATCCGGTCCGCCTCCACCGAGAGCGTGTGCGACAGGCGGAGTCCGATCCGGGCGCGGGCCTGGCGGACGTTCGCGAGCTCCTCGGCCACGTCGGGCACGACGCGCTTGGCGGCGTCGGTGGGGGTCGACGCACGGAGGTCCGCGACCTCGTCCAGCAGCGGGCGGTCGGCCTCGTGCCCGATGGCCGAGACGATCGGTGTCGTGCATGCGGCGGCGGCGCGGACCAGACCCTCGTCGCTGAAACCGAGCAGGTTCTGGAAGTCACCGCCACCACGCGCGACGATGATGACGTCGACCTCCGGGTCGGCGTCGAGGGTCTGGATCGCCGCGGTCACCTCGGCCACGGTGCGGTCGCCCTGCACGGCGGCGTGCACGGTGCGGAACGCGACCTGCGGCCAGCGGAGCTGCGCGTTGCGGAGCACGTCCTTCTCGGCGTCGGAGTCCTTGCCCGTCACGAGTCCGATCCGCCGGGGCAGGAACGGCAGCGGGCGCTTCCGCGCGGCGTCGAACAGCCCCTCGGCGAGCAGGGTGGCGCGGAGCCGCTCGAGGCGTTCGAGCAGGTCCCCGAGTCCGACGTGCTTCATCTCGACGACCTGCATCGTCAGGGAGCCGCCCTTGACCCAGTAGTTGGGCTTGATCGCGGCGACGACACGGTCGCCCTGCCCGAGGTCGGACGGGACCCGCGCACGGACGCTCGACCAGATCGAGAACGACACGGTGGCGTCGACCTCGCAGTCCTTGAGCTTGCCGTAGACGTTGCCGCCGGCCACGTTCCACTGCGTGATCTCGCCCTCGACCCACGCGGTGCCGAGCCGGTCGATCCAGTCCCGGAGCTTCGCGCCGAGCAGCGCGACCGGCCACGGGTTGTCCGCGGTCGGGGGGCCCTGGTCGATCGCCATGCACTGCTCCTGTCGTCGTGCGCCGACGTCGTGCCGCCGGTCGTGGGAGGGTCTCCATCATCCCCCGTTCCCCGGACGGTCTCGGTCGTCCGGGGCGTTCCTCCACACCGGTTCCGCCCAGGGCGGACGCCCAGGGGACGTGTCAGCGTCGGCACCTAGGATCGACGCGTGACGATCACCAACGGACGCACCGTGCAGCTCGCGCCGCCCCGCGTCCCGGCGGCTCGCGGCCGACTCCGGGACGAACCGGTCGCCGGCACCAAGAAGGTCCTCCTCGCCGCCCCTCGCGGGTACTGCGCCGGGGTCGACCGTGCCGTCATCGCGGTCGAGAAGGCGCTCGAGCAGTACGGGCAGCCCGTGTACGTCCGCAAGCAGATCGTCCACAACGTCCACGTCGTGTCGACACTCGAACAGGCGGGCGCCGTGTTCGTCGATGACGTCGCCGAGGTCCCGCACGGCGCGCACGTCGTCTTCAGCGCCCACGGGGTCTCGCCCGCGGTCGTGCAGGGGGCGGCCGACCGCGACCTCCACGCGATCGACGCGACCTGCCCGCTCGTCACGAAGGTCCACCGCGAGGCCCTGCGGTTCGCCAAGGCCGACCGCACGATCATCCTCATCGGTCACGCCGGACACGAAGAGGTCGAGGGCACGATGGGGCACGCCCCGGAGCGCACGATCCTCGTCAACGGCCCGGAGGACGTCGCCGCGCTCGAGGTCCCGGACCCGACGAACCTCGTCTGGCTCTCGCAGACCACGTTGAGCGTCGACGAGACGATGGAGACCGTCCGCCTGCTGCGCGAGAAGTTCCCGCTCATCGAGAACCCGCCGTCCGACGACATCTGCTACGCCACGCAGAACCGCCAGGTCGCGATCAAGAAGGTGGCGGCCGACGCCGACCTGGTGATCGTCGTCGGCTCCGCGAACTCGTCGAACAGCGTCCGCCTGGTCGAGGTCGCGCTCGAGCACGGTGCCAAGGCCGCGCACCGCGTCGACTACGCCGAGGAGATCCAACAGGAGTGGCTCGACGGCGTGCAGACCGTGGGCGTCACCTCCGGCGCCTCCGTCCCCGAGGTCCTGGTGCGCGAGGTGCTCGAACAGCTCGCGGACGCCGGCTTCGGCACGGTGGACGAGGTCGTCACCGCGCACGAGGACCTCATGTTCTCGCTGCCGAAGGAGCTCCGCACCGACGCGACGGGACAGCGCGACGCGCGCGCCCTGGGTGGCCGTACCCGGTGAGCGACGCGACCGACGGCCGGGAGGCCCCTCCCGCGTCCGGCGGTCGATCCTCCGATCCCGTCGGCCGGGAGGCCCCTCCCGCGTCCGGCGATGGTCCCACTCCCGAACGCCGTCCGGATCCGGCCGACGCTGCCGGCCGCACCGTCGGTCGGCCCGCCCCGCAGTACGGCGAGTACGCGCCCGAGGGCTGGGTCAATCCGGTCGAGGTCGAGCGCGCACGCGGTGAACGCGAGGCGGCGGAACGCCGCCGGGCCGAGGCCGACGACCAACGAAGGCCGGTTCCGGTGGGCCGGGTCGGGCCTCCCGGCCGTGCACCGGGGCGATCCCGTCCCGCGGTGCCGACGTCCGGCCGGTTCGGTGCGTCCCCCGGAGACCTGCTCCTGACGGTGCTGCTGCTGGCGTTCGGGTTCACGACCGTCGTGCAGCAGCTCTTCGGCATCAGTCACACCGCCGCGACCATCGCCGACCAGATCGCCGCGCGCTACACCGAACTCGCCCACCCGGAGGCGCTCGTGCCCGCGAGCGCGCTGTGCGCCGTCGTGGACCTCGTGTTGTTGATCGGCACGGTGTGGTGGTCGGTGGCGCGCCTCCGCCGTCGCCGGGTCACGTTCTGGGTGCCGCTCGTCGGTGGTGCGGTCGCCGGGGCGTTCTCGGTCGTCGTCTACGTCGTCGTGCTCGCGCACGACCCCGCGTACGTCACCTGGATGGTCACGCACAGCGGGCTCTGACCGAGCGCCACCGACCAGTGGCCGAGCGCCACGGACCAGCGGCCGAGCGTCGCCGATCCGGTGGCCGCATCGCGCCGATCCGGTGGCCGCACCGCGCCGATCAGCGGCCGGACCGCGCCGGCCTCAGCCGACCAGGAACGCGCCCACCGCCGCGTGGAGGGCCGCGAGGTCGTCCACGTGCACGAGCTCCCGCGCCGAGTGCATGGACAGCAGCCCGACGCCGATGTCCACGGTGGGGATCCCGAGCCGGGTCGCGGCGAGCGGACCGATGGTCGAGCCGCCGGGGATGCCGTTGTGGTTGACGAAGGGCTGGTACGCGACGCCGGCCGCGGCGCATGCGGCGGCGAACACGGCCTCGCCCCGGCCGTCGGTCATGTACCGCTGGTTCGCGCTGATCTTGAGCAACGGACCCGCGCCCGGTCGGGGCCGGTTCGCCGGGTCGTGCTTCTCGCCGTGGTTCGGGTGCACCAGGTGTCCGGCGTCGCTCGAGAGCAGCCACGACGCGCGGAACGCCCGCGCCGCCTCGCCGACCGTCGCGCCGAGTCCGGCCTGGACACGGCGCAGCACGTCCTCGAGGAAGGGCCCGGACGCACCCGACGGGGTGGCGGAGCCCACTTCCTCGTGGTCGAACGCCGCGAACACGGGGACGTGGTCGGCGTCCCCGGGCGCCGCGATGACCCCACGGAGCCCGGCGTGCACGCTCGTCAGGTTGTCCATGCGCCCGGACGCCAGGAACGCGCCGTCGATCCCGATGCGGGCCGGGGCCTGCGTGTCGGCGAGGAACAGGTCCCAGGCCACGACGTCGCCGGGGATCCGGGCGCGGAGCCACTCGACGACGTCCGGCCCGCCGAGGGTGCCGCCGTCGGTACCGACCACGGGCAACACGTGTCGCTGTCGGTCGATCGCCGCGCCCTCGTTCACCCCGCGGTCCAGGTGGATCGCCAGGTTGGGGATGCGCGCGACGGCCTCGGTCGCCACGAAGGTCGTGCTGCCGTCGGCGAGGACCGCGCGTCCGGCGATGCGGAGGTCGCGGTCGAACCAGGTCGAGAGGATCGGTCCGCCGTACACCTCGACGTCGAGTTGCTCCCACCCCGCGTTCCGGACCACCGGGTTCGGCTTGACGCGGAACCCGGGGGAGTCCGTGTGGGCGCCGACGATCCGGAACGGGGTGGTGGGCGTCGCGCTCGCCGGCAGTCGCCATGCGATGACGGCGCCGTCGCGCACGACGACGTACGCGCCGGCGTCGGTCGGCCAGTCGTCGAGCTCGTCGAGCTGTGTGAACCCGGCCGCCACGAGCCGGCGGGCCGCAGCATCCGCGGCGTGGAGGGCCGTGGGCGCGTCGACGACGAACGACGCGAAGTCGGGGACGAGGGCGTCGGGGTCGGTCACGCTCAGCTCTGGGACTGTCCGGCCGACCCGAGCACCTTCGCCGCCTGGACGACGCGGGCGGCCATGGCGGTCTCGGCCTTCTTGCCCCAGGCCCGCGGGTCGTACTGCTTCTTGTTCCCGACCTCGCCGTCGACCTTGAGCACGCCGGTGTAGTTCGTGAACATCGAGTCGGCGATGTCGCGCGTGAACGCGTACTGCGTGTCGGTGTCGATGTTCATCTTGATGACGCCGTTCGACACGGCCTCGTGGATCTCGTCGTCGGACGACCCGGAGCCGCCGTGGAACACGAGGTCGAGCGGGTTCTGACCGGTGCCGTGGTGCTCGGCGATGCCGCGCTGGATCTCGCCGAGGAGCTCCGGACGGAGCTTGACGTTGCCCGGCTTGTAGACGCCGTGCACGTTGCCGAACGTCAGCGCGGCGATCCACCGGCCCTCGTCGCCCATGCCGAGCGCCTCGACGGCCTTCTCGACATCGCCGAGCGTCGTGTACAGGGCCTCGTTCGTGCCCTCGTGCTTGACGCCGTCCTCCTCGCCGCCGACGACGCCGATCTCGACCTCGAGGATCGCGTTGATGTTGCGGGTCTTCTGGATCATCGTCTTCGCGATCTCGAGGTTCTCGTCGAGGGGGATCGCCGAACCGTCCCACATGTGGGACTGGAAGATCGGGTCGCGGCCCTGCCGGATCTCGTCCTCGCTCGCCTGGATGAGCGGCAGGACGAACGAGTCGAGCGCGTCCTTGGGGCAGTGGTCGGTGTGGAGCGCCACCGTGATCGGGTAGTTCTTGGCGACCTCGTGAGCGAACGCCGCCATGGCCAGCGCGCCGGCGGCCCGGTTCTTGACCGTGTGGCCGGCGAAGTAGTCGGCACCGCCCGTCGTCACCTGGATGATGCCGTCCGACCCCGCCTCGGTCAGGCCCTGCAGGACGGCGTTGATCGTCTGCGACGACGAGACGTTCACGGCCGGGTACGCGAACTTGCCGGCCTTCGCGCGGTCGATCATCTCGGCGTACTGCTCGGGGGTTGCGATGGGCATCTCGGCTCTCCTTCGACGTGTCGATCCGTCCACGATCGTAGCCAGGGGCCGGGAGGCCGGTCACAGGTGGTCGAGGGCGGCCTCCCGCCCGGCGCGCCGTCCGACTCCGGACGACAGCTGTCGCTCAGCTCTGGGACGACCGAACGTCCACTGGGAAGCGGCTCGGTACGCTGGACGAGTGAATGCGACTGACACCGGTGCCCTGTTCCTCCAGCCCGACCGCAACCTGGCGCTCGAGCTCGTGCGTGCGACCGAGGCGGCGGCGATCCGCGCGCAGCCGTGGGTGGGGCGGGGTGAGAAGAACCTCGCCGACGGTGCCGCGGTGGACGCGATGCGCAAGTTCCTCGGCACGGTCAACTTCGACGGCGTCGTCGTGATCGGTGAGGGCGAGAAGGACCAGGCGCCCATGCTGTTCAACGGCGAGCACGTCGGCAACGGGCACGGACCCGCGTGTGACATCGCGGTCGACCCGATCGACGGCACATCGCTCACCGCGGCCGGGCGACAGAACGCGATCTCGGTGATGGCGGTCTCCGACCGGGGGTCGATGTACGACCCGTCGGCGGTGTTCTACATGAACAAGATCGCGGCCGGCCCCGAGGGGCGCGGGGTCCTCGACCTGCACAAGCCCGTCGGCGAGAACATCCGTGCGCTGGCGAAGGCGAAGCACAAGGACATCGAGGACATGCAGATCGCCGTCCTGGACCGTCCCCGGCACGAAGAGCTCATCCGGCAGATCCGCGCGGCGGGTGCCGGCACGCGGCTGCTGCTCGACGGTGACGTCGCCGGCGGGATCTCGGCGGCGATGCCCGGATCGAAGATCGACATGTGCGTCGGTGTCGGCGGGACGCCCGAGGGCATCATCACCGCCTGCGCGATCAAGGCGCTCGGCGGCGTGATCCTGGGGCAGCTGCAGCCCAAGGACGACGACGAGCGGCAGAAGGCCATGGACGCCGGGCACGACCTCGACCGCGTGCTCGACCAGGACGACCTGGTCACGGGCGACAACACGTTCTTCGTGGCCACGGGTGTCACCGACGGCGTGCTCGTCGACGGCGTCCGTCGCTCCCGCGGTGTCATCCACACCGACTCGATCGTGCTCCGTTCGCACTCCGGCACGGTCCGCCGGATCCAGGCCGACCACCGCGTCGAGAAGTGGTTCTGACCCCCACCCCCCTCGCGAGATCGCACCTGTTGCCGTTCTGACCACCGTCGGAACGGCAACAACTGCGATCTCACCGAGCTCAGCGACCCGTCGCCGTCGCCGGTGGCCGGTCGCTGTCAGTCGTCGTCGACCGCGGCGACGAGTTCCGGCGCGGTGAGCAGGCGGGGCTCGTCCTCGACGGGGGTGGGTTCGGCGATCACCTTGGCCTCGTCGAGCAGCGACAGGCGACGGGCCGACGGCAGCACCTGCCGCTCGAGCGAACCGACGAAGCGGTTGTAGTCGACCACGGTCCCGCGGATCGTCCGACCGAGCTTGTCCACGTGCCCGGCCATCGTCGCGAGCCGCCCGTACAGCTCGCGGGACACGCGGAACAGCTCGCGGGCCTCCAGGGTGACGACGTCCTGCTGCCAGCTGAACGCGACGGTCTTGAGGACCGACCACAGCGTCACCGGCGAGGCGAGTGCGATCCGCTTCCGGAACGCGTGATCGAGCAGCCCCGGATCCGCGGCCAGTGCACTCGACACCAGGGACTCGGACGGGATGAACGCGATCGTCAGCTCGGGTGAGGCGTCGTACCCGGACCAGTACTCGCGCGCGGCCAGGGCGTCGACGTGGGCGCGGACGGCGCGCACGTGCTGGTCGAGCAGTGCCCGGCGGCGGGCGGCGGCCTCACCCGTGGCGGTCTCGGGGATGCTCGTGGCCTCGAGGTAGGCGCTGAACGGGACCTTCGCGTCGACGGCGATCGACTTGCCGCCCGGCAGGTGCACGACCATGTCCGGACGGGCGGCCCCCACGGTGGTGGTGACGCTCGACTGGACGTCGAAGTCGACGCGTTCCAGCAGCCCCGCGGCCTCGACCACGTTCCGCAGCTGGGTCTCGCCCCACACGCCGCGGGTGCTGTTCGACGACAACGCGCTCGCGAGGGTCTCGGCGGTGGCGCGCAGTCGCTCCTCCGACTCGACCGCGGCACGGAGCTGTGCCGACAGCGCGCCGTACTGCTCCCCGCGGCTGCGCTCGAGCGCCGTCACCGTCCGCTGCATCTGCTCGAGCGTGGCCGCGACCGGCCCGAGCGCCGTGAGGACGCGGGACTCCTGCTCGCTCCGCGTCGTGTCGGCACCGTGCATGCGGGAGACGATGTGCTCGAGCTCGGCGGCCCGGCGCTCGAGCGACTCGACCTGCCGGCGGTACTGGGCGTCCTGCATGGCCAGGCGGTCGGCGTGCTCCTGTGCCCGCTCGGCGTCGTGCGCGGCAGCGTCGGCGACGGCACGGTCCAGCTGCGCGCGGAGACCGTCGGCCGTCGCCCGGGCGGTCGCGAGGTCGGCGCCGGTGCGACCACGCACCACCGACCACGCCACGAGGGCGCCGAGCGCGGCCCCGACGAGCAGTCCGACGACGAGCAGGAGAGCGTCCATGTCCCCGAGCGTGGCAGCCACCTCCGACACCGCCCGCGGGCCCACGCTGCGGCGGGTGACCCGAGCGGGAACTCAGTCGGCGAACGCCATCGCGCGGTCGCCGCGGGGCTCGGACGTCCGCGCGTGGACCGTCCCGAGCTTGGCGTTCGTGGCCGTCGACAGCCCCTCGAGCGAGTCGACGCCGTGCTGCGCGGCCGCGTGCACGATGATCGCGGCGCAGGCCTCGGCGTCGGCGAGGGCGTCGTGGTGGCGGAAGCCGTCGAACCCGGCCGCGCCCGCAGCCATCGGGAGCCGGTAGGAATCGAGCTGGTAGGTGCGTCGGGCGACCTGCAGGCTGCAGAGGTGCCGGTGGGCCACGACGTCGATCCCCGTGGCCGCGCACCCGCCCGCGATGACGCCCATGTCGAACCGGGCGTTGTGGGCCGTCAGGACGTCCTCGCCGGCGAAGGCACACAGCTCGACGTACTGTTCGGCCCAGCCGAGGGCGTCGATGACGTCCTCGGCGACGATGCCGTGGATCCGCGTGTTCCACTCGAGGAACGCGTCGTGCCCGACCGGCGGCCGGATGTACCAGGAGGCCCGTTCCACGACCACGCCGTCGCGCACCTTGACGAGTCCGACCGAACACGCCGAGGCGCTCGATCCGTTGGCCGTCTCGAAGTCGATCGCGGTGAAGTCCAGGGGCACGTCGCCATGCTCGCACGACGCTCCGACATCCCCTCGTGTCACACGCCGCGTCCGTCGCCCGCCGCCGGACCGGGAGGTGCGGGGCGGGCCCGCACCATCCCTCCCGGCCGCCGCCGGACCGGAAGTGCGGGGCGGGCCCGCACCGTCCCTCCCGGCCGCCGCCGTTAGGCTTGTCCGTCGTGGCACTCACCATCGCGATCGTCGGACTCCCGAACGTCGGCAAGTCGACCCTGTTCAACGCCCTGACGAAGAACCAGGTCCTGGCGGCGAACTACCCGTTCGCGACCATCGAGCCGAACGTCGGCGTCGTCAACCTGCCGGACCCGCGCCTGCAGCAGCTCGCGGACCTCTTCCACTCGGAGAAGGTCCTGCCGGCTCCCGTGTCGTTCGTCGACATCGCGGGCATCGTCAAGGGCGCGAGCGAGGGCGAGGGCCTCGGCAACAAGTTCCTCGCGAACATCCGCGAGGCCGACGCCATCGCGCAGGTCGTCCGCGGCTTCGCGGACGACGACGTCGTCCACGTGTCCGGCCAGGTCTCACCGCGCGACGACCTCGAGGTCATCAACACCGAGCTCATCCTCGCCGACATCGAGACCATCGACCGCGCCCTGCCGCGGTACGAGAAGACGGTGAAGCTCAAGCAGGCGGAGCCCGCGGTCCTCGAGACCGCTCGGGAGGCCCGTGCCGCGCTCGAGCAGGGCACGCTCCTGTCCGCGACGTCCATCGACCTGGCCCCGATCAAGGAGCTCGGGCTCCTGTCGGCCAAGCCGTTCATCTTCGTGTTCAACGTCGACGAGGCCGTGCTCACCGACGATGCCCGCAAGGCGGAGCTCGCCGCGCTCGTCGCCCCCGCGCAGGCCGTGTTCCTCGACGCCAAGATCGAGTCCGAGCTCATCGACCTCGAGCCGGACGAGGCACAGGAGCTCCTCGAGGCCACCGGGCAGCCGGAGTCCGGGCTCGACCAGCTCGCCCGCATCGGGTTCGACACCCTCGGGCTGCAGACGTTCCTGACCGCCGGTCCCAAGGAGTCCCGCGCCTGGACGATCGGCAAGGGCTGGAAGGCGCCGCAGGCCGCGGGCGTCATCCACACCGACTTCGAGAAGGGCTTCATCAAGGCCGAGGTGATCTCGTTCGACGACCTCATCGCCGCGGGGTCGATCGCCGAGGCACGGTCTCGTGGGGTCGCCCGGATCGAGGGCAAGGACTACGTCATGCAGGACGGCGACGTGGTGGAGTTCCGCTTCAACAACTGACCGGCTCGGAACGACGCCGATCCGGCGCTGTTCGCCCGCCTCGGTCCGCAGGGAGTCCGCAGGGTCACCGGAGACCTGGCGCAGAGCCCTGCTGACGCGGACCGTGTGCGGTCGTCGGCGTTCGGCCCGACGTGGCTGTAGCCTGCGCGCCGCGGCGATCAGCTGGCTCGTCCGATCACGGACCGGGACGCTTCGACGTCGACCCAGCGGATCGGATGAGCACAGATCCGTGAGCGGCGTCAGGAGCTGGCGTCGAGCGTGTCGAAGGTCCGGCGAAGCAGATCGACGGGGAGGACACCGGGGGTGTCCTCCACGGCCCAGATGCTGATCGCCACGTCGAAGCAGCTGAGCGCGGCGTGCACGAGCGTCCGGGCGCGGAGGTCAGCGTCGTCGCGGGCGATGCGTTCAGCTGTGAGCGGCACGAGTACCTCGGCCCAGGACAGGTGCTTCTCGAGGTTGCGGGCACGGAGCGACGGCGTGCGCAGCATCACGCGGACCGATTGACGGCCGGCGTCGGAGTCCGCGCCGCCGCGTTCGAGCATCACGACGAACGCTTCGCGGAGCGCATCCCAAACAGGTTCGCCAGCTGGTCGGGCGCGGAGCGCGTCGGCGAGGTCGTCTCGGTGGCGAGCCGGATCGCCGATCACCGCGTCCTCCTTCGCGGGGAAGTAGCGGTGGAAGCTCCGGGCGGAGATGCCGACCTCGGCCGCGATCTGCTCGACGGTCACGCTGTCGAACCCCTCCGCGTCGAACCGAGCGACGGCCACCGCGGCGATCCGAGAACGCACGGCGTCGCGGGTGATGTCCCGCAACCCGGTCCGGCTCGTCGTCTCGCTCACGGGGTCATCCTACTGCCGCTGACACTGTGGGCCCAGAGTGTCAGGGTCTGACACGAAAGGCGTACACTGACACGACTTGCTCTCCACACGGAAGGAACCAACATGCAGCAGCGCATCCTCGGCGACCAAGGTCTGGTCGTCAGTGCTGTCGGTTACGGCGCGATGGGCACGGCGTTCGCCTACGGGCCGAGCGACGACACCGAATCGACCGCCGCCATCCGGCACGCGCATGAACTCGGGGTCACGCACTTCGACACCGCAGAGTTGTACGGGTGGGGCGTCGGCGAACGCCTGCTCGGAACCGCCCTCGCTCCGATCCGCGACGAGGTCACCATCGCGACGAAGTTCGGCTTCGCCCGTGGTGCCTACACGCCGGACTCGCGCCCGGAGCACATCCGCGAGGTGGTCGAGGCGAGCCTCCGGAACCTCGGCACCGACTCGATCGACCTCCTGTACCAGCACGTCCATGACCCCGCGGTGCCCGTGGAGGACGTCGTCGGCGTGATGCAGGAGTTCGTCCAGGCTGGGAAGGTCCGCTACCTCGGGCTGTCGAACACCGATGCCGAGCAGCTCCGCCGGGCGAACGCCGTCCACCCGATCTCGGCGTTCCAGACCGAGTACTCCGTGTTCGCCCGAGAGTCCGAGGAGCTCTTCCCCGTCGTCGATGAGCTCGGCATCGGTGTGGTCGCGTACTCGCCGCTGGCGCGCGGCTTCCTGAGTGCGGCCGTCCGCCCTCGCTCCGACTACCCGTCTGACGACATCCGGCACATGCTCGACTGGTGGGCACCGGAGCACTTCGACGCGAACGTCGCCGTCGCCCAGGGGCTGTCGGCAATCGCGGACGACAAGGGCATCTCGCTCTCGCAGCTGTCACTCGCGTGGATCCTCGCGAAGCGCGACGACCTCGTCCCGATCCCGGGGTCGCGCAATGCGAACCGGGTCGCGGAGAACGTGGCCGCGGCGGACGTCGTCCTCACGCCTGATGACATCGCCCGCATCGACGCGTTCGCCGAGCGCGTGCAGGGATCGCGCGCGGCCGCGACTGCCTGAGACGCTCCCCGATGACACGGGGTGCGTGACGCGCTCTTCGGGCGCCGAACGGAGGGGAGAACCGCTCTGGCCTGGTCGACGCCTCGTGTCGACCAGGCCAGCCTGTCGGGCTCGACCAGCTCGCCCGTATCGGGTTCGACACCCTCGGGCTACAGACGTTCCTGACCGCCGGTCCCAAGGAGTCGCGCGCCTGGACGATCGGCAAGGGCTGGAAGGCGCCGCAGGCCGCGGGCGTCATCCACACCGACTTCGAGAAGGGCTTCATCAAGGCCGAGGTGATCTCGTTCGACGACCTCATCGCCGCGGGGTCGATCGCCGAGGCACGGTCTCGTGGGGTCGCCCGCATCGAGGGCAAGGACTACGTCATGCAGGACGGCGACGTGGTGCAGTTCCGCTTCAACAACTGAGCCCGCGGCCGTCGATACGCTCGCCAGGATGACCATCGAGCTCGAGGCTGCCCTCACCGCGCACCGCACCTCGCCCATCCCGATCGCCGTCGACCGCGGCGAGCGGTTCGGCCTGGTCGATCCGGTGTCGATCGCGCCGGACATCGTGGGTCCGGCGGCCGCGGTGGTCGACGGTGATGTCCTCGCACCCGACGCCGCCCGCACGTTGCGCCGTGCGGCGGACGAGCTCTCCGCATCGCTCATCGCCGTGCCCGAGGCTGCGCGGTCGTGGTGCGTGCAGCTCCTGCTCGTCGCGGAACTCACGCTTCGGGTCGATGCAGCGCGCGGCGCAGATGCCCGCGTGGACGAGCCCGAGGAGCGCCCGGACGCGGTACGGCGTCCGCGCTCGGGCCTCGCTGCCCTCTTCCGTGGAGCGCGTTCGCCGCAGACCCCGCCGACGCCGGACCCCGGCGCGTTCGTCGAGCAGCTCGAGGCGATCCTGTTCGCGGTCGACCCGGTCGGCATCGCCTTCGAGACGAACACGGACGAGTACCGCCCCGAGGCCGAGACGATCGCGGACCGGCTGCCCCACGCGACCTCCGTGGACGACGTCCAGCGGATCCTCCACGAGGAGTTCACGGCCTGGTTCGGTCCGGAGACGGCGGGGTCGCCGATGGCGTACCGGGCGATCGCAGCGCGCGTCTGGCTCGTCTGGAGCGGCCAGCACTGACGGACGGGAGGCGCGGGGCGGCGCCGTCCCGCGCCTCCCGTCTGACCGGCACAGCTGCCGCGATGTACGCTTCCGCAGTCTGCCCGCGTACCAGAACCAGCCAGCTCCCTGTCGTCGCAGGTTCAGTCCACGAGGGCGATGATCACCGCGGGGACACGGTGTTCGATCACTCCCCAGACGATGTCCTTCCGCGCTGCCCGGTAGTCGTGGGACAGGATGTTCCGTGTCCTCCGGACCGCCGCGAGTGAGAGGTCCGGCGGCAGGAGCGCTGCCCGTTCAGGTGGGAGGCGTCCGATCAGGTCGTCGAAGTGGATGATGACGGCTTCAGCCGCCCGGTAGGTGAGGCTCCGGGGCGCGTTGAACTCCCGCTGGCCGTGCTCCACGATCGCCGAGCACTCGGCCAGCAGGTCCAGGAGTCCCGCTCTGACGGCGGGCCATCGATCGCGCGCTGTCGACCGAGCATCCGGCGTGACGCGGGGAAGCGGTGCGAACTGGTCACCGTCCGTCACAGTCGCACGGCCTCGTCCTGCACGTGGCGGAAGAAGGGGTCTTGGACCTGGGCGTCCGTGAGGACATCGACGGCGAAGCCGGTCATCTGTTCGACCGCGTCCGCAAACCCGCCGAGATCGAAGAGCGTCGCGCCCGGGCCGAGTGTGACGAGGAGGTCGATGTCGCTCTGCTCGGTGTCCTCGCCACGGACCGCCGACCCGAAGACACGGACATCGCGGAGATGGAACCGGTCCGCCTCGTGGCGGATGTCCTCCGCGTACACGGCCAACGGGATGCTCGGCCTCGTGTGGGCGGCCGTCAGGATCCGCTCGAGCGACTGGGCGCGCGGCCGCTTCCGCCCGCTCTCGTACGCCGAGATGGTGGGCTGCTGCATCCCCGCCGCACAGGCCAGCGCGGACTGGGACATGCCGATGTCCGCCCTCGCGGCGCTGATGAGATCCGCGGCGCGGTCGGTCCGCATGCCATCCTCCCTCACGTCCTGGACAGCAGTATAGACATCGTCTATGGGGCCTCGGCCGGATGCGGGCGGGCCGGGGAACCGTCCTCGCAGAGACCCTGGAGCGGCACTACGGTGGTGCTCACTCACCCCGCCGAGGAGGGATCGCATGTCCAACACCATCGACTTCGTGGACGTCAGCACGGCCGGTCTCGAGTCCTCGCCGGTGGCCGAGGCGCTCGCCGGCCTCCGCGCGAACGAGGCCCGGTACTACAAGAACAAGTACGACCACGAGTTCGTCACCTCCCCGGCGGACGAGGCCCCCGACGCGGTCGACCGCGTCACGCGGATCCTCGCTGAGGAGCGCGACATCGTGATCGCGTCCCGCCCGCTCGAGGCCACCGACTTCGTGGTCGATGGCCTCCGGATGACGTACGTGTTCTACGAGTCGGGTCTCGCGATCAACGTCATGTACAGCATCGAGGACGGCGGCAAGCGGGCGGTTGGCTTCAAGCTCTCGCAGGGCATGGACGTCCCCGATGAGCTCGCGTCGAAGTTCAAGTTCGCCCGGCAGCGGTCGAAGCTCGCGGGCGAGATCCGCGGCTCGTTCTTCGTGATCAAGGGCGAGTACTGACGTACCCATGATCACGGCCGATCGGCGCAGCTGCGCATGCGGACGACAAGTGCACATGCGGGCGCAAGCGCACTTGTCGTCCGCATGCGCATGTCGGCGCTCCGCGCTCCGCGCTCGGCGCTCCGCGCTCCGCTCAGCCGAGGGGCGCCGTCGACCCCCGCACGACGAGCCGGCACGGCACCTCGGTACGCCCGCCGTCGTCCTGGCCGTCGATCGCGGCGAACAGGCGGTTCGCGGCGATGCGGCCGAGTTCCTGGAGCTGCATGTCGACGCTGCTCAGTTCCGGGCGTGAGCTCTGTGTGACGACGCCCCAGTTGTCGAAGCCGAGCACGGCGACCTCGGTGGGGACGTCGCGCCCGAGCTCGTGGAGCACGTCGACGACGCCGCGCGCGATCTGATCGCTGCCGCAGAAGACCGCGTCGACGTCGGGCGTGGACTCGAGGAGCATGCGGGCGGCACCGCGACCCCAGGCCTCGTTCCAGGTGCCGTGCAGGACGCGTCCGCCCGCGAGTTCGAGGCCCGCGTCGTCGAGCGCATCGAGGGCACCGCGCGCGCGGTCACGGGCGGCGTGGTACTCGATCTCGCCGGTGATGTGCGCGATGCGCCGTCGTCCGGCGTCGATGAGGTGCTGCATGCCGACCCGGCCACCCTGCACGTTGTCGCTGACGACGGAGAGCGCCGCGGGGTCCTCGGACGGTGCGTACGCGTAGACGACGGGGACCGGCAGGTCGTCGCCGAGCGACGCACGTGGGTTGGTGCTCGACCCGACGACGATGAGGCCGTCGACCCGGCGCGACAGCAGCGCCTGGACGTGGTGCTGTTCGCGGATCGTGTCGCCACGGGCGTCGCACAGGAAGATCTGGGTGGCACCGGCGCCGAACGCGTCCTCGGCGCCCATCATGATCGGGAGCGAGAAGCGGCCCTCGAGGTCGGACGTGATGAGGCCGACGGTGCCGGTGCGCCCTGCGAGCAGGTTCTGCGCGAGCACGTTCGGCCGGAACGACAGGCGCTCGGCGACGGCGAACACGCGGTCGCGGGTCTCGGAGCGGACCTCGCCCCGCCCGTTCAGCGCACGCGAGGCGGTGGCGATCGAGACCCCTGCGGCTCGTGCGACATCCGTGAGCGTGGCCGCCTTCTGCCGTTCCTTCACGCAGCCCCCTCTTGTCCGACCGCCCCAGGCGTCGACCCCGCTGCCGTGAACAGTACCGGCAACCCGTTGCCGCAAACAGTACCGGCAGCTTTCCGCTTGACGCAATCGAGACCCGGAAGCTACGGTTCGTAAAGCTTTCCGGAGATTTGCAGCAAGGACGCACGAATGACCGACATCAGCACCACCCCCACTTCGCAGCGCGGCCTCGTGGTCGCGCCGACGACGGGCCGCCTCCGCCCCGTCCCCATGACCGACGTCACGATCACGGGCGGCTTCTGGGGTGACCGCCAGGCGACGAACGCCCGCGCCACGCTCCGCCACTGCCTCGAGTGGATGGAGCGACTCGGCTGGGTCGGCAACTTCGACCGCGCGGCCGAGGGGCGAGAGGCTCCGTCCGCAGGCCGGGAGTTCGCCGACTCGGAGATCTACAAGCTCCTCGAGGCGCTCGCGTGGGAGTCCGGACGCTCGGGTGATGCCTGGGTGGAGCAGACGTTCCAGGACCTGTCGGCCCGTGTCGTCGCAGCCCAGCAGGAGGACGGCTACCTCAACACGCGCTTCGGAGGCCCGGGGCAGCAGCCGCGCTGGTCCGACCTCGAGTGGGGCCACGAGCTCTACTGCGCCGGGCACATGATCCAGGCCGCTGTGGCGCGCGCCCGCACCGCCGGCCGCGACGCGTTCGTCGAGGCGGCGATCCGCGTGGCCGACCACGTGTGTGACGTCTTCGGCGCGGACGGCGACCAGCGCGTGTGCGGCCACCCGGAGATCGAGGTCGCGCTCGTGGAGCTCGCCCGCGTGACCGGTGACGAGCGGTACCGGACGCAGGCGGCGCTGTTCATCGAGCGCCGCGGGGACGGCACGCTGCACGATCCCGACGTGCCCGCGTCGTACTTCCTCGACGACCTGCACGTGCGCGACGCAGACGTGCTCCGTGGCCACGCGGTCCGCGCGCTCTACCTGGCGGCCGGCGCGGTCGACCTCGCCGTGGACCGGGGCGACGCCGAGCTGTCGGACGCGCTCCGGACGCAGTGGCACAACACGGTCGCGCACCGCACGTACCTGACCGGTGGCATGGGGTCGCGGCACGAGGGCGAGTCCTTCGGCGACGACTTCGAACTGCCCTCCGATCGGGCCTACTCCGAGACCTGCGCCGGTGTCGGGTCGATCATGTTCAGCTGGCGGCTCCTGCTCGCCGACGGTGAGGAGCGGTACGCCGACCTCATCGAGCGGACGCTGTACAACGTCATCGCGACGAGCCCGGACGAGCAGGGCACCGCGTTCTTCTACGTGAACCCGCTGCAGCGGAACGTGCCCGGCACCCCGGCCGCGGTCGACGAGCCGAGCGAGCGCGCCGCGTCGAGCCAGCGTGCGCCGTGGTTCGCGGTGTCGTGCTGCCCGACGAACGTCGCGCGCACCCTCGCCAGCCTCACCGCGTACGTGGCGACGGTGGACGACGACGGCCTGCAACTGCACCAGTACGCGGAGGGCCGGATCGACACGACGCTGCCCGACGGCCGCACGGTCCGCCTCGAGGTCGCCACGGACTACCCGCTCGACGGCCGCGTGCGGGTCGTCGTCGCCGAGGACGCGCCCGAGCCGTGGACCCTGACCCTCCGCGTGCCGGGCTGGGCCGCTGGCAGCGCCACCGTCGACGCCGGCGACGGAGCCGAGACGGTCGACGGCGGGTCCGTCGCGATCCGTCGCGCCTGGCGTGCCGGCGACGTCGTCACCCTCGACCTCCCGACGCAGCCGCGGCTCGTGGCCCCGGACGAACGGATCGACGCGCTCCGCGGGACGGTCGCGGTGGAGCGCGGGCCGCTCGTGCTCTGCGCCGAGTCGATCGACCAGGACGCCGATCGCGTCGACGCGATCCAGGTCCTCCCGGGGGCCGAGCCGACCGCGGACGGCACCACCGACGCGGCGCTCGACGCGGTCGCCGTCGACGCGCCCGAGCGGGACTGGCCGTACGCCGCCTCGCCCGCGCACGACGCCCAGCGCCCCGGAGCCGTCCGGCTCCGCCCGTACCACCAGTGGGCCGAGCGCGGTCCGTCGACCATGCGCGTCTGGCTCCCGCTGGCGGACGCCGCCACCGCGCAGGCCTGACCCGAACCCGAACCAGCAGCACCACCCGTCATCACGCCAGGGCAAGGAGGCCCATCATGATCAAGCGAACGCGAACCGTCACCGGAGTGGGAGCGCTCGGCATCGCCGCGGCGCTCGTGCTCACCGGCTGCAGCAGCTCGGGCAGCTCGGGCAGCTCGGGCAGCTCGGGCTCCGGCTCGAGCTCGTCCCTCAAGGGCGCCGTCACCGTCGGGTACTCCGGCGGCGGCGTCGTCGACACCTACATGTCGGACATCATCAAGCACGCCGAGAAGGAACTGCCCGGCGTCACGATCAAGACGCACGTCTACCCGACCTACGACGACCAGCTGAACCAGCTGCCGACGCAGTTCGCCGCGGGCACGGCCCCGGACATCACCCTCTGGGACAACTCGGCACCGGTCGCCGAGTACGCGACCGAGGGGGCGATCGCGTCGATGGACGACGTGATCGGGAATACCGATGTCAAGCTCAGCGCGTTCCCGAAGGCGCTCGTGAACGGCTGGAAGATCGGCGGCAAGCTCTACGCGGTGCCGTCGTACCTGCAGAACTCGGGCTACGCCTACAACCAGGACGTGCTCGCGGAGGCGGGCGTCACCTCGACCCCGAAGACCCTCGCCGAGATCGCGACGGCCGCGGCGCAGGTCAAGGCGAAGACGGGCAAGCCCGGCGTGGTGCTGCTCGAGAACCTGTTCCACCTGACGCAGTACATGATCGCGAACGGTGGCGGCTACCACGGCGGCACGACGATCGACTCGAAGCAGAACGTGCAGGCGCTCGACCAACTGTTGACCATGTTCAAGAACGGCGACGCCGAGAGCGCCGAGCAGCTCGGGGCGACCTGGGACGGCGAGGCCTTCGGCAAGGGGAACGCCGCCATGTCCGATGCGGGGCCCTGGTACATCGGCTTCATGCAGACGAGTGACCCGTCGACGAAGTACACACTGACGACGCTCCCCGGGAAGACGGCGTCCTCGTCGACGGTGGCAACCTACGGTGGTGGCTTCAGCATCGCCCAGAAGTCGAAGGACAAGGCGGTCGACATGGCCGTCATCGCCGCGATGACCGACTCGTACTCGCAGAAGGCGATCATCACGACCAAGCTCGGGTACGTCCCGGCCGCCACGAAGTACATCAGCCAGTACCGCCAGGACACCCCGCAGTACGCGGCGTTCACGAACTCGGTGCTGGCGAAGGGCGAGTCGCTCGACTACCCGACCAAGTCGACCGAGTTCGGCAACGACCTGGTCAACGGGTTCCAGCAGCTCGTCGCGAAGAAGGCGACGAGCTCCACGGCCCTGCTGCACCAGCTCCAGCAGAAGTACGGGAAGTAGCCGATCGGCGTGAGTGCCATCAAGAGCTCCATCAGGGCGGCGCGACGGCCCACGTCGTCGCGCCGCCGCGCCTGGCTCCGGACCGACAACCCGGCTGCGTGGCTCATGCTCGCTCCCGCGGTGGTCCTGCTGCTGTGGTGGTTCGCCTACCCGATCGCGCAGTCCGTCGTGCTCAGCGTGCAGCAGGTCGGCAAGTTCGACTTCGACCAGCGCAGCTTCGTCGGGCTGCAGAACTTCGGGCAGCTGTTCGCCGACCCGGCGTTCGGCCGCTCCCTCGGGATCACGGCGACCTTCGTGGCGGGCGTCGTCCCGGCACAGACGGTCCTGGCGATCGTCGTCGCCGCCGTCCTGCGCGGTGCCACCGTCGGCAAGGGCGCACTCCGCACCGCGTACTTCGTGCCCTACATGACATCGACCGTCGCGATCACGACGATCTTCATGCAGCTGTTCGTCAAGGGCGGCATCGCGTCCACCGCACTGTCGCTGTTCGGCCTGCCGAACTCGACCTGGTACGCGAGCCCCGGTCTGGCGCTCTGGTTCCTCGTGATCGTGTACGTGTACATGTTCGTCGGGCTGTACATCGTGATCTTCGTCGGGGGCATGGAGACGATCCCGGCGGACCTGTACGAGGCCGCCGAGATGGACGGTGCGGGCGCCTTCCGTCAGTTCCTCAGCGTCACGCTGCCGGGCGTGCGTCCGTTCACCGCGTTCGTGGTGCTGACCGGGATCATCCAGGCGATCCAGGTCTTCGACCAGGCGTACGTGATCTCGGGCGGGACGGTGCTCGGCAGCCCGGCCGGCGCGACATCGACGATCGTGATCTTCATCTACCAGCAGGCGTTCCGCTTGAGCAACATCGGGTACGCCTCGGCGGCGACCGTGATCCTGCTCGCCATCGTGATCCTCGCCGGCGTCGTCAGCCGGCTCCTCGGCCCGAAGGAGCAGGACGCATGAGCGCCACCTCGACGCAGCGGACCGCGGTCACCCGCCCGAGCACACCGACCAGCGGCACCGGTCGCCCGATGCGCTCGCACCGCACCCAGCAGACGGTCGCCCGGTCCGCCCGGTACACGTTCCTCATCGTGTTCGGACTGATCATGGTCGCCCCGCTGCTGTTCGTGCTGTACTGCTCGTTCCTGTCGCCAGCGGACTTCTTCTCGATCGTCCCGCCGTCGCACCTGACCCTGTCGAACTACACGTACGTGTTCACGCACGCCCCGATCGGACGCTGGTACGCGAACACCGCGATCGTCACGGGCTGCGTCGTCGCCGGCGCCGTCATCGTGAACACCCTGGCGGGTTGGGCGCTGGCCCGTCTGCAGTTCCGCGGCAAGCGCGTCGTGTTCACGGGCATCATCGTGATCCTGCTCGTGCCGCTGCAGGCGTACCTCATCCCGCTCTACCTGCAGATCGTCAAGCTCGGCTGGTTGAACACCTACGCGGCGCTCATCATCCCGTTCATCGTCAACCCGCTCCTCATCTTCCTCATGCGGCAGTCGTTCGGCACGATCCCGAAGGACCTCGAGGAGGCCGCGGCGCTCGACGGCGCGAACCGCTTCCGGATCTTCCTACGGATCGGGCTGCCACTGTCGGTCACGGCGATCGCCACGCAGGCGATCCTCGCCGGCACGTGGACGTGGAACAGCTTCCTCATCCCGGTGACGATGACGAGCGACAAGGACATGTACGTCCTGACGCTCGGCCTCAACAGCCTGCAGTCGCAGAACTACACGCTGCCGACGGTGCAGATGGCGGGCGTGGTGCTGCTCACCCTGCCCGTCGTGGCGATGTTCCTCGTGTTCCAGCGGTTCATCGTGCCGAGCATCGCGTCGAGCGGCATCAAGGGATGACCACGCGCGTCGAGGCCACCGACGTCCCGGGCGGGCTCGGCGTCCGCATCACGACCCCCGGTGTGGGCGGTCCGGCGCTCGTGGCGGCGGCGCCCGTCGTGGTGCTCACGTGGAAGCCCGGAACGGACGCGGCCACGGACGCGGACACGGACGCGGCCACGGACGCGGACGCGGACACCGGCGTCGAGACCGAGCACCGCGCGCCCTACGAGGCGCTGACGGTGACGGCGGACGGCCTCGTCGGCACCGCACGCATCGACGTCGGGGGCGGGACGGTCCTCCAGGTCGAGGACCGGTGGGACACCGACAGCGACGACGTCCGCATGGCCCGCCGGGTCACCGTCCGCGGCGGCCAGGGGCCCGCCCGCGGCTACGGCACGGCGGTCGTCGTCGAGGTCGACGCGGCCGCGCCGTGGGAGCGCGTCGAGCCGTTCTGCCCCGGCGTCGCCTACGGCAACGCGCCACAGGTCGCGCCGCTCGCCATCGCCGGCGTGCACGCACGGCGGGCCGGGGTCACCACCGCGATCGTCCGGGAGGACCGTGCCGCGGCACCGCTGTTCGGCATCCGACTCGAGGACGGAGGCTGGGCGGCCATCGCCCACCGCGACCCGCGCGGTGACACCATCGCCGCCGACGGGATGGTCGAGGACGGTGGCGAGACGATCGTCGATCCGCGGCTCGCGTTCGCGTCCATCGGCGCGCGGAGCACCGGCGACCGCGTGGAGCTCGGCGTGTGGTTCCCCGGCACCGAAGGACCCGTCACCTACAGCAGCGGCGGTCTTCCGCTCCTCCAGCTCGACGCGTGGCGGCGCCGCTTCCACCCCCTGGACGACGGCGCGACCCAGGAGTACGCCGTCGCGGTGCGGACGGGAGGCTCGACCGATTTCCCCGACGTCGTCCGGCAGACCTGGCGGTGGGTCTGGGACCGCTTCGCCCCGGCCGTGCGCAGCGCGGACATCGCGGACGTCGTGCGCAGCGCGGCGGCCGTCCTGGCCGATCAGGTCGTGGCGGTCGCCGGCCGGACCGGGGTCCCGCTCGAGGCGGACGCGGTCGTCCCGGAGCGGACGGACGAGGCGACCGCCGCGGTGATGGGGTTCGTCGGGGCGAACACGGACGCGGCCGTCGTCCTGCTGCGCGAGGCGGACAGCACCGATGACGGCGCCGTGGCCGAGCGGTACCGGGCGAGCGGTCTGGCGATCATCGACTCGTTCGTCACGCTCGCCCTGGACCCGCCCGCTGGCGAGGGGTTCGACACCGTGACGGGTGCGACGACCACGTACCGCACGTTCCGGGACCAGCCGGCGGTGTACGCCCGCGCCGTGGCCGAGGGAGCGCTCGCGGTGCTCGACGCCCTGGCGCTCGAACGCCGTCACGGCGAGGAACACCCGTCCTGGGCCGCCTGGGTCACGAGGGCAGCGAGCTGGTTGCTCCGGAACCAGGCCCTCGACGGTTCCCTCCCGCGCGCCTGGGTGGCCGGCACCGGCGAAGTGCTCGACGACTCGCCGTCCGGGACCGCCACCGTCGTGCCGTTCCTCGTCGCCGTGGGGTCGGAGGAGGCGCTCGCCGGCGCCGTGCGTGCCGCCGAGTTCGTCTGGCGGGAGTACGGACGCCGCGGGTGGTACGCCGGCGGCACCCTCGACAATCCCGACGTGGTGGACAAGGAAGCCGCGGTCCTGGCCGCCGAGGGGTTCCTCGACCTGTACGACGCGACCCGCGGGGCCGAATGGCTGGACCGGGCCGCCTCCGCGGCCTCGGTCGCCGAGACGTGGATCTACGTCTGGGACGTGCCCATGCCGGAGGACGCCGATCCAGGGCTGCTCCACTGGAAGCACGGGGTCTCGACCATCGGACACCAGCTCATCGCGTCCGGGGTGTCGATGACGGACGGGTTCCTCGCCGTGAACGCCTCGGTGTTCGCCCGGCTGTTCGCGCTGACGCACGACGACCACTGGCTCGACGTCGCTCGCGTGGTCACACACGGCACGACCACGATGTTCGCGACGGTCGAGCACGCGTTCGACCTCCGCGGGGTCGGGTGGCAGCAGGAGCACTGGTCGTTCGCCCCACGTCGGGGGTTCGGCCTCAACCGTCGGTGGTTGCCGTGGGTGCCGGTCGCGCACGCCCGGGGGATGTACCGCGTCGAGGATCGTTGTCCACCCGACGTCGCTGCACGCGTGCTCCGCGCCGACTGAGCCCGCTCAGGGCCGGGCGCGTGTCACGGTGCCGTGGGCGGTACCGCGGCGTCGGGCGGAACGGTACCGTCGGCACCGCGCCGTCGGGCGGAACGGTGCCGTCGGACCGCACGGTGTCGTCAGGCCGCGAAGGCGAGCGCCGCGAGCTGCACGTCGTGCGCCTGCAGGATCGTCCGGCTCGGCTCGTGCCGCCAGGGACGGCCCGGGACGACCCAGCCGGCGGCGCCGGCGGCCTGCACGTGGGCGCCGGCGACGACGTGCGCGCCGAGCTCGGTGCGGGGGAGGCGGACGAGGAACTCGCGACGGGAGACGTCGTCGGCGACGACGAACTCGACGAGGTCGTCGGTGGTCAGGACGGGCGCGTCGAGCACGGTCCCGCTGATCTGGATGAAGTCGATGGTGCTGGTCATGGTGCTGTCTTTTCCGATGGTTCGTTGGCGACGAGCGCGGTGCGCTGGCCTCGATCCCTTCTACAGGGCGCTGGCCGGGCTGGCACTCGGATCGCACACGCCGGAGGTCGGCGTGGGTTGTCCGGCCATGATCGGCGGGACGGGGCCCCGGTGGAATGCGACTCGATGGAGCCGGTACGGAGCAGGCGGCGGGGCGGATGAGATGGGTCCGCGGCAGAACGCCAGCTCTGAACTCTAGCACCATCGGGGCAGGACTGGAAGGGGGCGGCGCCGGTGGCGGGGTTCGTCAGTAAAGGCGGCGACGAGTGCGCGCACGGCCCGCCAGCGAGGGCCGCCTCGGTCAGGAGACCGGGCGACCGCCGCTGTCGTTGCCGTGGTCGTGCGTGCCGGGGTGACGTGTGCGACCTGTGTCGGTCCAGAATCCGTACCGTGCGGCTGGGGGACGCATCCGCCGCCGCTCGGCGGATGAACGGCGCGTGTTCCGACCAACGGCACCCTCCGGCGGGGTACAGAACACTCGTTCTACCTCTGGTCTGGGGACGTGCGGGAGCTGCGGCGGACACGGCCGTCCCAATATGCTCGCAACCAATCCGGGCTTCGGGGCCCGTGGTTACGAGCGGCGATTCGGGTGCCGCCGGTGGTGGGCTCGGCTTCGGGTGTCGAGCCCCCACCCCTCCCGATCCGGTCCTCCCGGCAGGTCGAGGGCGTCGGATCCTCCTCCCGCTCCCACGGCAGGCCGCCCGATGGGCCGCTGCGCCGTCGCTCCCAGTTCGCACGTACCCCGTTGGGCCGGACCGCCACTCGTGGGCGGCCTACCGTGGCGGCATGACCCGCATCGACCAGCTCCGCCGCGGCGGCCTCGTCCTCGACGTCGACGACAGCGGCCCAGAAGACGGTCCGGTCGCGGTCCTCCTCCACGGGTTCCCCGCCGACCGGAGCACCTGGCGGGCGGTCACGCCGCTCCTGACGGCCGAGGGCCTCCGCGTCGTCGCGCCGGACCAACGCGGGTACGCGGTCGGGGCTCGACCGGAGGGACGCCGCGCGTACCGGCGTGACTGGCTCGTCGACGACGTCCTGGCGCTCGCCGACCGACTCGGCGCAGAGCGGCTCCACCTCGTCGGCCACGACTGGGGCGGGCTGGTCGCCTGGCGGCTCGCGCAGCGGGCTCCCGACCGACTCGCGTCGCTCACGGTCCTGGCGACCCCGCACCCGCGGGCGATGGCGCTCGCGGCGGTCCGCTCCGACCAGGCCCTGCGGTCGTGGTACATCGCGGCGTTCCAGGTGCCCTGGCTCCCCGAACGGCTGCTCCGGGGGCGTCTCGTCCCGGTGCTCGAGAGCATGGGCCTCGCACGCGCCACCGCCGAGCGGTACGACCGTCGGATGCGCGAGCCAGGAGCACTGCGCGCGGCGATCGACTGGTACCGCGCACTGGCGCTGCCCACTCCGGCCGGCACGCCGCGCGTCGACCCGCTGGTCCGTGTCCCGACGTCGTACCTGTGGGGCTCCCGGGACGCGGCACTCGGTCGGGTCGCGGCCGAGGCGACCGAGCGGTACGTCGCGGCGCCCTACCGGTTCGTGGCCGTCGACGAGGACCACTGGCTGCCCGAGAACGCGGCCGCGCTCGTGGCCGAGGTGGTGCTCGACCGGGTGCGGTCCGTCACGGCGTAGCGGGGCTCAGAGCTCGACGACCTCGAACTCGAGCAGATCCGCGCCGGTCGCGACGGGGCGTCGGGCGCCGTCCTGCGCGTCGCCGTGTCCGGCGGCGGCCCCGTGCCCGGCAGGAGTGCCGTGTCCGGCAGGAGCGCCGTGCTCGCCGGGCGCCGCCGCATGCCGACCGTGCGCACCCTCGGACCCACCGGCGTGCGCCGCCTTCGCGCCGTCGGCGGCCCACGCCTGGAACGACGCCTCGTCCGCCCACGTCGTGACGACGAAGTACCGGTCGTCGCCCTTCACCGGGCGGAGGAGCTGGAAGCCCTCGAAGCCGGGAGCCCCGTCGACCGCGTGTCTGCGGGCAGCGAACCGCTGCTCGAGCTCGGCGCCGGCACCGGCGGGGACGTGGATGGCGTTGATCTTGACGACGGACATGCTGCGGTGGTCCTTCCGGTCTGGAGGCGCGGTGCGGGCCGCACCCGTGCCTCCCGAACCGTAACGGGGCGCGCTGAACGCGACCGGGGCGCGGTGTCAGGCGGGCAGGACGGCTGCGCGGGCCAGGCCCAGCTCGTCCTCACGCCAGGGGCGGGCGCCGACGGTCCGCAATCCGAGCCGGGTCAGCGCGAACGCCACGTGGTCCACGACGTCGGGTTCCCACTCGCCCTCGACCCCCATGCCGAACGAGGCGATCTCGTCGTCGGCCTCATCGAGGACCGTGACGGACCACCGCCCGGCGTCGTGGCGTTCGACGGTGACCCAGCGCGCCGCGGCGAACCGGTCGGGAGCACCCGTGGTCACGCGGTCTTCATGACGTCCGCGGTGAAGTTCTGCACGCGCTGGAGCAGGGCCGCGGACCGGGCTGCGATCGTCTCGGGCGGGTTGAGGTGCGGGGGCGCCACGCGGATGAGGAGCGAGCACGCCAGGTCCTCGCAGATGTAGGACCCGATGGTGTTGCCGTTCCGGCCGGACTCGCCGGCACGCGCAGCCGAGAACAACCGGACCTGCGTGGCCGGCTGGGGTGAGTGGCAGAAGGAGCACATCGCCGCGATGCCCGGCCGGAGCGAACCGCCGGCTGCGCGGACGACGATCCCGGTGGGGCGGCCGTCCATCCAGTGGACCATGTAGCCGCGGCGGGCGGCCTGCGGGTCGCGCCAACCGAGGTACTCGCGCTCGTCCCAGAGCATCTCGTGCAGACCCGGGATCGGCAGGTGGTCGAGCTCCTCCGGGGTCGCGTTGACGAACGACGATCGGATGTCGGACTCGGTGAGTGCCTTCACGGTCCCCCTCATGGTGGTGGTACCCGATCCTACCGCGCGGGCCGGACACGGCGCCCTGGTACTACCCCTGTCCGGGGGCCAGGTCAACCCCTGACTTGCCGAGAACGCTGCACGTACTGTCGAAGGACCAGAAGCGCACCGCGTGCACACCGAGCGCAGCGAGCGCCGACGTCGTCCTCGACGGGCGACGACCGACCACCGACACCCAAGCGATCAGGCACCAGGGGATCAGATGAGTCTGTACGAGTCCGAGCCGGGCGTCCCCCCGGCTCGCATCAAGACGTTCCGACAGCAGCGCCGCGAGCGCCGTTGGGGGTACCTGGTCGACGGGGACCTCGAGCCCGTGCTCTACGCCGACTTCTTCCGCGACGTCACCGGAGCTGCCCGCCACCGGCGCTGACCCGGTGTGGCCGGTCTCGGAGTCGAGCGACCCGGACGCCGGTCAGGGGCGCCGCACCACCGACGTCACTGCGCTCGATCGCTCGGGCCACCACCTCGGCACCGACGCGTCTGGCGGCGGTGTCGTCGGCGGCGAACTCGACCAGGACCCGGGTCGCACTCGCCATGGCGCGCGCGCCGGGCACCCACGGCACCGCCCGCTCGATCGACTCCGCGACGCCGACCACGGCCGCGTGGTGCCCCGTCAGGTGCGCCGCCTCGTGTGCGACGACGGCATCGAGTTCGTCGGGACGGAGGCGCGCTGCCAGTCCGGTGCTGACGAGCACGGTGCGGTCGCGTCCGGGCACGGCGCACGCCAGGGCCCGCTCGCCCGCGACCACCGCGATCTCGGTCCCGGCGACCCGACGACGTTCCGCCGCCCCGGTTCGCAGGGCCGCGCGGACGGCCGCGTGCTCCGGCCCGGGAGGGACGCGGACGGCGACCACGAACGCGAGCACCGCGGCGACGGCGACCACGAGGTGCGCGCCGTGGGTCGGCGAGGCAGCCAGCCGGAACGGGTCCTCGCCGTGTCGACCCCCGAGCGCGACGAGCGTGACGCCCGACACGGAGCCGCCGACCCCGATGAGGACCGCGGCGCACCAGCTGACGAGCGCGGTCCGAGGGCGGTCGATCGTCCACGCCCACCGGGTGAGCAGCCGGGGAGCGGCGGCGGCCACGACGACCGCGGTCACGACGAGGGCGACGCCCCAGACGATCACGGTCGTTCCCGTCAGGACCGGGCGCGCGCGTCGATCGCGCGACGCAGGGCCTCGAGGTCGTCCGACGCCAGGGAGCCGGTGAAGCGGAGCAGCGCGGCCTCGCGGTCGCTCGACGCGGCGAGCGCGGACTCCATGAGGGACGCGGCGTGATCGGCGCGGGAGCGGCTCGCGCGGAACCGCAGGGGGGCGTCGGCCTGTTCGTCGCGGAGCACCCCGCCCTTCCGCCCGAGGCGCTCGAGCACCGTCAGCACGGTGGTCAGCGCGGGTCGTGGTTCGTCGCAGCGGTCGAGGACCTCACGCGCGGTGAGCCCGTCGGGGCCCGCGGACCAGAGCACGTCGAGCACCGCCTGCTCGAGCTGCCCACGCGGGCGCGATCGCTGTCCGGCCACGCGGTGATCCTACGAGATGTCGAACGACCGGCCGGCCTCGTCACGAGGCCGTAACACGGCGTTGGTACGATCGGGGCCACAACAGCACACCGGGCCGACCACACCCTGCGGGAGAGTCCGATCACGAGCGCGCCGAGCCGGCGACCGCGAGACCGGACACCGAAGGAGCAACCTCCCCGTCAATCTCTCAGGTCGTACGACCGCAGGGGTCAGGCCACTCTGAAAAGCAGGGCGCCGTCACGGCGTGCCCTCGCCCACGGTGAAAGCCGACCGCCTCCGACCGGTCGGCGAAACTCTCAGGCACATGACAGAGGGGGAGTTCCGACCGGCGTCCCCGCCGGGACGCGTCGACGCAGGAGAACTCCACCCCATGACCGATCCGACCCCGTCGGGCAGTGCCGGACCATCGGTGCACCGCCGATCCCCACTCCACGAGGCCCATGCCGCCGCCGGCGCCACGTTCACGGACTTCGCGGGCTGGCAGATGCCCGTCCGGTACAGCTCAGACCTCGCCGAACACCACGCCGTGCGCAGCGCGGCGGGGCTGTTCGACCTCTCGCACATGGCGGAGATCGGTGTCCAGGGACCCGACGCCGGCGCGTACCTCGACGCCGCGCTCGCGGGCAAGCACGCCACGATGCCCGTCGGTCGGGCGAAGTACTCGCTGCTCCTGACCGACGACGGCGGCGTGCTCGACGACGTCGTCGTGTACCGCACCGAGGACGACGCGTTCCTCGTCGTCGCGAACGCCGCCAACCGCGACGTCGCCGTCGCCGCGCTGCGCGACCGCGCGGTGGGCCACGACGTCGAGGTCACGGACGACAGCGACACCACGGCCCTCGTCGCGATCCAGGGCCCGGCCGCCGCGGGCACGCTGGACGCGCTCGTCGTCGCCGATCGTCTGCAGCCCGAGACGCCGCTCGACGAGCTCCGCTACTACCGGGTCCTGCACGCCTCGTTCGACCTGCAGGACGTCCTCATCGCCCGCACCGGCTACACGGGCGAGGACGGCTTCGAGATCTACTGCCCCACCGACCTGGCGCCCGTGCTCTGGGACGCCCTGCTCGACGCCGGTGCCGACCGCGGCGTCGTGCCCGCCGGGCTCGCCGCACGCGACACGCTCCGGCTCGAGGCCGGGATGCCGCTGTACGGCCACGAACTCGACACCACCGTGCGTCCCGCGCAGGCCGGACTCGGTCGCGTCGTCGCGATGGACACGGAATTCGTCGGGAGGGCCGGGGTCACGCCCGCCACCGACGCCCCGCTCCTCGTCGGGCTCGTCATGGAGGGTCGCCGTGCCGCCCGTGCCGGTTACCCGGTGCTCGACGGCGGCCAGACCGTCGGCACGGTCACCTCGGGCGCCCTGTCACCGACGCTCGGGCACCCCGTCGCCATGGCGTACGTCGACCCTGCGGTCGCCACCCCGGGCACCGTCCTGCGTGTCGACGTGCGCGGCACCGCCGTCCCGGCGACCGTCTCCGAACTCCCCTTCTACCGCCGCCCCGCCAGCGCCGCCCCAGGCCAGAAAGGCTGACCATGACCGACATCACCGCGCTCCGCTACACCAAGGACCACGAGTGGCTCCTCGTCGAGGGTGACGTCGTCACCGTCGGCATCACCCAGTTCGCCGCGGACCAGCTCGGCGACGTCGTGTTCGTCGAGCTCCCCGAGGTCGGCACCACCGCGACGGCCGGACAGACCCTCGGCGAGATCGAGTCGACGAAGAGCGTCGGTGAGCTGTTCTCGCCGATCGAGGGCACCGTCGTCGAGCGCAACGACGCCGTCGTGGACACCCCGGACCTCGTCAACCAGGACCCCTTCGGTGGGGCCTGGCTCGTCAAGATCCAGGTCGACGGCACCAGCTTCCCCGAGGACCTCATGGACCACGAGGCGTACGCCGCCTTCGCGGGCTGATCGGATGGACGAGGACATGACCCAGCACGACCGGACCCCGCAGGCCGACCAGAACCTGCAGACCACCTTCGCCGACCGCCACATCGGCACGGGCGCGGCCGACCAGCGCCTCATGCTCGAGACCGTCGGGTACGACTCCCTCGACGCGCTCGTCCGTGCGGCCGTCCCCGCCGCGATCCACGCCGAGCCCGTCGTCGACTCGGTGATCCCCGGTGCCGTCGGCGAGACCGAGGCGCTCGCGGAGCTCCGTCGGATGGCGGCACGGAACACCGTGCGCCGCCCGATGATCGGACTCGGCTACCACGGCACCCACACGCCCGCCGTCATCCAGCGGAACGTGCTCGAGAACCCGAGCTGGTACACGGCCTACACGCCGTACCAGCCGGAGATCTCGCAGGGCCGGCTGGAGGCGCTCATCAACTTCCAGACGATGGTCGCCGACCTGACCGGCATGGCCACCGCGGGCGCCTCGATGCTCGACGAGGGCACCGCGGTCGTCGAGGGCATGCTGCTCGCCCGCCGGGCCTCGAAGGTCCGCGGGGACGTGTTCCTCGTCGACCGGGACGTCCTGCCGCAGACCATGGCGCTGCTCGAGCACCGGGCCCAGGCCGTCGGCATCACCCTGCGCACGTTCGACGTCGCCGGGGGACCGGACCAGGTCGACGTCGAGGGCGCCTTCGGACTCGTCGTGCAGTACCCGGGCGCGTCCGGCCGGGTCGTCGACCCCGCGTCGGTGATCGAGCGGATCCACGACGGGGGCGGCATCGCCGTCGTCGCGGCGGACCTGCTCGCGATGACGCTCCTCGCGTCGCCCGGTGACCTCGGCGCGGACGTCGCCGTCGGCACGACCCAGCGCTTCGGCGTGCCGCTCGGCTTCGGTGGACCGCACGCCGGCTACCTCGCCGTCCGCGCGGGCCTCGAGCGGCAGCTGCCCGGTCGCCTCGTCGGGGTGTCCTTCGACGCGGACGGTGGCATGGCCTACCGCCTCAGCCTGCAGACCCGCGAGCAGCACATCCGGCGCGAGAAGGCGACGAGCAACATCTGCACCGCGCAGGTGCTCCTCGCCGTCATGGCCTCGATGTACGCCGTCTACCACGGCCCCGAGGGCCTGCGGTTCATCGCCGACCGGGTCGCCCGCACGACCGCCGCGATCGCCGACGCGGCTCGTGCCGCTGAGATCGGCGTGCCCGTCGACGCCTGGTTCGACACACTGACGCTCCGCGCCCCCCGCCGGGCCGCCGCGATCGTCGACGCGGCGCGCGACCGCGGGTACCTCCTGCACCTCGTCGACGCGGACACCCTCCAGCTCTCGGCGGACGAGACGACCACGCCCGAGGACGTCGCAGCGCTCGCCGACGTGTTCCGCGACGTCGCCGCAGCCCACTCGGAGGCGTCCGAGTCGGCCGCGTCGACCATGACCGTCCCGATGGCGGAGGCCGCCGTGCGTGACGCCGCTCCGGGCCTCCCGGCCGCGCTGCGGCGCGAATCGGCGTACCTGACGCACCCCGTGTTCCAGGCGCACCGCAGCGAGACCCGGATGATGCGGTACCTCAAGCACCTCGCCGACAAGGACTACGCGCTCGACCGCGGCATGATCCCGCTCGGCAGCTGCACGATGAAGCTCAACGCCGCGACCGAGATGGCCGCCGTCACCTGGCCGGAGTTCGCGGGGATCCACCCGTTCGCGCCGCGTGAGGACGTCGCCGGGTACCTGTCGATGATCGCCGACCTCGAGTCGTGGCTCGCCGAGGTCACCGGGTACGACACCGTCTCGGTGCAGCCGAACGCCGGGAGCCAGGGTGAGCTCGCCGGACTCCTGGCCATCCGCGGGTACCACCGCGCCAACGGGGACACCGCACGCACGGTCTGCCTCATCCCGCAGAGCGCGCACGGGACGAACGCCGCGAGCGCCGTGCTCGCGGGCATGCGCGTGGTCGTCGTGGCGTGCGACGAGGACGGCAACGTCGACCTCGCCGACCTCCGCGCCAAGACGGAGCAGCACCGGGACGACCTCGCCGCGCTCATGATCACCTACCCGTCGACGCACGGTGTGTACGAGCACGAGATCCGTGCGATCTGCGACGCCGTGCACGAGGCCGGCGGGCAGGTCTACGTCGACGGCGCGAACCTCAACGCGCTGCTCGGGCACGCGCGCTTCGGCGACTTCGGCGGCGACGTCTCGC
Source organism: Curtobacterium sp. MCBD17_019 (assembly GCF_003234555.1). Taxonomy (NCBI): domain Bacteria; kingdom Bacillati; phylum Actinomycetota; class Actinomycetes; order Micrococcales; family Microbacteriaceae; genus Curtobacterium; species Curtobacterium sp. MCBD17_019. The sequence goes on along the minus strand of NZ_QKTT01000007.1, from coordinate 96,569 downwards.
ACCTCAACCTGCACAAGACGTTCTGCATCCCGCACGGCGGCGGCGGACCCGGTGTCGGACCGGTGGCCGCCAGGGCCCACCTGGCCCCGTTCCTCCCCGGCCATCCGTTCGCGCAGGACGCCGACCGTCGCCCCGGCTCGGTCACGGCGGGCGGCGCGGACCGGCTCGCGCACGGTGGCGGACCCGTCTCGGCGGCGCCGTACGGCAGCCCGAGCATCCTGCCCATCACGTGGACCTACGTCCGCATGATGGGCGTCGAGGGGCTCACGCGCGCCACCGAGTCGGCCGTGCTCGGCGCGAACTACCTGGCGGCGAAGCTGCGCGACGCGTTCCCCGTCCTCTACACGGGCGACGACGGTCTCGTGGCGCACGAGTGCATCCTCGACCTCCGGCCGTTGCGTGAGGCGACCGGCATCACCGTGGACGACGTCGCGAAGCGCCTGATCGACTACGGGTTCCACGCGCCGACGATGTCGTTCCCGGTCGCGGGCACGCTCATGGTCGAGCCGACCGAGAGCGAGGACCTGGCGGAGCTCGACCGGTTCGTCGACGCCATGCTCGCGATCCGTGCCGAGGCCGACGAGGTCGCCGCGGGCACCTGGCCGGCCGACGACAACCCGCTCGTCGGGGCGCCGCACACCGCGTCGAGCGTCATCGCGGGGGAGTGGGCGCACGCCTACACGCGTGAGCAGGCCGTCTACCCGCTGCCGGGCATCGCCGGTCGCAAGTACTGGCCGCCCGTGCGCCGGATCGACCAGGCGTACGGGGACCGCAACCTCGTGTGTGCCTGCCCGCCGATCGAGGCGTTCGCGCAGGCCTGATCAGCCCGGCCGGTCGGCCCGGTCGGTCCGGCCGGCCCGGCCGGCCAGCCCGTCCGGTCGGCCGGTCCGGCCCGGCTCGGCGCCGAGAGTGCAGAACACGCCGCTCACCTCGCGAGGTGAGCGGCGTGTTCTGCACTCTCGCCGGACGGGGGCGGCCGTCAGACGACCGGCAGGTGCGTGTTCCACCAGCGGAGGACGTGGTCGAACCGCTGCACCCGGTGGCTCGGGCGCCCGGACCGGGACAGCTCGTGGCCCTCGCCCGGGAACAGCAGGAACTCGGCCTCCACCCCTGCCCGGCGCAGGGCGACGAACTGGCGCTGCCCCTGCTCGAGCGGGCACCGCCAGTCCTGCTCGGAGTGCGCGACCATGAACGGCATCGTCACGTCCGCGGCGTAGGTCAGGGGGCTCTGGCGGCGCTGGTCCTCCGGGTCCGCGCCGACGTACGCCTCGGCGAAGAACCAGCCGATGTCCGAGCTGCCGGCGAACGAGTCCCAGGCGTTGACGGCCCGCTCGCTCCAGGCAGCCGTGAACCGCTCGGGCTCGCGGGCGGCGATCCAGCTCGTCATGAACCCGCCGTACGAGCCGCCCATGATCCCGACCCGCGAGGCGTCGAGGTCGTCCCGCTCGAGCGCCACGTCGAGCAGCGCCAGGACGTCGTCGACGTCGACGGTGCCGAGGCGTCCGATGATCGCCTGGCCGTGGTCGAAGCCGTACCCGGCCGAGCCGCGTGGGTTGCCGAGGACGACCGCGTACCCGGCTGCGGCGTAGACCTGCGCCTCGTCGAACACCGCCCGGTCCTGCTGCGCGAACGGGCCGCCGTGCACGACGCGGAGCACGGGGTGGGGGCCCTCGCCCTCGGGCAGGACGAGCCAGCCGTGCACCTCGTGTCCGTCGGGAGCGGTGCCGACGAGTTCCTCGACGGGCCGCAGTCCCACAGCGCGGAGGCCGGCACCGAGATCGCTCAGGGTCTCGACGGAGCCCGCCGCGGTGTCGATGAGCACGACCTCTCCGGCGCTGTCCGGCAGGCCGACCGTGGCGATGACGACGTCCTCGCCGATCGCGGTGATCGCCCGCACCACGACCTCGCCGCCGTGCAGCACGGGGAGGGCGTCGAGGGGCAGCGGCTCCGCGCCGGTGCTCGCGTCGTCGTCCGCGGCGCTCGCGGTGGCGTCCGTGGTCCACGGGACGGCACGGAGCTCGACCGCCCCACGGTGCAGCACCCCGACGAGCACGTCACCGCTGCGCGGGACGAGGAGGCCCGGCCCCACCTCGAGGTCGACGGTGCGGTGGTCCGTCAGGCGGCGGGCACGGACGGGGCCGTCGTCCGTGGTCCGCGCCGCGTACAGCCCGGCCGGGACCGCGACGATCCCCTGCGTCCGGTCGGTCCCGAGGAAGAAGAGGGTGCCGTCGGGTCCGAACTGCGGTGCGGCCGCGGTACCGTCGGACTCGACGAGCAGCGTGATCGCGCCCGAGACCGCGTCGACCCGGTAGAGGTCGCTCTCGGTCGTCTCGGCGGCGCCGGCGTCACGCGGGGCGCTCACCACGAGCGCGGTGCCGTCCGGCGTCCACGTGGGGTCGCTCACCGCGGTGGTGTCATCGGTGATCGCGGTGTCGACGGGGTCTCCCGTGAGGGCGGCGGCCACGTCGACGACCACGAGACGCCGCAGACGGTCGCGGAGGAACCCGACGCCGTCCTGGCGGTAGTCGAGCCGGGTGATGTGCCGCGGGGGCTCGGCCGAGGCGTCCGCGGCGGTGCCGTTCGCGGTCGGGGTGCCGTAACGGCCGGGTTCGGGGATCCGGGCCGTCGTCGCGATCCGCGTGGAGTCGGGGGACCACACCGGGGCCTCGGCACCGAGCGGGAGGGCCGTGACCACCCGGCCCTCCCCGCCGGCCATGGGCATCACGACGAGTTGCGGGTGGGCGTCCGGGCCGGTGCCGCCGATGCGACGGAGGAACGTGACCCACCGGCCGTCGGGCGAGATGGACGGGGCGCCGTCGTGCGGGCCGTGGGTCCAGTCGGTCGTGGTCCACCGCCCGTCGGCGGCCGCGAGACGCACGACGTGGCCGACGTTCTCGTCCGCGTCGAGGTCGGGACGGGTGAGGCCCACGAGCAGCGGGGCCCCGGAGCGGGGGTCGGCGACGGCGGCGGCGCGGGACGGCATGACGAGGTGGGCGATGTCGGAGGGGTGCATGATGCAACGCTAATCACCGGTCGGCGGGAGGGGGAGTGGGGGCGTACCCCGGTCCTCCCGGACGGCAGGAGACGGACGGCGTGCGGTGCGCTTCGTGCGGATCGGTCCTGCGACGTGCCGCGCGGACGCGTGAGCGCAAGCAGAATCATTGCGAATCGGTGGACCAGAAGCAACGAAACGGCGGCCGGTGCATGGATCCTGCGCCGTCATTTCCGGTGTGTAACAAGTTCCCGCTGGATTTTGAGGTGCTCGCGAGGCCCACCTATGGTTCTTTGCGAACGCGCCGGTGCGCCCTGCCGCCAGCGGTTCGATCACATTCCATCCAGGAGGATCACAGAGTGAACATCACCAAGAGGCGGTGGCGACAGGTCATCGGATCCGTCGCGATCGCGGGCTCGGCTGCCGTCGTGCTTGCCGGTTGCACCACCTCGACGTCGAGCGACAGCGAGACGTCGAGCTCGGGCGGCACCGTGACGGTCGCTGAGGTGAACGAGGCGACCTCGTTCAACTACAACACCCCGCAGGGCAACCTGGACACCAACGGGTTCATCTGGCAGCTCACGCAGCCCCAGTTCATGACCCTCGGCACGAACTACAAGGTCGAGCCGAACACCGACCTCGGCACGTACAAGAAGATCAGCAGCTCCCCGCTGAAGGTCCGGTACACGCTGAACAAGAACGCCAAGTGGTCGGACGGCAAGCCGATGACCTCGGACGACCTCCTCCTCGGATGGGCGCAGTCGTCGGGCTACTACGAGTCGGCCACCACCGACGCGGACGGCAACGTCACCAAGGGCACGCAGTACTTCGCGTCCGCCGCGGGCTACCCGTTCCAGACGGACTACCCGACGAACATCACGAAGCAGTCGATCACCATCACGTACAAGAAGCCGTACGTCGACTGGAATCTCGTGAACCCGATCCAGTTCCCCGCGCACATCGTGTCGCAGGAGGCCGGTGTCTCCGAGTCCGCCTTCATCAAGGCGCTCAAGGACACCCCCGCCGGCAACACGGCGAGCCCGGCCCCGGCGAACGACACCCTCAAGAAGGTCGCGAGCTTCATCAACACCGGTTACGACCAGACGAGCCTGCCGAGCGACAAGAAGCTCCTCGTCTCGGGCGGCCCGCTCCAGGTCAGCGCCTGGACGCCGAAGCAGTCGATGACCTTCAGCAAGAACCCGTACTACAAGGGCAAGCACGAGGTCCAGTTCAACAAGCTCGTCATGCGCTTCATCGGTGACGCCAACGCCCAGGTCACGGCCCTGCAGAACGGCGAGGTCGACGCGATCCAGCCGCAGGCCTCGGCCGACACGGTCAAGGCGCTGAAGCAGGCGTCCGGCATCAAGATCCAGCAGGGTAGCCAGGTCGCCTACGACCACCTCGACCTCAACTTCGGTTCGAGCGTGTTCAAGGACGAGAACGTCCGCAAGGCGTTCCTCATGACCATCCCGCGTCAGCAGATCCTCGACTCGATCGTCACCCCGATCAACAAGAGCGCCAAGGTCCTGAACTCGCAGCTGTTCCTGCCGGGTCAGAAGGGCTACGACGAGGCGGTCAAGAACAACAACTCCGACGAGTACGACAAGGTCGACATCGCCGGCGCCAAGAAGCTCCTCAACGGCGCGACGCCGACGGTCAAGATCCTCTACAACACCGAGAACCCGAACCGTGTCGACACGTTCCAGGCCATCCAGGCCTCGGCGGCGAAGGCCGGCTTCAAGGTGGTTGACGGTGGCTCGCCCGACTGGAGCTCGCTCCTCACCGGCGGCAACTACGACGCCTCGCTGTTCGGTTGGGTGAACCCGGGTGCGGGCAACGCGGCGGTCCCGCAGCTGTTCCAGACCGGCAACTCCGGCAACTACAACCGGTTCGCGGACGAGAAGGCCTCGAAGCTCGCGGTCGACACGCAGACGACCCTCGACGCGTCGAAGCTGCAGTCCATGAAGGTCGACATCGACAAGATCGCGTTCAACGACGCCTACGGTCTGCCGCTGTTCCAGCTCCCCGGCATCTTCGCCACGAACTCCACGCTCCACGGCGTGAAGTACTTCGGCGGCCAGAACGGGATCTTCTGGAACGTGTGGGACTGGACCAAGGGCTGATCCCCAGGACCACCGCATCCTGAGCACCACCGCGGCGGGGGCGCCGGGCTCGACGAGTCCGGCGCCCTCCCGTGTGGGCGGGGCGGGGACGCCCTGCGATCCCCGCCCCGTCCCGTCGGTCACTCCGGCGGCCCCCCCAGCCTGAGCGACCCTGCAGCACCGCCCCGTCCGGCGCCCCAACCGGGCTCGTCGGGCTCAGCGGCACCCGTTACCCTTGGTCGGCGCGTCACGAACGTGATCGACCGTTGCACCCTTCCCACACCGGAGAGGCCCCTTCGCCCATGGTGAGCTTCATCGCGAGACGGATCCTCGTCTCGGTCCTCATCCTCATCGCCGCCTCGTTCATCATGTACAACCTGGCGGCGATCGCGGGGAACCCCCTGCAGGACCTCCAGGGGAGCAACTCCCCGAACCGCGCAGCGCTCATCGCCGCGCGCGTCGCGACGCAGCACCTCGACGTCATCCCGCCGCTCCGCTGGGGGATCTGGATCGGTGGCGTGGGCAAGTGCGTCATCGGACAGTGCGACCTCGGCACGACGTTCCACAACCAGCCGGTGACCCAGCTCCTGCCCCAGGCGATGCAGTCGACGCTCCAGCTCGTCACCTTCTCGTTCGTGCTCGCGATCATCTTCGGCATCGGGCTCGGGATCGTCACCGCGCTCCGCGCTTACTCGGGCTTCGACTACGGCGTCACGCTCGTCAGCTTCTTCCTGTACTCCCTGCCGTCGTTCCTCATGGCGGTCCTCCTCAAGTCGTTCGTCGCGCTCGACTACAACAACTTCCTCGCGAAGCCGCACATCGCCGTCACGACGCTCATCGTCATCGCCGTCGTGCTCGGGGCGATCGTGCAACTCGTCGTCGGAGGCGACGCCCGCCGCCGCGCCATCGTCTTCGGCCTGACCGCCGTGGTGACCGCGGGCATGCTCCTGCTCATGGAGGCCACCGGCTGGTTCAACGACCCGTCGCTGGGCCCGGTGTTCGTGATCCTGTTCAGCGCGGGTCTCGGACTCGCGATGGTGACGATGCTCGCCGGCACCAGGAACAACCGTGCCTGGCTCGTCGGCGGCATCAACGTCCTCATCGCGATCATCTGCTACTTCACGCTGCAGGGCCTGCTCAACGTCTCGTCCGGCGGCACCATCTTCATCCTCGCGGTCGCGGCGGTGGTCGTCGGTCTCGCTTCCGGGTACTTCGTCGGTGGGCACGACCGCGGCCTGATGATGCGCATCGGTGCGCTGACCGCGTTCCTGACGGCCGGGGTGATCGTGCTCGACCGCTTCATGCGCTCGTGGCACAACTACTCGATCAACTTCGTGGGCGGCCGACCGATCGCGACCGTCGGATCGGGCACCCCGGGCCTCCAGGCCGACTTCTGGATCACGGGTCTCGACACCTACACGCACCTGCTGCTGCCGTCGATCAGCCTCCTGCTCATCAGCTTCGCGTCGTACACGCGCTACTCGCGGTCCGGCATGCTCGAGGTCCTCGAGCAGGACTACGTGCGGACGGCGCGTGCGAAGGGCCTCCCGGAGCGGACCGTCATCGTGCGGCACGCCCTGCGGAACATGCTCATCCCGATCGCGACGCTCGTCGCGACGGACATCGGCGCCCTGCTCGGTGGCGCGATCATCACCGAGACCGTGTTCGCGATCTCCGGCATGGGCGCCCTGTTCAACAGCGGCCTGTCGATCACGGACGTCAATCCGGTGATGGGGTACTTCCTCGTGATCGCCATCACCGCGATCGTCTTCAACTTCCTCGCCGACCTCGCCTACTCGGTGCTCGACCCGCGGGTGCGCGTCCGATGAGCACGGCAACGACCAACACGGAGGACATGCGATGAGCACCCTGCAGGGCGGCGCCCCGCTCGAGCCGAACATCAGCGACGGCTTCGACGACGCGGCCTCCGGTCAGGAACACGAGCCCGGCGAGAGCCAGGGCCGCATCATCCTGCGTCGGTTCCTCGGCAACAAGCTCGCGGTGATCTCGCTGGTCGTCTACGTGCTCGTGATCCTGTTCAGCATCTCGGCGATCGGACTCGGTCCCATCCCGGGGTGGTGGCACTACTCGTACAAGGCGCTCAACCCGCTCGTCGGCGGCGGCGCCCCGAGCAGTGACCACCCGTTCGGCCAGGACCGCATCGGCAAGGACTACTTCGCGCTCACCATGCGGGGCATCCAGAACTCGGTGCTCGTCATGATCGTGATCGGCGTCTTCGCGACCTTCATCGGCGTGGTCGTCGGCGCGGTCGCGGGGTACTTCCGCGGCAAGACCGACGCGATCCTCATGCGCATCACCGACATCTTCATCGTGATCCCGGCGATCGTCATCGGTGCCGTCGTCGGCAAGACGGCGAACGGCCTCGGGGCGTGGGGTCTCGCGCTGCTGCTCGGACTCGTGTCGTGGATGGTCATCGCCCGACTCGTGCGCGCCGAGTTCCTGTCGCTCCGCGAGCGTGAGTTCGTCGAGGCGGCCCGCGTCGCCGGCGCGTCCGACATCCGGATCATCTTCCGGCACATCCTGCCGAACGCGATCGGCGTGATCATCGTCTCCGCGACGCTGCTCATCGCCACCGCGATCCTGCTCGAGACCGCCCTGAGCTACCTCGGCTACGGCATCAAGGCGCCGGACTCGTCGCTCGGTCTCCTCATCAGCCAAAACCAGTCGGCGTTCCAGACGCGGCCGTACCTGTTCTGGTGGCCGGCCTCGTTCATCGTGCTGCTCGCCCTGTGCGTGAACTTCGTCGGTGACGGCCTGCGCGACGCGTTCGACCCGCGCTCGAAGCGGTTCAGCATCCGTCGCACCAAGGAGCGCGAACTCCACAACTCCTCCGAGTCGGAGATGATCAGCGCGTGACCGCCCTGGTCCTGACCGTCAGCGGTCGCGCAGCCGCGCGGGCGTCACTGCGCGGCGATCGCGAACCAGCCGCCGACGCCCGTCGCCACGAGCAGGGCGATCGTCACGACGTGCAGGCGCACGGGGACGGCGACCGTGTCGGCGACGCCGAGTTCGATCCGACCGGACTCGCGCAGGCCGTCCCAGTGCTCACGCACCAGGTACGCCGCGTCGCCGGACTCCGTCGACAGCAGGTCACCGGCGCTGCGTTCGCCGGGCGCGGTGGTCGGGGTCAGTCCGACTCGGCCGTGGCGCTGGTTGCGGCGCCGCGCGAGGGCGACGCCCGCTCGGCCGGGCGCGGGGGCCGCCCAGGCGGCGACCTTGCGGTGCGGCGTGACGAGCGTCAGCGCGAAGCGGGTGTCGACGTGCACGAGCGCCGCCCACGGGACGTCGGCGGTGTGGAACACGTTGACCACCTCGACGCCGTCGTCGTCGACGACCAGGCGCGGGTGCCAGAGCGCGGTCCAGCCGAGCAGTCCGCCGAACGCCGCGGGCACGAGGCCGAGCCAGCGGTGCCAGTCGTGGCCGTTCGCCACGCCGGCGGCGAGCAGCGCCGCCACGATGACCCAGAGGGCGATCGCCAGCACGCGGTTGAACCTCGAGACGAACACGGTGCGCGGATCCGGCGCGGGGGAGACCATGCGGCCATCGTCGCAGGTCGCCACAGCGCTCCGCACATCGTCATCACCAACCACGCGGTCGCCTCGTGCGGCCGGGAAAGGACCGGACGTCGATGAGCACGAGCACGCCCGCCTCCGCGACTGCCACCCGGACCACGGTCGGTGCGCCGATCGTCGAGGTCACCGACCTCGACGTCGACTTCGCCGTCGACGACTACTGGACCCCCGCGGTCAAGCACCTCAGCTACGAGATCCGCTCCGGGGAGGTCCTGGCGCTCGTCGGCGAGTCCGGTTCGGGCAAGTCGGTCAGCTCCATGTCCATCCTCGGGCTGCTGCCCAGGAACGCCCGCGTCAACGGCTCGGTCCGCTTCCAGGGCACCGAACTGCTCGGGCTCCGTCCGGCGCAGATGCGGGACTACCGGGGCAAGGAGATCGCGGTGATCTTCCAGGAGCCGATGACCGCTCTGAACCCCGTGTTCACGGTGGGCTCGCAGATCGTCGAGACGCTGCGGATCCACTACGGGATCTCGCCGAACGAGGCACGCGACCGCGCGATCGAGCTCCTCGCCATGGTCGAGATGCCCGACCCGCAGAAGGCGTTCGACTCGTACCCGCACCAGCTCTCCGGCGGTCAGCGTCAGCGGGCGATGATCGCGCAGTCGATCTCGTGCGATCCGAAGCTCCTCATCGCCGACGAGCCCACGACCGCGCTCGACGTGACGGTGCAGGCCGAGATCCTCGACCTGATCCGTGACCTCGCGGGCAAGCTCGGCAGCGCGGTCCTGCTCATCACGCACGACATGGGCGTCGTCGCCGACCTGGCGGACCGCATCGTCGTCATGCGTCAGGGGGAGGCCGTCGAGACCGGCACGGTCGCCACGGTCTTCGCGGACCCCCGCCACGAGTACACCCGGACGCTGCTCGACGCCGTGCCGCGGCTCGGGCAGGCCGGTGGCGAGGCCATCGACGTGACCGAGACGCTCGAACACGTCGTCGAGTCGGACGAGCCGGTCGCCGTCGTGCACCCCGTGCACCACGACGTGCCCGAGGTCGGCAAGCCGGTCCTCGCGTTCGACGACGTCGTGATCGAGTACCCGGGCCGCGGGCGCGTCAAGGCGTTCCGTGCGGTGGACCACGTCGACCTCACGGTGCACGAGGGCGAGGTCGTCGGTCTCGTGGGCGAGTCCGGCTCAGGCAAGACGACGCTCGGTCGCGCGGCGATCGGGCTGCTGCCGATCACCTCGGGCCGTCTCGACGTCACGGGCGTGGACCTGTCGAAGTCCACGCGGTCGCTCGTCCGTCAGGTGCACAAGAACGCCGGCATCGTGTTCCAGGACCCGGCGTCGTCGCTCAACCCGCGGATGACCATCGGGCAGTCGATCGGTGAGCCGCTGCTGCTCGCGAAGGGCCTCAAGGGCGGCGCGCTCAACCGCGAGGTCGAGTCCCTGCTCGACAGCGTCCGGCTGCCGCGCGCCTACGCGACCCGCTTCCCGCACGAGCTGTCGGGTGGGCAGAAGCAGCGCATCGGCATCGCCCGGGCACTGGCGCTGAAGCCCGCGCTCCTCATCGCCGACGAACCGACGAGCGCGCTCGACGTGTCCGTGCAGGCGACCGTCCTCGAGCTCCTCAAGGACCTGCAGCGCGAGTTCCGCTTCGCGTGCCTCTTCATCACGCACGACCTCGCCGTCATCGACGTGCTGGCGGACCGGATCGCGGTGATGCACCACGGCAAGCTCGCGGAGTTCGGCACGCGTGACCAGATCCTGCGCGACCCGCAGGACCCGTACACGCAGCGCCTCATCGCCGCCGTCCCGCTGCCGGACCCGGAGGTCCAGCGCGAGCGTCGTGAGCTGCGCCGGGCGATCCTGGCGGCCGGCGCGGACGCCTGACGGGAGGCCCTGGTCGGGCCTCCCCGGCCGGTTCCGGTGGCGCACCGGGCCGGACCGGGAGGCCCGGTTCCGATGTGCGGGCCGGGCCGGACCGGGAGGCCCGGTTCAGATGCGCGCGCCAGCCATCGACCCGAGCAGGCCGAGCGCGATGAGCGCCACCACGCTCCAGCCGTGCACGCGGTGCTCGATCCGAGCGGGCGTGACCTCGGCGGGCGGCGGGCCCTCCAGGGGTGCCGGGGACGGGACGAAGGCCCGGAGGCGGTCCGCCGCCTCGGCGACGGTGAGTGTGGTCTCCGCGGCCTGCGCCGGGCCTCCCGGTCCGAGCGGTGCGACGGGGGTCAGGCGGAGACGCGCGGTGGGCCGCGGGGCGATCCACGTGCGGCGGTCACCCTCGCTCGTGACGACCTCCAGGCCGAACCGTGATCCGACCTCGAGCACACGGCCCCACGCGATCCGCGTCGTGCGACGGACGTCGACGACCACGACGCCGTCGGCGGTCGCGAGCACGCGGGGACGCCAGAGAGCGGTCCAGGCGAACCACGCCGTGAACGCGGACGGGGCGGGGACGAGCAGCAGTGCGCGGGGGCCGTCGGTGATGAGCCCGATGGGCACGAGGGCGACGGCGACGATCCAGAGGGCGACGGCGGAGCGGCGCATCGCGGGCGCGACGAGCCGGAACGGGACGGGGTCGTCGTGCGGCACGCTCACGCTCCCATGGTCGCAGACACGAGTGGCCGCTGCACCGGCGATGACGTACCCGTCGTCATCGCCGGTGCTGCGCCGGACGCTCCCGGACGACCTACCCGTGGTCGTCGTGGGAACGGAGCCGACAGCTGCGGTTCCTGCCGTACCCGTCGGCGGGGGCCGCAGCGGTCTGCGGATTCCTCCTTGCAGTGCTGCGTGTTGCGGTGGAGCATGCGGTGCGGGTCCCTGAGTGGGGAGAGGTCTCCCCGGGGACATTCTGCCGAGCGGGCGTGACACGCACCGCGAACCGGAGAAAGACCCGATTCCCCGGGGAGACAGTCCTGAAGGAGGATGACTCTCCGATATCAATTAACGGGTACCCCCCGTTCGGGTGTCAAGCCCCCCGGTCGAAGACGTCATCCCGGGCGCGCCGTGTCCAGTGGAACACCGCGCGTCGGCGGTGCCGCCCCGGCGGAGCGGTGGGCGCCGGAACGGGGGTCGCGGGTTCCGGTCCTGGCCCTCAGGCGACGAGCGCCTCGACGTGCTCGCGGATGGTCGAGGCCTTCGGGAACCGCATGCCGACGAGGCCGACGTGGTGCCACCGCACGACCCCGTCCGGGCCGATCACGAACACCGAGCGCCGGACACCGACGCCCGGGGCCTGGACACCGTATGCACGGACGACCTCGCCCGCGGTGTCGGCGAGCAGCGGGAACGACAGCGAAGCCCCGCGGGCGAACGACTCGTGCGAGTCGAGTCCCTGGCGACTGACCCCCCAGACGATGGCCCCGAGCTCCAGGAACTCGTCGAGCTCGCGCTCGTAGCTGCACATCTGCGCCGTGCACACGGGCGTCGCGTCCCCGGGGTAGAAGGCGAGCACGACGCTCCGGCCGATCTGCGCGCGCAGCGAGTAGGCGTCGTCGGTCCGCTCTCCGCGGCGCAGGAGCGTGCCGGGGAGGGTGAAGTCGGGAGCCAGCTCGCCGACGCCGGGGATCGCCATGCCTCCACGGTAGGCGTCCTCGGGCGCTCACTGGACCGCTGACCTGCGAAACCCCCTCGATCTGGGGGCCGTCGCCGATGTCTTGGCCGATCCGATGCGCGGTCGGTGGGCGCCGAACTGATCGACGGAGCGGTCAGTGCGCACCGAAGAGGTGTGGGAACGCCGACGCGACGTACGGGTAGCCGACGAACACGGCGGCGTCGAGCAGGCAGTGCGTGATCACGAGCGGCAGGAGCCGCCCCCACCGCGTGTACACCCAGCCGAACACGATGCCCATCACGGCGTTGCCGACGAACGCGCCGAAGCCCTGGTACAGGTGGTAGCTGCCGCGGAGGACCGCCGTCGACGTGATCACCGTCCAGCGGCCCCACCCGAGCCGGCCGAGGCGCTCGTACAGGTAACCGACGACGATCACCTCCTCTTGCAGGCCGGAGCGGATCGCCGACAGCAGGAGCACCGGGACCGTCCACCAGTACGTGCCGAGCGCGGTGGGCACGACGTCGACCGTGATGCCGAGCGCCCGTCCGGCGAAGTACAGGCCGAGCCCCGGGACGCCGATGAGCAGGGCCAGACCTGCGGCGCCGCCGAGGTCCGCACGCGGGCGGAAGCGGTCGATCCCCAGCCGCGCCAGGTGTGGTCGCGCGCTCCGCCAGAGCAGGAACGCGACGAGCGCGACCGGCGCCAGGTCCACGGCGACGCCGATGAGCTGGTCGAGCAGGTCGAAGAGCGAGCGGTCGTCCTGCGACGTGTTCAGCGTCGTCGTCTGCGACGCCAGCGCCGTGGTCTTCGTCAGGTCGTCGACGATCTCGACGATCGAGTACACGGCGCTCGCCCCGAGTGACAGGGCGAGGACGATGACGACCTCGGCGGCGAGCCGGCCGCGGGACGTCGGCGGAGCGGTGTTCGCGGTGGGCGTGTCGACGTCCTCGTCCAAGGTCCCTCCGGGTCGTCCGCGCCCGGTAGACTCGGACGCCGGGCATTCTGCCCGATCCTCTCCCTCACGCTCTAAGGAAGTCCTGTATGGCGCTCGCCACCCGGTCCGACCTGCGCAACGTCGCCATCGTGGCACACGTCGATCACGGCAAGACCACCCTGGTCGATGCCATGCTCACGCAGACCAACTCGTTCGACGCCCACTTCGAGGGCGAGGACCGGATGATGGACTCGAACGACCTCGAGCGCGAGAAGGGCATCACCATCCTCGCGAAGAACACCTCGGTGCTCTACAACGGGATCCACGCGGCCGAGTTCAACGACGGCGGACGCATCACGATCAACGTGATCGACACCCCGGGCCACGCCGACTTCGGTGGCGAGGTCGAGCGCGGCCTCTCGATGGTCGACGGCGTCGTCCTGCTCGTGGACGCGTCCGAGGGCCCGCTGCCCCAGACGCGCTTCGTGCTCCGCAAGGCGCTCGCGGCGAAGCTCCCCGTGATCCTGCTGGTCAACAAGACGGACCGTCCCGACTCGCGCATCGACGAGGTCGTCGCCGAGTCCCAGGACCTCCTGCTCGGGCTGGCGTCGGACCTCTCGGACGAGGTCGACGACCTCGACCTCGACGCCATCCTCGACGTCCCGGTCGTCTACGCGTCCGGCCGGAACGGTGCCGCGAGCCGCAACAAGCCCGCCGACGGCACCCTGCCCGACAACGACGACCTCGAGCCGCTGTTCGAGGCGATCCTCCAGCACGTCCCGGCGCCGACGTACGACGACACCCACCCGCTGCAGGCGCACGTCACGAACCTCGACGCCTCGCCGTTCCTCGGTCGTCTCGCGCTGCTCCGCATCTTCCACGGCACCATGAAGAAGGGGCAGACGGTCGCGTGGGTCAAGCACGACGGTTCCGTCGTCAACGCCCGCATCACGGAGCTCCTCATCACGAAGGCGCTCGACCGGTTCCCCGCCGAGTCGGCCGGCCCGGGTGACATCGTCGCCGTCGCCGGGTTCGACACCATCACCATCGGCGAGACCCTGACCGACCCCGAGGACGTCCGCCCGCTGCCGACCATCACGGTCGACGACCCCGCGATCTCCATGACGATCGGCACGAACACGAGCCCGCTCGTCGGGAAGGTCAAGGGGCACAAGCTCACCGCGCGCATGGTCAAGGACCGCCTCGACCGCGAGCTCGTCGGCAACGTGTCGCTCCGGGTCGTCGACATCGGCCGTCCCGACGCGTGGGAGGTCCAGGGCCGCGGCGAGCTCGCCCTGGCGATCCTCGTCGAGCAGATGCGGCGCGAGGGCTACGAGCTCACGGTCGGCAAGCCGCAGGTCGTCACCCGGCGTGACGAGAACGGCAAGCTCCAGGAGCCGTACGAGCACATGACGATCGACACGCCCGAGGAGTACCTCGGCGCGATCACGCAGCTCATGGCCGCGCGCAAGGGTCGCATGGAGAACATGACGAACCACGGCACGGGCTGGGTGCGCATGGAGTTCATCGTCCCGTCGCGTGGGCTCATCGGCTTCCGCACCGCCTTCCTCACCGAGACCCGCGGCACGGGCATCGCGAACGCGATCTCGCACGGGTACGGCGAGTGGGCCGGCCCCATCCAGACGCGCGTCAACGGCTCGATCGTCTCCGACCGCGCCGGCGTCGTGACCCCGTTCGCGATCACGAACCTCCAGGAGCGGATGACGTTCTTCGTCAACCCGACCGAGGAGGTCTACGAGGGCATGGTCATCGGCGAGAACTCGCGCGCCGACGACATGGACGTCAACATCACCAAGGAGAAGAAGCTCACGAACATGCGGTCGTCCACGGCCGACACGTTCGAGTCGATGACGCCGTCCCGGCAGCTCTCGCTCGAGGAGTGCCTCGAGTTCGCGCGCGAGGACGAGTGCGTCGAGGTCACCCCCGACGCCGTCCGGATCCGCAAGGTCGAGCTCGACGCCCAGTCCCGGGCCCGGGCCACGGCGCGCCTCAAGCGCCAGGACGCCTGAGCCGCGGTTCTCCTCCGCACACGACGACGCCCGTCGGCCCCTCCGGAGCCGACGGGCGTCGTCGTTCCCGGACGAGATGCCCGTCGCGCCGACGGCAGCCGGTTACGGTTGTCGGGTGACGACGCTCCCGCTGTTCGACATCTACCGCGACCTGCACGCGCACCCCGAGCTCGCGTTCGCCGAGCACCGGACCGCCGGTGTCGTCGCGGACCACCTCCGATCGCTCGGCCTCGAACCGACCACGGGGGTCGGTGGCACGGGCGTGGTCGCGGTCCTCGAGAACGCTGCCGGCCCGGTGGTGTGGCTCCGCGCCGACATGGACGGCCTGCCGGTCGAGGAGCGAACGGGCCTGGCGTACGCGAGCGTCCACACCGCCGTCGACGAGGACGGCTCCGAGACCCGCACGATGCACGCCTGCGGTCACGACCTGCACATGACCTGGCTGCTCGGTGCGCTCGAGCGGCTCATCGCGACGCGGGACTCGTGGGCGGGGACCGTCGTCGCGGTGTTCCAGCCGGCCGAGGAGGTCATCGGCGGTGCCCGCGCGATGGTCGACGACGACCTGGTCGGTCGCGTCCCCCGCCCCGACGTCGTGCTCGGGCAGCACACCGCGCCCGAGCCGGTCGGACGGGTGACGGTCGGGTCCGGGCCGGTGATGGCCGCGAGCGACCGGTTCACGATCACGTTCCGCGGCCGGGGCGGCCACGGCTCCGCGCCGCAGACGACCCGTGACCCGGTGGTCGCCGCCGCGTCGGCGGTCGTGCGCCTGCAGTCGGTCGTCGCCCGGGAGGTCGGTCCCCGGCAGGCCGCGGTCGTCACCGTCGGCAGCATCCACGGTGGCACCCGCGCCAACATCATCCCCGACGTGGTGACGATCGAGGTGAGCACGCGTGCCCAGACCGACGACACCCGGCACCAGGTCGAGCAGGCGGTGCGCCGGATCGTCGCGGCGGAATCGGCGGCGGGCGGCCTCGACGAGCCGCTCGTCCGGGTGCGGCCGGGCGCGAACGTCCTCGTGAACGACGCCGACGCCGCCGGGCGCGTGCTGGCCGCCCTCGAGGGGGTCGTGCCGTCGCTCGTGGCCGGCGACTCGGTGCTCGGCATGGCGAGCGAGGACGTCGGCGACCTCGCGACGGCGGCCGAGGCCCCCATCGTGTACTGGTTCACGGGCACGACGGACCCGGCGCTGTTCGCCGACGGCGCCGAGGTCCCGACGAACCACTCGCCGTTCTTCGCCCCGCTCGCCGAGGCGTCGATCCCGGTCGGGGTGGACGCCTTCGTCGCGGCGACCCGGGCCTGGCTCGCCTGATGTCGCGCACGCCGCGTTCCGGTCGGGCGCATCGCCGTGCGGCGCGACCGCGGGTCGTGCCGACGGCCGCGGTCCTGGCGGTCCTCGCCGTCGGGCTGACGGGTTGCGCCGGGATCACCGACCACGTCTCGGGGGTCGGGACGGCGGTCGCGTCGTCGGTGGCGTCGGGCGTCCGGTCGGGCCTGCAGGGCGTCACGGGCGGTTCGATCCAGCGCGGGATGCGGCAGGTGGCCGGCGGCATCGACGGCGCGCTCGACGCCGCCCTGCGGGGCGCGGCGGTGACGACCGACGGTGCGGTCCCCGCCGGGTTCCCGACCCACGCCGTCCCGCTCGTCCACGGCACGGTCCTCGGCGGGGGGAGCGGACCCGCCGGGTCGGGCTGGGTGGTGCAGGTCCGCGTCGCCTCGGTCGCGGAGTTCACGACGGCACACGCTCGGCTCACCGCGGACGGCTTCGCGGACGGTGCCGTGCGGAGCGACGCCCGCAGCGCGTTCGGCCTTTTCCGGAGCGACCGGTACCGCGTGGTGCTCGCCTTCTCGACCGGCCACGACGGCGTGACCGCGACGTACATCGTCACTCCGCGCTGACCGCCGTCCGGAGGCGCTCCGCCACCGAGCCGATCCCGTACCCTGGGTGGCGATGTCCACGCCCACCCCGGCGACGCGCCCCGAGCGTGTCCTGTTCGTCCACGCCCACCCCGACGACGAGACGTTGGCGACCGGGGGCACGATCGCGACCCTGGTCGAACTCGGTGCCGACGTGACGGTGCTCACCGCGACGCGAGGTGAACGCGGCGAGATGCTCACGCCGGCGCTCGCGCCGCTCTTCGGCGACGCGCCCCGGGTCGCCGCGCACCGCGAGACCGAGATCGCGGCCGCGCTCGCCGCGCTCGGCGGGCCTCGGCACCTGTGGCTCGGCGGCCCCGGCGCCCGTCCCACGGACCTGCCGCCGCGTCGGTACAGCGACTCCGGCATGCGGTGGGCCGCGGACGGGCGGGCGACGGCCGCCGAGGACGCGCCGGCCGACTCGCTCACCGCGGCGGACCTCGGGGAGGTCGTCGACGACGTGCGCGCGGCGATCCGCTCGACGGGTGCCGATGCCGTGGTCAGCTACGCGGACGACGGCGGGTACGGACACCCGGACCACGTGCGGGTGCATGCGGCTGCCCGGTACGCCGCCCGTGCCGAGGACGTCCCGTTCTCGACCATCGTCGACGCCGACAGCGGTCAGGCCGACCTCGTCGTCGACGTGCTGCCGGTGCGCCCCCGGGTGCGTGCCGCGCTCGAGCAGTACCGGAGCCAGCTCACGGTCGATCCCCTCGACCCCGAACAGCCCGAGCGCCTGACGTACGTCATGCCGCACGGCGCCCGGCTCGAGGCGCCCGCGCGCGAGGGCTTCCGGCACGACGCGCCACCCGCAGCGCCGGCGGCGCAGTCGTTCGCCGAGCACGGCCGGGGGATGCAGTCACTGCTCGTCGTCGCCGCGCTCGCAGCGGGGGCCGTGGTCGGCGGCCTCGGCACGATCACCCACCAGCAGACCCTGGGGAGCCTCCCGGTCGGCATGGTGATCACGACGCTGCTCGTCGCGTGCCTGCTGCTCGGCGTCCGGCTCGTCTTCCGCTCCCGGTGGATGGTGACGGCGGCGGCGCTCGGGGTCCTGCTCGTCACCCAGGTGCTCGTGGCGGTCGGCGGGACGAGTTCGCCGCTCGTCCTCGCGAACACGGCCGGGTACGTGTGGACGTTCGGGCCGGCCGTGATCGCGATGCTCGTGCTCGCGTGGCCGTCGTTGCCCCCTCGCGGCGCTCCGCCGGCGGGCACGGTCCCCGCCGACGGCCGAGAGCGCGGTCCGGCCGTCGTCGACGTCACGGCGCCGACGGCGGGGACGCCCACCCGCCCGGAGTAGACTCGACGCTGCCGCCTCGAAGGGACACCGAAGAACCGTGACGTACGTGATCGCCCAGCCCTGTGTGGACGTCAAGGACCGCGCCTGCATCGACGAGTGCCCGGTCGACTGCATCTACGAGGGCGACCGCTCGCTCTACATCCACCCCGACGAGTGCGTCGACTGCGGTGCGTGTGAGCCGGTGTGCCCGGTGGAGGCCATCTACTACGAGGACGACCTCCCCGAGGAGTGGGCGGACTACTACAAGGCGAACGTCGAGTTCTTCCAGGAGATCGGGTCTCCGGGCGGCGCTGCCAAGGTCGGTGTGATCCACCAGGACCACCCGGTCGTGCTCGCCGAGCCGCCGCGGGGCTGACCCGTGCCGCTCGACCTGCCGGACTTCCCCTGGGACCAGCTCGCCGCCGCGAAGGATCGCGCGGGCGGCCACCCGGACGGCATCGTCGACCTGAGCGTCGGGTCGCCCGTGGACCCGACGCCCGAGCTCGTCCGTCGCGCTCTCGCCGACGCCACGGACGCCCATGCCTACCCGCAGGTGGCCGGGACCCCCGCGCTGCGCGAGGCCATCGTCGCGTGGTACGGCCGACGCCAGGGGATCACCCTGACGACGGACGAGGTCCTGCCGACGATCGGGTCGAAGGAGTTCATCGCCGGACTCGCGCTGTGGCTCGGCATCGGCGCCGGTGACACGGTCGTGTTCCCCGAGGCCGCCTACCCGACCTACGAGCTCGGCGCGGCCCTCGTCGGCGCCGAGGCGTTGGCCGCCGACGACCCCGCGTCCTGGCCGGCGTCGACGAAGCTCGTCTGGCTCAACTCGCCGGGCAACCCCGACGGCCGCGTGCTGTCGATCGAGGAGCTCCGGGTCGCGGTCGAGCGAGCCCGTGCCCTCGGCGCGGTCATCGCGGGCGACGAGTGCTACGCGGAGCTCGGGTGGGAGCCGCCGTACGACGGCACCCCGACGCCGAGCATCCTCGACCCCCGCGTGGTCGGTGACACGCACGACGGCGTGCTCAGCGTGTACTCGCTGAGCAAGCAGTCGAACCTCGCCGGCTACCGCGCCGGCTTCGTGGCGGGTGACGCGCGGGTGCTGGCCGAGGTCCTGGCCGTCCGCAAGCACACCGGCATGATGCCCCCGGCGCCGGTGCAGCAGGCGATGATCGTCGCGCTCGCCGACGACGCCCACGTCCGCGAGCAGAAGGCGCGGTACGCGGGACGGCGCGACCGCCTGGCGTCGGCACTCGTGGCGGCGGGCTACCGGATCGACCGCAGCGAGGCCGGGCTGTACCTCTGGGCGACGCGCGGCGAGGACGCCTGGGCCACGGTCGCGGCGCTCGCGGAACTCGGGATCCTCGTCGCACCGGGCACGTTCTACGGCAGTGCTGGTGGTTCGCACGTGCGCATCGCCCTCACCTCGACCGACGAGCGCATCGATGCCGCGGTCGTGCGGTTGCGGTCGTCCGGGACCGGTCCGGTCGCCGACCACGCGGCGGAGTCGCCGGTTCCGCGTTGACGGGCGCCGGGCCTCCCGTGCGCGTGCGCCACGGTCGTCGGTTTAGGCTGTCGTCGTGACTGACACTGCCAATGACGCTCAGAAGGCGGCCACACTGCCCTCGACCGGCACCCCGGACGAGGCGGCACCCACCGCGGTCCTCCACTACCCGGGAGGCACGGCCGAGTTCCCGATCCTGCGCAGCACGGACGGTGCGTCGGCCATCGACATCGCGACGTTGACGAAGCAGACCGGCTTCACGACGCTCGACTACGGCTTCGTGAACACGAGCGCGACGAAGAGCTCGATCACCTACATCGACGGCGAGCAGGGGATCCTCCGGTACCGCGGGTACCCGATCGAGCAGATCGCGGCGAACTGCACGTACCTCGAGGTCGCTTGGCTCCTCATCTACGGCGAACTCCCCACGGCGGACGAACTCGCGGCGTTCGACGACCGCATCCGGCGGCACACGCTGCTGCACGAGGACCTCCGGCGGCTCTTCGACGCCCTGCCGCACTCGGCGCACCCGATGTCCGTCCTGTCGAGCGCGGTGAGCGCCCTGTCGACCTACTACGAGGACGACATGGACGTCGACGACCCCGAGAAGGTCGAGCTGCAGACCGTCCGCCTGCTCGCCAAGCTCCCCGTGATCGCGGCCTACGCGCACAAGAAGAGCATCGGGCAGGCGTTCCTGTACCCGGACAACCAGCTGAGCTTCGTCGACAACTTCCTGCGGCTCAACTTCGGCACGATGGCCGAGCCGTTCGAGGTCAACCCGGTCCTGTCGAAGGCCCTGGAGCGGCTCCTCATCCTGCACGAGGACCACGAGCAGAACGCGTCGACGTCCACCGTGCGACTCGTCGGCTCGACGAAGGCGAACATGTTCGCGTCGATCTCGGCGGGCATCAACGCCCTCTACGGTCCGCTGCACGGTGGTGCGAACGAGGCCGTGCTCGAGATGCTCGCGAAGATCCGTGACTCGGGCGAGCCGGTGTCGCGCTTCGTCGAGCGTGTGAAGAACAAGGAACACGGCGTCAAGCTCATGGGCTTCGGGCACCGGGTCTACAAGAACTACGACCCCCGGGCCAAGCTCGTCAAGGAGTCCGCCCACGAGGTCCTCGAGGCACTCGGGGTGCAGGACGACCTGCTCGACATCGCCATGGAGCTCGAGGGCATCGCGCTCGCGGACGAGTACTTCGTGTCGCGGAAGCTGTACCCGAACGTCGACTTCTACACGGGCGTCATCTACAAGGCGATGGGGTTCTCGCCGCGGATGTTCACCGTGCTGTTCGCGATCGGTCGGCTGCCCGGGTGGATCGCCCAGTGGCGCGAGCTGAACACCGACCCGCAGAACAAGATCGGACGGCCGCAGCAGCTGTACCTGGGCCACCCGAAGCGCGACCTGCCGCCCCGCGGCTGACCCCGGCCGCGCGTCCCGGCCGCGCGTCCCGGCCTCCGCGGCCCGGGGGTTCCGGGGTCCGGGTTCCGGGACATCGCACTCGTTGCCGTTCTGTCCGCGGTCAGAACGGCAACGAGTGCGATGTCAGGGAGATCGGGCGGCGTCAGGCGTGCAGCGCCGCGTTGAGCTGGATGCCCGTGCCCGAGCGGGGCAGGGCCTCCACGGCACCGGTCCGCGAGTTCCGGCGGAAGAGCACGTTCGGCGCGCCGGACAGCTCGACGGCCTTCACCGTCCGGGGCGTGCCGTCCGGAGCCGGAGCGGCGCCGACGAGCGTGACCTTCGTGCCCGCCGTGACGTACAGGCCGGCCTCGACGACGGAGTCGTCCCCGAGCGAGATCCCGAGCCCTGCGTTCGCGCCGAGGAGCGCGCGGTCCCCGATGCGCACACGTTGGGTGCCGCCGCCGGAGAGCGTCCCCATGATGGAGGCGCCCCCACCGATGTCGCTGCCGTGCCCCACCACGACGCCCTGCGAGATGCGGCCCTCGACCATGGCGTCGCCGAGGGTGCCCGCGTTGAAGTTGACGAAGCCCTCGTGCATGACGGTCGTGCCCGGGGCGAGGTGCGCGCCGAGCCGGACGCGTGCGGCATCCGCGATGCGGACCCGATCGGGCACGACGTAGTCGAGGAGTCGGGGGAACTTGTCGATCGCGTGGGCGACGATCCCGGCCCGCTGCAGCGCCGGACGGAGCTGCGGGAAGTCGTCGGCGGCGACCGGCCCGGCGTTCGTCCAGACCACGGTCGGCAGGTGCGCGAACACGCCGTCGAGTGCGATCGTGTTCGGCCGCACGAGCAGGTGGCTGAGCAGGTGGAGCCGGAGGTACGCGTCCGGTGTCGAGGCGGGCGCGGCGTCCAGGGCGATCTCGACGGTCGTCACCGTGAGCCGGACGCCGCGACGGGGGTCGTCCCCGGCGGCGTCCGCGAGGTCGGCGGGGACGACACCGTCCGCGCCCTCGGGTCGTCGTCCGAGCCGCGGCCCCGGGAACCACGTGTCGAGCACCGTGCCGTCCGCGGCGATCGTCGCGAGACCGTGGCCCCACGCATGGGTCGCGGTCCGGTCGCCGCCGACGGCGTCCGGGTCGGGCTGCTGGGCGTCGGTGCTGCTGCTCGCTTCGGTCACGGGCACCAGGGTAGCGGCGCACCTCCGGCCGACCGCGGACCGTCCGGACGGGAGGCCCGGTACCGGCCGTGCGGACGACCGCGCGTGTGCGGGTGGCCGGTCGCGGGCCTCCCGGTCGGGTGCCGGGGCGGCCCCGCTAGGCTGCCCCCATGCCCGTCGCCACGCTGGACCTGACCGCTTCGTCCATCGACATCACGCGCGCGATCTGCGACATCGAGTCCGTGTCGGGGAACGAGGGCGGACTGGCGGACGTCATCGAGGCCGTGCTCACGCCGCTGGACCACCTCGAGGTCGTGCGCGACGGCGACGCGATCGTCGCGCGGACGCAGCTGGGCCGTGATCGACGCGTCGTCATCGCCGGGCACATCGACACCGTGCCGCTCAACGCCAACCTGCCGACGCAGACCCGGGCCGAGGACGGCGCCGAGGTGCTGTGGGGCCGGGGCACCGTCGACATGAAAGGCGGGTGTGCCGTCCAGCTCAAGCTCGCGCACGACCTCGTCGACCCCACCGTGGACGTCACCTGGGTCTGGTACGACCACGAGGAGGTGAGCGATGCCCTGAACGGCCTCGGGCGTCTCGCCCGCACGCGGCCCGAGCTGCTCGCCGGGGACTTCGCGATCCTCGGCGAACCGTCGAACGCCCAGATCGAGGGCGGATGCAACGGCAACCTCCGCGCCGAGGTCCGTGCCTACGGCCAGCGGTCGCACAGTGCCCGCTCTTGGATCGGCGACAACGCGATCCACAAGATCGCCGGGGCGCTCGACCGTCTCGCCGCGTACGAACCCCGCACGGTCGAGGTCGACGGTCTCGAGTACCGCGAGGGCCTCAACGCCGTCGGGATCACCGGCGGCATCGCGGGCAACGTGATCCCCGACGAGGTCATGCTCCACGTCAACTACCGCTTCGCGCCCTCGCGCTCTGCGGACGAGGCCGTGGCGCACGTCACCAAGCTGTTCGACGGGTACGACGTCACGATCGTCGACCTCGCCGCCGGTGCGCGCCCCGG
This sequence comes from Curtobacterium sp. MCBD17_019, assembly GCF_003234555.1. NCBI lineage: Bacteria > Bacillati > Actinomycetota > Actinomycetes > Micrococcales > Microbacteriaceae > Curtobacterium > Curtobacterium sp. MCBD17_019. The sequence continues at coordinate 73,138 of NZ_QKTT01000007.1, read as the reverse complement.
GCTCGACGCGCCGCTCGCGCAGGAGTTCGTCGCCGCGGTGGGCGGCGCCGCCCCGAAGCCGAAGTACGGGTGGACGGACGTCGCCCGCTTCTCGGCGCTCGGCGTGCCCGCCGTCAACTACGGCCCCGGCGACCCGGCGCTCGCCCACCACGACGAGGAGCGCGTGCCGGTCGCGCAGATCACCGCGGTCGAGGAGGGCCTCCGGCGGTGGCTGACGGCCTGACGACCGCGAGGCCGGAGCGGGAGCGCCCGCGACGGCCCGTCCGGGTCCGGCTGCTCGTGCAGTACCGGATGGTGCCGTGGTGGCTCCGCGTCACCGTCGTGTACGTCCTCGCGCGGATCGTGACAACGGGGCTGCTGGCGGCGTTCGCGCGCGTCCAGACCCAGAACTCGTTCACGCTGGCGTCGCCGCACTACCTCGACTTCGCGACCATCTGGGACGGCCGCTGGTACGCCCTCATCGCGCAGACGGGATACCCGGCGACGCTGCCGATCGGGACCGACGGCGCCGTGACGGAGAACGCGTGGGCCTTCATGCCCGCCTACCCGTTCCTCGTCCGCGGCCTCATGGTGGCGACCGGAGCGGGGTACGCGGTCGTCGCGGTGACGGTCTCGGTGCTGTTCGGATGGGGAGCGGCCCTGCTCTTCCGGCGTCTCGTCGGCCGGTTCCTGCCCGAGGGCACGGCGACCTTCGCGACCGTGCTGTTCTGCGTGGCCCCGGTGTCCACGATGTTCCAGGTCGCGTACGCCGAGTCGATGGGGGTGTTCCTCCTGACGCTCGCGTTGTGGCTGCTCGTCACACGTCGGTTCTGGTGGATGCTGCCCGTCGTGGTCGTCCTCGGGTTCACCCGACCGACCGGCCTGGCGATCGCCCTCACGATGGCCAGCTACCTCGTGCTGCGGTTCGTGCGGCGCAGTTCCGCGGACCCCCTGTCGCTGCGCGCCGCGATCCCGCCGGCGGTCGTGGCCGTGGTCGCGGGGCTCGTCGGGCTGGCGTGGCCGACGATCGCGTGGGCGGTCACCGGGGTGCCGAAGGCGTACACGGACACCGAGCTCGCTTGGCGGCAGTCCTACATCGGCCGACACGAACTCGTCCCGTTCGCGCCGTGGATCCAGGGGTTCGACTGGTGGTTCCACGAGCCCGCGGGCGGCGTCCTGCTCGTGCTCGTGGTCGCGGGGTTCGCCGGGTTCCTCCTCATGCCGGCCGCCCGGGCGATCGGGCCGGAGCTGCGGATCTGGTCGGCGTCGTACTTCGTGTACCTGCTCGCGGTGTTCTTCCCGCAGTCGAGCACCTGGCGCATCCTCATGCCGCTCTTCCCGATGCTCGCGATCGTCGCCCGCCCGCGATGGGTGACGTACCGCGTCGCCGTGGTGGCCGTCTCGATCGCGCTGCAGGTGGCATGGATGTACTCCTGCTGGTGGATCAACGGGTACGACTGGACGCCGCCGTGATCCGGCTCCCGGGGCGGTTCGGGGTACGTCGAGCTGGATGGTTTCGCAGATCGGCCCTCCGTGCCGGATAATGGAGGGGCATGTACTGCACGAAAGGGGACATCTGATGGCAGCCATGAAGCCGAGGACCGGTGACGGGCCGATGGAGGCTGTTAAGGAGGGTCGACTCATCATCGTGCGGGTTCCGCTCGAGGGTGGAGGCCGTCTGGTCGTCTCGGTCAACGATGCCGAGGCGAAGGAACTCCACGACGCACTCGCCGAGGTCGTCTCGGTGTAGTCGTCACGACGCACCACACGAACCGCCCGGGTCCTCGGACCCGGGCGGTTCGTCGTCTCCGGCGCCGGAGCGGCCGTCGCCGGGCCGCCCGGATCGCCGTCGCCGGGCCGCCCGGATCGCCGTCGCCGCGCCGCCCGGATCGCCGTCGCCGGGCCGCCCGGATCGCCGTCGCCGCGCCTCCCCGGACGGCGGTCAGCGGGCCTCCCGGATCGGGCAGGATGAGCGCATGCCCGCCTCGCGCCTGCCCGTCCGTCGGATCGAGGAGCGCGGGGGTGACCCCATGCCCCGCGGCGTGTGGCCCGCGACCCTCGCACCGGTCGCGCAGGTCCTCGAGTCCGGGCTCGACCTCGATCGGTGCACGGTCCTCGTCGGCGACAACGGCGCGGGCAAGTCGACGATCGTCGAGGGGCTCGCCATCGCCTTCGGACTGAACGCCGAGGGCGGGTCCACCGGGGCGGTGCACCGCACGCGTGCGTCCGAGTCGACACTCGGCGACCACCTGCGGCTCGTCCGGGACCCCGGCGCGGAGCGCAACGGCACGTTCCTGCGCGCGGAGACGATGTACGGGTTCTTCACCTACCTGGAGCAGCACCCGGGCGGACGGCCCGAACCGGTGTTCCACGAGCGGAGCCACGGCGAGGCGTTCCTCGACTTCGTCGCCGACCGGTCCACCTGGCCGGGCCTCTGGCTGCTCGACGAGCCCGAGTCGGCGCTGTCGTTCCAGGGGTGTCTCGAGCTCATGCGGCTCATGCAGGACGTCCTGACGGATCCGCGGGCGCAGATCGTGCTGTCGACGCACTCGCCGATCCTGGCGTCGTTCCCCGGTGCGAAGGTGCACGAGGTGGGCGAGTGGGGCATCCGGCCCTCCGCCTGGGAGGACCTCGAGCTCGTCAGGAACTGGCGCGCCTACCTGGACGCGCCGGAGCGGTACCTGCGGCACCTGCTCTGATCAGCTGGTGACCTTCGTCATCTGGAGCAGACCGTCACCGGCGGGCGAGAGCGCGCTCCGGACCGCCCCCGACGTCGAGACCTCGGTGAGCAGCGTGCGGAAGTCCGTGGCCGCCCGGTCGCGCTTGGTGGGGTCGGCGACCCGGCCGCGCCAGAGGGCGTGGGGGACGAGGACGGTCCCGCCGATCCGCGCGAGCCGCAGCCCGTGCTCGACGTACTCGATGACGTTCTCCGGGTCCGCGTCGACGACGACGACGTCGTACGAGGCCTCGTTCATGCGGGGGAGCACCTGGGCGGCGCGACCGGGGATGAGGCGGACGCGGCTCGGCACGGCACCGGCGTGCAGGAACGCGTCGCGCGCGTACTGCTGGTGGTCCACCTCGACGTCGATGGTCGTGAGCGTGGCGTCAGGGGCACCCGCGAGCAGGTACAGCCCCGAGACGCCGAGCCCCGTCCCGATCTCGATGATGCCCGTGGCGCGGGACGCCGCCGCGATGACGCTCATCTGGGCGCCGACGGCGGGGGACACCGCTTCGACGCCGAGCTCGAGGGAGTGTTCCCGCGCACGGGCCACGACCTCGGGCTCCGCGACGATGTCCTCCGCGAACTTCCAGTTCGACTCTTTCTCTGACACGCACACTCCTCGGCCATCAACTCTACGGGTGACCTGACCGCCGGAGGCGTTACCCTTCTCCCGTGTCCATCTCGTTCGACAAGATCCTCGTCATCGGGATCATTGCCGTGTTCCTGTTGGGCCCGCAGCGACTCCCGATGTACGCGCAGAAGCTCGCGCAGTTCGTCAAGATGCTCCGCGGCCTGGCCGACACCGCGAAGACCCGCATGCGGGACGAGATGGGGCCGGACTTCGACGACATCGAGTGGCAGAAGCTCGACCCGCGACAGTACGACCCCCGGCGCATCATCCGTGACGCGCTGTTGGCCGACTCCGGGGGCGAGACGCCGCAGCCGATCACCCCGCCGGCGGTCCGGGCGACCGCGCCCGTCGAGACCCTCGAGGCGGGCGAGGCGGCGCCGTACGACGGCGAAGCGACCTGACCCGAGCCTCCCGACGCCGGGACGCACCGCTCGCTTCCGGTCGAACCGCGTGATCCCGGTGTTCGACCGGAATCCAGCGGTGCGACCGCGCCGACGCCCCGACGAGCGGGTCACCGCACGCCGAGCCCGAGCTTCCGGCCCGCCAGACCGCGGCCCATCGCGACGAGACGGTCCGCGACGGCGGTGAGCGCCACGGCAGCGGGGTCCTCGGGGTGAGCCGCGACGACCGGGACGCCGGCGTCCCCGCCCTCGCGCAGCGCCACCGACAGCGGCACGCTCCCGAGCACCGGCACGGGCTCGTCCTGTCCGACGGACAGCCGTCGGGCGGTCTCGGCACCGCCGCCCGACCCGAAGAGCTCGAGGACGCTGCCGTCCGGCTGCACGAGGCCGGCCATGTTCTCGACGACACCGACGACCCGCTGACCGGTCTGGCGCGCCACGACGCCGCTCCGCTCGGCGACGTCCGCCGCCGCCGCCTGCGGTGTGGTGACGACGAGGACCTCGGCGTGGGGCAGCAGCTGCCCGACCGAGATCGCGACGTCACCGGTGCCGGGCGGCAGGTCGAGGAGGAGGACGTCGAGGTCGCCGAACCACACGTCGGTGAGGAACTGGGTGATCGTGCGGTGGAGCATCGGCCCGCGCCAGGCCACGGCCGTCGAGGCGTCGTCGACGAACATCCCGATCGAGACGACCTTCACGTCGTGGGCCACCGGCGGCAGGATCATGCTGTCGACCCGCGTCGGCCGCGGCGCCCGCCCACGCTCGTCGGTGAGCCCGAGGAGGCCCGGCACGCTGAACCCGTGCACGTCCGCGTCGAGGACGCCGACGCGCAACCCACGGCGGGCGAGCGCCACCGCGAGGTTCACGGTGACGGTCGACTTGCCGACGCCGCCCTTGCCGCTCGTCACGGCGACGACGCGGGTGAGGGTCTCGGGGGTGAACTGCACCCCGCGCGGGCGCCCCGCGCGCAGCCGCTCCGTCAGGGCCGACCGCTGGGCCGGGGACATCACGGACACATCGACGACGACGTCGGCCACGCCGGGCACGCTCGCGGCGGCCGCGCGGACGTCGCGCTCGATGGTGTCGGCGGCCGGGCACCCCACGATCGTGAGCTGCAGGTCGACCCGCACCGTGCCTCCCGGCTCGGCGTCGACACTCCGGACCATGTCGAGTTCGGTCACCGGCCTGCGGATCTCCGGGTCGAGCACACGACCGAGCGCGGCCACGACGGCACCCGCGAGCGCGACGTCGCCGGTCGTCGCGGGTCGGCCGGGAGGCGCGACCTCAGCCATGCAGACCGCTCGCCGCCGTCTCCTGTCCGGCCTTCGCGGCGGCGTCGGCGGCGTCGGACGCCGCCGCTGCGGCCGCGGCGGCCGCTGCCTCGTCGCGACGATCCAGTTCCTCGAGGAGCGACCGGAGCTCGGAGCGGATGAAGTCCTTCGACGCCATGTCCCGGACGGCCAGGCGCAGCGCGACGACCTCGCGGGCGAGGTACTCCGTGTCCGCGAGGTTCCGCTCGGCGCGCTGCCGGTCCTGCTCGAACTGCACGCGGTCGCGGTCGTCCTGCCGGTTCTGCGCCAGCAGGATGAGGGGTGCCGCGTACGACGCCTGCAGTGAGAGCACGAGCGTCAGCGCGGTGAACCCGATCGCCGCGGAGTCGAACTGCCAGGCCGCGGGGGTGAGCGTGTTCCAGCCCATCCAGACCACGACGAACAGCGTGAGCCCGACGAGGAACCACGGCGTGCCCATGCCGCGGGCGATCGCCTCGGTCAGTCGGCCGAAGGCATCCCCTCGGCCGCGGCGTCGGCTCGGCAGCACCCGCGTCCGCATGCCCTTCGGCGAGTCGAGGCGGAGCTCGTTGCGGTCGGTGCGGCGACGGTCGTCATCTCGTGCTCGTGCCACCTGTGGTCCTCCTTCCGGCTGTCACCGGGGTCCTGCGCGTGCGTTGCCGTGGTCTGGAGGCCGGGCCGGAGGGCCCGTCCTGACTTCGCCAGTCATCCGGCAGGACGTGGTCGAGGACGTCGTCGATCGTCACCACCCCGACGAGACGGTGGGCGTCGTCGACGACCGGAACGGACACGAGGTTGTAGGTGGCCATGATCCGCGTGACCTCGGCCGCGCTGGCGTCGACGCGGACGGGCTCGAGCTGGGTGTCGACGAGCGTGCCGAGGCGCTCGTTCGGCGGATAGCGCAGCATGCGCTGGAAGTGGACGAAGCCGAGGAACCGTCCGGTGGGCGGCTCGTACGGCGGCAGGGTGACGCACACCGCGGCGCCGAGCGCGGGAGCGAGCTCGTGTCGGCGGATGAGTGCCAGACCCTCGGCGACGGTCGCGTCGGCCGAGACGATCACCGGTTCCGTCGTCATGAGCCCGCCGGCGGTGTCCGGCGCGTACTCGAGGAGCATGCGGACATCGGAGGCCTCTTCCGGCTCCATGAGCTCGAGCAGGGCCTCGCTCCGCTCGTCCGGCATCTGCGCGAGGACGTCCGCCGCGTCGTCCGGCTGCATCTGGTCGAGGACGTCGGCCGCGCGGGCGTCCTCGAGGCCCGAGAGGATGGCGATCTGCTCCTGGTCCGGCATCTCCTCGAGCACGTCGGCGAGACGGTCGTCGGGGAGTTCGCCCGCGACCTCGAGTCGGCGCTCGGCGGGGAGATCGAGCAGTGTCGAGGCGAGGTCGGCCGGCAGCAGGTCGGAGTAGGCGGCGATGACGTGCTCGGCCGACTGGGACTCGCCGGGGAGCGTGTCCTCCTCGGTGACCTCGTTCCAGGACGCGAACGTCGTCGGGCCCTTGCCGAACGGCGAAGGCGTCGTCTTCGGCTTGCGGAGGAAGAGCTGCGCGACCTCCCAGTCACCCTGGCCGCGGTCCTCGATCGCGACGTCCTCGATCGTGGCGCGGACGCGGTCCCGCGTCACGAGCACCCGGCGACCGAGCATCTCGGCGATGACCCGGACCTCGCCCCCGCGCTGCTCGAAGCGACGCATGTTGACGAGCCCCGTCGTGATGACCTGTCCGGCGCCGATCGAGGTGATCCGGCCGATCGAGACGAAGATGCGGCGCTTGCCGGGGACCTCGACGATGAGCCCGACCACCCGGGGCGGATCCGCTCGGCGGTAGACGACGAGGACGTCACGGACGCGGCCCACGCGATCGCCCGCGGGGTCGAAGACGGAGCACCCGGCCAGGCGGGCGACGAAGACCTTCGTGGCGCTCACCCGTCCAGCGTAGTCGCTCGCACCTGGTTCACGTCGGGCGCCAAGGGTGCTGGTGGAAGATGCCCTGTGTGAGTACTCAGAGCCCGTTCGGTCGTCCCGGCGCCGCGTTCCCCACCCCACCGCGCGGCGACGTCCTGGGCACGTACCAGACGTACCCCGAGGCCCAGCGCGTCGTGGCCCAGCTCGCCGCGGCGGACTTCCCCGTCCGACAGGTGTCGATCGTCGGCAACGACCTCAAGACCGTCGAGCGGGTCACGGGCAAGCTGACCTACGGACGCGCGGCGCTCGCCGGTGCACTCAGCGGGTTGTGGCTCGGGTTCTTCTTCGGGATCGTGCTGACGCTGTTCTCCGGAGCGCCGGGCGGGTCGTTCTGGGCCGCCGCGCTCATCGGCGCCGCGTTCGGCATGCTCTACGGGGTCGTGAGCTTCTCGGTGACGCGGCGGCAGCGCGACTTCACGAGCGTGCACCAGGTCCTCGCCATGAACTACCAGATCATCGTCGACCCCCAGCTCACGATGCGGGCCCGGCAGCTGCTCGGTCAGCAGCAGGGCGGTTGGGCGGCGGGGCCCCAGCAGTTCGGCGGGCCGCAGTACCCCGGCCGACCGCCCCAGGGTGGGCACGGCCAGGCTCCGTACGGGCAGCAGCAGCCGCCGTACGGGCAGCAGCAGCAGCCGCCGTACGGGCAGCAGCAGCCGCCGTACGGGCGGCAGCAGCAGCCGCCGTACGGGCAGCAGCAGCCGTCCGGACAGCAGCAGCAGCCGTCCGGACAGCAGCAGCCGCCGTACGGGCAGCAGGGGCAACCGGGCGCCGTCCGGGCCGAGCGGCCGTCCGGACAGGAGGCCCGCCCCGGCCAGCCGGGCCCGCAGGCACCGGTGGACGAGCCGCCGCGCTACGGGGAACGGGTCAGCCCGACGCCGACGCCGACGCCGACGCCCGCGCAGCCGACATCCGACGACTCGGGCGACCGCGAGGGCGCCGAGGACCGCTGCCACCAGGGCGGCCGGCGGGACGACCAGGCCGACTGAGCACGTGGACGGCGCGGGGCCAGCCGCACGCGGGTCAGTCGGTCACGCCTCGGGGGCCGTCAGCACCTTGGCGTAGCAGACCGACAACGGAGCGCCGATGTACGGGCCGAAGTTCGCGATGCGGGTGAAGCCCTCGCGCTCGTAGAAGTGGATCGCCCGACGCTGCTCCGTCCCGGTCTCGAGGACGAGCGCCGGAGCCCCCAGGGCCCGTGCGGCGACCTCGAGCTGGGCGAGGAGCGCCGCGGCGACCCCCGTGCCGCGCGCCTCGGACCGCACGTACATGCGCTTGATCTCGACGACGCCGTCCTCGACCACCCGCAGTCCGCCGCAGCCGAGCGGCGCGCCGTGGGTGTCGCGGGCGACGAAGAACACCGCGATGGACTCGGCCGTGGGCTTCTCGCCGGGTTCGGTGTCGCGCCCGTACGTGCCGTCGATCTCGATGCGCTGGGCGGCGCGCAGGCGAACGGCGTCAGGGGCGTCGAAGTGCTCCGGGGCGATCGTGAACGGGGGCGTCTCGGGGGTGCTCACGGGCAGCAGGGTACCGGTCGACCTCTGGGCTCAGCGGCTCGCGACCCAGGCCTCGACGTCCGAGGCGGTGCGGGGGATGCCGACGGACAGGTTCTCCGCGCCGTCCTCGGTGACCAGGATGTCGTCCTCGATGCGGACGCCGATGCCGCGGAACTCCTCGGGGACGGTCAGGTCGTCCTCCTGGAAGTACAGGCCCGGCTCGATCGTGAACACCATGCCGGCCTCGACCGTGCCGTCGAGGTAGAGCTCGCGACGGGCCTTCGCGCAGTCGTGCACGTCGAGCCCCAGGTGGTGGCTCGTGCCGTGCACCATGTAGCGGCGGTGGTACTGGGCCTCCGGGCGTAGGGACTCCTCGGCGCTCACCGGGAGGAAGCCCCACTCGGCGGTCCGCTCGGCGATGACGCGCATGGCGGTCGCGTGGACGTCGCGGAAGGTGATGCCCGGGCGCACGATGGCGAACGCGGCGTCCGCGGCTTCGAGCACCGCGTCGTAGACCAGGCGCTGCACCTCCGTGAAGCGTCCGGAGACCGGCAACGTCCGCGTGATGTCGGCTGTGTAGAGGCTCTCGACCTCGACCCCGGCGTCGATGAGGATGAGGTCGCCCGGCGCGACGGCGCCGTCGTTCCGGGTCCAGTGCAGGATGCAGGCGTGGGAGCCCGCCGCGGCGATGGTGTCGTACCCGACGGTGTTGCCGTCCGCCCGGGCGCGACGGTTGAACGTGCCCTCGACGATGCGCTCGCCGCGGGGGTGTGCCAGGACCGTGTCGAAGTCCGCGATGACGTCGTCGAACCCGTGCTTGGTCGCGGTGACGGCACGACGCAGCTCGTTCACCTCGTACGGGTCCTTGACGAGACGCATCTCGCTGAGGTCGCGGGCGAGCACGTCGTCCGTCGCGGGAGTGTCGCTCGTGGCGTCGATGCCGCCCACCGCGACCCCGAGCCGGCCGTCGAGCGCCTCGGTGAACGCGGGGTCGGCGTCACGGACGAGGAGCGCGTCGGTGTCGAGCCGGTCCGCCACGTCGGCGAATGCGCCGAGATCGCGCGTCGCGATGCCGAGGTCCGCCGCGACCGCCTCCAGTGACGGGCGCGGTCCGACCCAGAACTCGCCGATCTCGGGGTTCGCGTAGAACTCCTCGGAGTCCCGGCCCGCACTCGCTCGGAAGTACAGCGTCGCGTCGTGGCCGTCGGCCCTCGGCGTCAGGACGAGGACCGACCCGACGACCGCGTCCGTGCCCCAGCCCGTCAGGTGGGCGAACGCGGAGTGCGGTCGGAACGGGTAGTCGCAGTCGTTCGAGCGCACCTTCGCCTGGCCGGCGGGGACCACGAGGGTCCGGCCCGGGTGCAGCGCCGAGAGCCGTGCCCGGCGCTCCGCAGCGAACGATGCCTGCTCGCGTGCGTCGGGCAGTGCGCGGTCGTGTTCCGCCCAGTTGGACGCGATGTGGTCCTTGAAGGTCGAGGACCCGGGGGTCGTCGATCGGTTGCTCGTCGCGCGGGGAGTCGGCTCGGCCATGCTCACATCATCCCACCATGCGTCGTGCACCGACCCGGGCGCCGTGGGCGTCGATCGCGGGGGCACCGGGGAGTCCACGGCTAGCATGGCCGGGTGCCCGATCCCCTCATCGACCTGCACACGCACTCGAGCGTCTCGGACGGCACCGAGCGGCCTGCCGACCTGGTGCGTGCGGCATCGTCCGCGGGCCTCGACGCGTTGGCGCTGACGGACCACGACACCACGGCCGGGTGGGACGAGGCCATCGCGACGGCCCGGACGCTCCCGATGACGCTCCTGCCCGGGCTCGAACTGAGCACGCGGATCGGCTACCGGAGCGTGCACGTGCTCGGGTACCTCGTCGATCCCACCCACCCCGAACTCGTCGCCGAGACGCAGCGGATCCGCGAGGGCCGCGTCGATCGTGCGATGCGCATGGTCGAGCGGATCGCCCGCGACCACCCGGTGTCGTGGCAGGACGTCATCGCCCAGGCGAGCCCGGGTGCCACGATCGGCCGACCCCACATCGCGGACGCACTCGTGGCCGCCGGGCTCGAGGCCGACCGCAGCGCGGCGTTCCGCGGCATCCTGCACCCCGCCGCGGGCTACTACGAGCCCCACGAGGCGCCGTCGCCGCTGGCCGGCGTCGAGCTCATCCGTGCCGCGGGCGGGGTCCCCGTGATCGCGCACCCGGCGGCGTCGACCCGGGGGATCGTGCTCGACGAGCGAGCGCTCGAGGACCTCGTCGAGGCCGGACTCGGCGGGCTCGAGGTCGACCACCGCGAGAACCTGACGCACGGCAAGCGCGTCCTGCTCGACTGGGCGGACCGCTACGGGCTGTTCGTGACCGGCTCGAGTGACTACCACGGCACCGGCAAGCCGAACCGGCTCGGTGAGCACCGCACCGCCGAGCGCGCGTTCCGGACCATCGTCGCGTCCGCGACCGGTTCCGAACCGGTCGTCGGCGAGGGATCCCGACTCACCGTCTGACGAGCGAAGCGCGTCCGACCGGGAGGCTGGACGCGCGTCGACGGGACCCGTCACGGTGGTCGTCGCCGGACGACCACCGTGTGCGGACTACTCGGCAGCCGGACCGCTCGCCGCGGACGAACTCGCCGCGGACCCCGCGGACTGGCCGCCGGTGGCCGCCGCATCGGCGGCCGTCGACCCGGCCTGACCACTGCCACCACGGCGGCGGCGACGCCGACGCCGCGGCGAGCTGCCCTCGGGACCGGTCGTGCCGGCGGTGGTCTCCGCCGCCTCCGGCTCCGCGCCGACCGCGTCGGAGCCCGCGGCGGGCGCACTCGTCGTGGTCGGGCCTCCCGACCGGGTGCGCGAGCGGGACCCGGACCCGGACCGGCCGCCCTCGGACCGGCCGCCCTCGGACCGGCCGCCCTCGGACCGGCCGCCCTCGGACCGGCCGCCCTCGGACCGGCCGCCCTCGGAGCGGCCGCCCTCGGAGCGGCCGCCCTCGGACCGCTGCTTGGCCGGCGCGGCCGCGTGCGGGGACGAACCGGGCAGACGGCCCTTGGTGCCGGCCGGGATGTCGAGGTCGGTGTACAGGTGCGGACTGGACGAGTAGGTCTCGGTCGGCTCCGGCTGCCCGAAGTCGAGCGCCTTGTTGATGAGCGACCACTTGTGGAGGTCGTCCCAGTCGACGAACGTCACCGCGATGCCGGTCTTGCCCGCGCGGCCGGTCCGCCCGGCCCGGTGCAGGTAGGTGTCCGGGTCGTCCGGGATCGTGTGGTTGATGACGTGGGTCACGTCGTCGACGTCGATGCCGCGCGCTGCCACGTCGGTGGCGATGAGCACGTCCCGCTTGCCGGCCTTGAACGCGGCCATCGCGCGCTCCCGCTGTTCCTGGTTCAGGTCGCCGTGCACCGCCGCGGCGTTGAACCCGCGGTCCTGGAGCTCCTCCATCAGCCGGGCCGCGGCGCGCTTGGTCCGCGTGAAGACGACGGTCTTGCCGCGCCCGTCGGCCTGGAGGATCCGGGCGATCACCTCGTCCTTGTCGAGCGCGTGCGCCCGGTAGATGACGTGCTTGATGTTCGCCTGGGTCAGGCCCTCGTCCGGGTCGGAAGCGCGGATGTGGATCGGCTTCGACATGAACCGCCGGGCCAGCGCCACGATCGGGGCCGGCATGGTCGCCGAGAACAGCATGGTGTGGCGCACCGCCGGGACCGACTGGAAGATGCGCTCGATGTCCGACAGGAACCCGAGGTCGAGCATCTTGTCGGCCTCGTCGAGGACGATCTCCTGCACGTGGCCGAGGTCGAGCACCCGCTGCCGATGGAGGTCGATGAGGCGACCCGGCGTGCCGACGACGATCTGCGCGCCGTCCTTGAGCTGTTCGATCTGGCCCTCGTACGCCTTGCCGCCGTAGATCGCGGCCAGCTTGACCGGACGGTTCGACGCGGCGAGCTCGAGGTCCTCGAACACCTGGACGGCGAGCTCGCGGGTCGGGACCACGACGAGCGCCTTGACGCCCGGCTCGGGGTCGTGCCCGAGCCGTTGGATGAGGGGGAGGCCGAAGCCGAGCGTCTTGCCCGTTCCGGTCTTGGCCTGGCCGATGATGTCCTGGCCGGTGAGTGCGAGCGGGATCGTCTGCTGCTGGATCGGGAAGGGCTCCGTGATGCCCTTGGCCGCGAGCGCGTCGACGATGTCCTGCTCGATGTCGAGATCTGAGAAAGTCAAAGAGTTCAACCCTGTTCGTTGTCGGGGAGTCCGCTCAGTCTACCGTTCTGCGCATTTCCGCAGTTCGGGACGCTGGCGGACTGGGGATGGGGCTCGCGCGCGGCCCCTATGCTGGTCCGGTGGTGTCGTGGTGGAACCGGAGACGCGCGCGTCTCGCGGCGAGCTGGCTGGCGTCGCGGAACCCCCGCGCGGCCGCGTCCGTCGAGCGGCTCCAACTCGACGACGTCTCGCCCGAACTGACCGTCTACCTGGGCCAGGCCGCGTACCTGCAGCTGTCGTTGTACGAGGCCATGGGGCGCGCCGGTGCCTCGGCGCCGACCATGTCGGGGCGCCTCGTCACGGGCGTGCTCGCCACGACCGCGCTCGATCGGCACCGCGCCATCGTGGCCGAGATCGAACGGTCCGGACACGAGCCGGCGGAACTCATGGAGCCCCACCGCGAGGCCATCGACGCGTTCCTCAGACGGACGGCCGGTGCGGACTGGGCGGAGTCGATCCTCACCGGTTACGTGACGGCCGGGATCCTCAACGACCTGTTCGCGAACCTCGCCCGGTCGCTGCCGACGGACGTCCGGAACCGCTTGCGTGGGGTGTTCGACGCACGCGAGGAGCCCGCTGTCGTCGAGGAACTGACGGCGGACATCGCCCGCGACCCGCTCGTGGCCTCGCGCCTCGCCATGTGGGGGCGGCGCCTCGTCGGTGACACGCTGCTCGTGGCGCGGTCGGCGCTCGCCTCGCACGCCCGTGAGGACGAGGAGCGCCTCGAGCCGGTGTTCACCGAGCTCATCGCGGCCCACACGCGGCGGATGGACGCCCTCGGGTTGACCGCCTGAGCCGAACCGGGTGACCGGACCCGGTGCGGATCCCGGACCCGGTCCGGGTCTCCGCCCCGGACCGTGTGCTCCCGGCCGCCCGGGCCTCCCGGCCGATGCGTCAGGAAGCGGTACCGACGGTGCGGAGGCGCTCGAAGAACGCGGCGTCCGCGCGCTCCCGCCGGCGCCCGACCGACCACGCCGTCACCAGCGCGACGACGCCGGCGACCACGAGCGTGACCACCCAGATCCAGGGTTCGCCGTACGACCACCCGGCCCAGGTGAGGGCCTCCCACAGCACGGCCGCGACGGCCCCGCCCACGGCGGGGGCGAGGAACACGCCCCGCGTCACGTGCCACGGCACGACGATCTGCGCGAACAGGCCGGTCAGGATCCCGCCGAGCACGGCGAAGAGGAGTTCCATGTGGACCGAGGGGTCAGGCGACGAAACCGATGCGGCGCGACTCCTCGGAGCCGACCTCGACGTACGCGAGGGACGCGACCGGGACGATGAACCGTCGGCCCTTGTCGTCCTGGAGCGACAGGTGCGTGGCGCCCGAGGAGAGCGCGGCCGACACGGCCTGCTCGATGTCGGCGGCCGTCTGCTTGGTCTCGAAGGCGATCTCACGCGGGCTGTTGGTGATGCCGATCTTGATGTCCACGAGCACAGCGTATCCGAGGGCCCAGGGGCGGGCTCCGGCGTTCACCCACAGCGCACATGCGCGCCGTCCCGGTGGTGTCGGCGGCCCTCGGTAGCGTGACGGCGTGCCGACCGCGACCTCGACGACCAGTGCGCCCCGCCGTGCCGTCCTGCGCGACGCCGGGCTGACCGGCCGCGGGCGGGCGGGTGCCGCGGTGGTCGTCGCTCCGGTCCTCCTGGACCCCGCGCAACGGTCCGTGCTCGCGCTGCCGCACGACACGTGCGCCGCCGTGATCGGTGCGCCGGGCACGGGCAAGACCACGGTGCTCGCGCAGCTCGTCGCCCACCTGCTGTCCGAGCCCGGGGGCGTCAGCGCCGACGGGTACACGAGCGTCCTGACCCTGACGTCGTCGCGTCCGGCCGCCACCGCCCTGCGGGACCGCCTGGCGGCGGCCGCGGACCGCGTGGTGCCCGGCGCGCTCGCCCGGACCGTGAACTCGCTCGCCTTCCAGGTCGTCACGCACGCCGCAGCGCTCGTCGGGCAGGAGGCCCCGACGTTGCTGACCGGTGGGGAACAGGACGCGGTCCTCGCCGACCTCATCGCCGGGCACGCCGTCGACGGCACCGGCCCGGCCTGGCCCGATCCGATCACCCCTGCCGTCCGCGAACGTGCCGGCTTCCGGACCGCGCTGCGCGACGTCATGATGCGCACGGTTGCCGCCGGCATCGAGCCCGACGACATGCGCGAACTCGCAGGCGACCACGGGCGCCCGGAGTGGGCGGCCGTCGGGGACCTCGTCGACGAGTACCGCGCGGCGGTCACGGCGTACCGCGAGACCGCGCTCGACGCGGCGGAACTCGTGGCGTTCGCCACCGCGGCCGTGGCGCGGGGCGAGGTGCCGTCCGCGGTCGCCGCGCTCCGCCACGTCCTCGTCGACGACGCCCAGGAACTCGTGGAGGGCGAGGTCGCGTTCCTCGGTGCGCTCGCCCGACGGGGCGTGCGGATCGTCGCCTTCGGCGATCCGGACATCGCCTCGAGCGCGTTCCGCGGCGCCGAGCCCGACGTGCTCGGTCGCCTGGCGGTCCGGCTCGGCGTGCCGGCCGTGCACGAGGTCGTGCTCGACACCGTCCACCGACACCCACCCGCGATCCGGGCGCTCGTGAGCGCCGTCACCGCCCGGATCGGTGCGGCGGCCGCGGGGCGGCAGCGGGTGGCGGCAGCCGCGGGTGCGGACGACCGGGCCGACGCCGTGGTGCACCTGGAGGCCCCGAGCCGCGCCGGCCTCGTGGCCGCCGTCGCCCGTCGGTTGCGGGAACACCACCTGTTCGACGGCGTGCCGTGGGAGCGCATGGTCGTCGTCACGCGGAGCGGGGCAGCCGTGCCGGACCTCGTCCGCGCCCTGGCCGTTGCCGAGGTCCCCGCCACCGCCGCGAGTGCTCCGGCGCGCCCGCGGGACGACGTCGCCGCTCGGGCGCTCATCGACGCGGCGGCGGTCGCCCTCGGGGTCCGCGCGCTCGACCCCGCCCTCGCCACCGCGTTCGTGTCCGGGCCGCTGGGCGGCCTCGACGCCCTCGCGGTACGGCGGCTGCGGCTCGCCCTGCGCCGCGAGGAGCTCGCCGCCGGGGGCACGCGCCCGGCGGACGACCTGCTGGTCGAGGCGCTCTCCGGCCCGGACCGCTTCACGACGATCGACGCGGGCTTCGCGCGCCGAGCCGGGCGCCTCGCGGCGAGCCTCGAGCGGGCGCGCCGCGATGCCGCCGGGGGCGCCAGCATCGAGGAACTGCTCTGGGGGCTGTGGGAGCGCAGCGGACTCGCCCGCACGTGGGGCGGGCAGTCGGCCGCCGGTGGTGTCGGCGCGGCCGAGGCGGACCGGCATCTCGACGCGGTGGTCGGTCTGTTCACGGCGGCGAAGCGGTTCGTCGAACGCACACCGGACGCCCCGGCGCGTGTGTTCGTGGACGACCTGCTCGGCGCCGACCTGCCCGAGGACACGATCGGACCCGACCGGACCGCCGGCCGGGTCCGCGTGGTGACGCCGCTCGCGACCATCGGGGTGGAGTGCGACGTCGTGGTGGTGCTCGGACTCCAGGACGGCGTGTGGCCGAACACCCGCGTCCGTGGCAGCCTGCTCGACCCCGACGGCCTCGTCCGGGCCGCCGCCGGGATCGAGCGCACACCGACCGACGAGCGCGCCGCCGTGGTCGCCGACGAGCTGCGGCTGTTCGCCAGGGCGGTGTCCCGGGCGACGACACAGGTGGTGCTCGGCAGCATCGCCAACGACGACGAGGCTCCGAGCCCTTTCCTCCGGCTCGTCCCGGCGCCACCCGACCGCACGCCGAACTCCCACCCGCTCTCGCTCCGGGGCATGGCCGGGTCCCTGCGCCGACGGGTCGTGACCACCGGCGATGCGGAAGCCGCGTCGGCCCTGGCACGCCTGGCGGCTGAGGGCGTACCCGGGGCCGATCCGGACGAGTGGTACGGCATCGCCGAGCCGAGCACCGACCGACCCCTCGTCGACCTGACGGCGGAACCGGTGGTGCCGGAGGACGGCGGGGTGGCCGTGCCCCCGACCGTCGCCGTGTCGCCGTCGCGCATCGGGACCTTCGAGGAGTGCCCGCTGCACTGGTTCGCCCAGTCCTTCGGCGGTGGCGCACCGAGCCCGGCCATGGGCATCGGGACGATCGTCCACGACGCCATGGAGCACGCGACCGACGTCGACGTCGAGTCGCTCTGGCGCCGCGTCGAGGACCGGTGGTCCGAGCTCGTGTTCGAGTCCGACTGGATCGCCGAGCGGGAACGCGCTCGGACGCGGCGGATGATCGAGGGTCTCAGCGACTACCTCCGCACGGCTGCCGCCGCCGACCGACGCGTCCTCGGTGCCGAGGCGTCGTTCGTGCTGGTGACCGGCCCCGCTCGCCTCCGCGGCAGCATCGACCGGATCGAGGAAGCGCCCGACGGCACCGTCAGCGTCGTCGACCTGAAGACGGGGACGACGATGCCGGGCAAGTCCGCCATGCCGGAGCACGCACAGCTGGGTGCGTACCAGCTCGCGCTCGCCGACGGGGCGGTGGAGGGCCTCCCGGCCGACGTCCCCGTGTCGGACGCACGGCTCGTGTTCGTCGCGAGCGGGCAGGGCGGGCACGCGTTCACGGAACGGATCCAGCCCGCGTTCGACGACGACGCCCGCGCGTCCTACCGGCAGCGCCTGCACACGGTCGCCGAGGGCATGGCCGGACGCGTGTTCGTCGCCCACGTCGACGACCACTGCGAGCGCGCCCGGACCGGTGTCGAGTGCCGGATCCACGTCGTCGGGGAGGTCACCTGGTGACGGGCGCCCCCGCCGCGGAGCAGGACCGGCACGCCGAGGTCGCGCCGACGGCATCGGCGGACGCGGCGGCCCCGTCGGCTGCGATGCACGCGGCAGCCCGCCCCGCGGCGCGGTACTCGGCGGACGCGATCGCCGACGCCCTCGGGCGGCCTCGCCCCACCGACCAGCAGCGCGCCGTGATCGAGTCGCCGCTCGCGCCGGCGCTCGTCGTGGCGGGCGCGGGGAGCGGGAAGACCGAGACCATGGCCTCCCGGGTCGTGTGGCTGCTCGCGAACGGCGCGGTGCGCCCGGACGAGGTGCTCGGCCTGACCTTCACCCGCAAAGCCGCCGGTGAGCTCGGCGTGCGGATCAACGACCGGATCGCCGCGCTCGAGGGCGCCGGGCTGATCGAGCCCGCCGACGCCTTCGAGGCCCCGACGGTCTCCACCTACAACGCCTTCGCGAACGCGGTGTTCCGCGAGAACGCCCTGCTCGTCGGGCGTGACGGCGAGTCGCAGGTCCTCACGGAGCCGTCGGCCTGGCAGCTCGCGCGACGCGTCGTGGTCGCCGCGCAGGACGACCGCCTGGCGGGTCTGGGCCGGAACGTCGACACCGTCACCGCGGCGCTCGTCGCCCTCAACGGCGCGATGAGCGAGCACCTGGTCGACCCGGACCGGCTCCGTCGCTTCGCGGAGCAGTTCACCGCGCTGCTCGAGCTCCCCGCCACCCGGGGCAAGCCGTCGGCCGCGCTGGTCGGGACGGTGCCGGCCGTCGGCGGACTCGCGCCGCTGGTGGACCTGGTGGAGACGTTCCGACGCCAGAAGACCGAGCGGGGCTTCGTCGAGTTCTCCGACCAGATCGCCCTCGCCCTCGCCGCGGCCGAGGCGGCACCGCGCGTCGCGGACGACCTGCGCGCCCGCTACCGGGTCGTGCTCCTGGACGAGTACCAGGACACGTCGGTCGTCCAGACCCGGTTCCTCGCGCGGCTGTTCCGCGGGCACCCCGTCATGGCCGTGGGTGACCCACACCAGTCCATCTACGGGTTCCGCGGGGCGAGCGCGGCCAACCTCGCACGGTTCCCCCGGAACTTCGGCGCGGACGACCCGTCGCCCAGGACGTACGCGCTCTCGACGAGCTGGCGGAACCCCGTGTCGGTGCTCGTCGGGGCGAACGCCCTCGTGGCGCCGCTCACCGAGGCCGCGCGCGTCCGCGTCGAGGAACTGCGCCCCCGACCGGGTGCGGAGGTCGGCACGGTCGAGGCACGGTTCCCCGAGACCCTGCCGGAGGAAGCCGCTGCGGTCGCTGACTGGTTCGCCGCCCGGCGGGCGGCGCGACCCGGCACGTCGATGGCACTGCTGCTCCGGGCCCGGAAGGACCTCGTGGCCTTCACCGCGGCGCTGGGCCACCGCGAGGTGCCCTACCGCGTGCTCGGCACCGGCGGCCTGCTCCAGCGGCCGGAGATCGTCGACCTCGTGGCCTGCCTGCGGGTGCTGCACGACCCGTCCGCCGGCAACGAGCTCATCCGCCTGCTCACGGGCGCACGCTGGCGCATCGGTCCCGCCGACGTCGTCGCCCTGCAGCGCGTCGGCCGGTGGCTGTTCGAGCGCGACCACACGCACGCGCGTCTCGACCCCGCGGTCGCGGACGCGTTCCGGGGCTCGGTCGCGGCGGGCGAGCACGGGTCGCTCGTCGACGCCCTCGACTTCGTCGCGACCGCACCCGACGAGCACGGGGCGACCGCCGACATCAGCGCCGAGGGGCGACTCCGGATGCGGGCGCTCGGTGCCGCCCTCTCGGCGCTCCGCGCC
Source organism: Curtobacterium sp. MCBD17_019 (assembly GCF_003234555.1). Taxonomy (NCBI): domain Bacteria; kingdom Bacillati; phylum Actinomycetota; class Actinomycetes; order Micrococcales; family Microbacteriaceae; genus Curtobacterium; species Curtobacterium sp. MCBD17_019. Next base: position 53,891 of record NZ_QKTT01000007.1, on the reverse strand, counting down.
CGCGCCGGCGGTGACCTGGTCGACTTCGTCACGCTCGTGGTGCAGGAGATGCGGCTCGACGTCGAGGTCGCGGCGCACGAGCAGGGTGCGTCCGACCATCTCGACGCCTTCCTCGACGAACTCGCCGGGTTCGTGGCGACGGACGACCGAGCCGACCTCGGCTCGTTCATCGGCTGGCTCGACGCCGCCGCGCGCCGCGACGACATGGGGCCGCGGAGCGAGGAGCCGGAACCCGGCACCGTCCAGATCCTGACCATCCACGGGGCGAAGGGGCTCGAGTGGGACGCCGTCGCGGTCCCGCGGATGGTGGAGGGCGCGCTGCCGGCCCGTCCGCAGGAGGGCTCGACCGGCTGGCTCGGCTTCGGGCGGCTGCCGTACGAGTTCCGCGGCGACGCCGACGAGCTCCCGCATCTCGCCTGGCGGGGTGCCGAGACCCAGAAGGCGGTCGCGGACGCGATCGCGACCTTCAAGGAGGCCGTCGGGCGCAGCAACCTCGACGAGGAGCGCCGGCTCACCTACGTGGCGCTGACCCGCGCACGGCAGGCGCTGCTCGTGACCGGCTCGTACTGGGGGACCGGCGTGCGCCCGACGGAGCCGAGTCGCTACCTCGCCGACCTCGTCGCCGCCGGTGTCGTGGATCCGGACGCGATCCCGGCGGGGACCGAGTTCGACGAGAACCCGCTCGCCGACTCCGGCGCGACCATGCCGTGGCCCCACCTGCCGTTCGGCGAACGGGGCGCGCGTGTCCTGGCGGCCGCCGACCGGGTGCGGGCAGCGCACCCGGGTGCCGCCGGACGGTACGCGGCCGACCTCGACCTCCTGCTCGCCGAGCGACGCGCCGCTCACCGCGACCGTCACGTCGTGACCGTGCCCCACCGGATCCCGGCCTCGGGGTTCAAGGACTACCTGACCGAACCCGCCGCGGTCGCGGAGCGGCTCCGTCGCCCGATGCCGGAGCGGCCCTACCGGGCGACCCGCCTCGGGACCCTGTTCCACCAGTGGGTCGAGCGCCGGGCCCGGCCGTCGGGGTCGCTCGAGACCCTCGACGCCTGGGACGGCGAGCTCGACGCCGACGTCGACGAGCACGTCGGCACGGCCGCTGCCCCGTCCGACGACGACGCCCGGCGGCTCGCCGAGTTCCAGGCCACGTTCGCACGGTCCCGCTGGGCCGACCGCACCCCGGTCGAGGTGGAGCGCGAGATCCACATCCCGTTCCTGGGGCACAGCGTCGTGTGCAAGCTCGACGCCGTGTACGAGATCGACGGGCGGATCGAGATCGTCGACTGGAAGACGGGGCGCGCGCCGTCCGGGGCCGAGGACCTGGAGCGGCGGCAGCTCCAACTCGCGCTCTACCGCGTGGCGTACGCGGAGTTCACCGGACGGCCGGTCGAGGACGTCGACGCGGTCTTCTACTTCGTCGCGGACGACCTCGAGGTGCGTCCAGCGGAACTGCTCGACCGAGCCGGTCTGGAGCGCGCGTGGGTGCGTGCGATCGGCTGATCGTCAGGCGTGCCGACGCTCCGTCGACGACAGCAGCTGCTCCACCTCGGTGATCTCCATCGTGTCCGGCGACGCGGCCTGGAGCGGCTGGGCGAGGGGCGAGTGCACCACGTCGACGAGGCGGTGCATCATCGCGACCGCGTCGTCCACGACCTCGGTGCTCTTCACCTGGACGCCGTGCAGGAGCCACTGGGCGGTCTCGAGCTCGTGGTAGAGCCGCGCCCGTTGCGGCACCTGCCGGTCCCGGGCGCCGCCGCCGGCCGTGTAGGCGTGCATGACCGTCTCGAAGGCGGACGCGTTCCGTGCGCTGAGGACCCAGGCGAGATCTCGTGCCGGGTCGCCCAGCCGCAGCTCGCCCCAGCCGAGGACGCCGCTGACGTGGTCGCCCACGACGAGCACCCGATCCGCGGCGAGACCGCCGTGCACCACCGTCGGGGTGAACTGCCACAGCTGTTGGTCGCGCGCGGCGCCCTCCCACCGTTCCGTGAGCGCCGCCGGCACGAGCCCGGTGGCGACGGCCCGGTCCATCACCGACACCGCCGAGCGGAGGATCTCGAACGGTGTCAGCGACGGCAGTCCCGCATCCGTCACGAAGCTCGTGGGGAGCGCGTGGACCGCGGCGATCGCGCCGCCCAGCGCGGTCGCGAGATCGGGTCGCTCGACGAGCGCACCGAGGTCGACGTGCGTGCCGTCCACGTAGGTGGTCACGATCGCACGGGTCTGGCCGATGGGCGCCTGTCCGCGGTACTCCGGCACCGCGAACGGGAGGCGCGTCCGGATCCCGGTGCTCAGCGCACGGATGGCGACGAGGTCGGCCGACTGGCGCCCCTCGGCTCGCTGGCTGCGTGGACGTCGGATGACGAGCTGCTCGCCCTCGGCGTCACGGAGGACCGCCGAGTCGTAGTCCCCGGCCTGCGCGGAACCGAGCGTCCGGGTGCCGGTGACCACGAGCCCCGGAACGGCCGTGGTGGCCAACGCCGCTAGAGTGAAGTGGGAACCCGCCATGTCCTCAAGGGTAGGTCGGTGCCCTGGTGTCGAACCGACGCCACGCTGTCTCCCGGACGATCATCGCCGCGCACTCGAGCGGCGGTCCCGCCTGGCGTCCCACCGTCTCGGCGTCCGCCCGGGCGCATCGCAGAGAGGACCGCATCGTGTCGCAGGAGTTCGTCGATCGTCTGCCGCTCGCCCGGAACGAGCTCGACCGCGACGGCGAGTACCGGGAGACACCGGACCTCGAGCGGCTGCTCCGAGCCGACCGCGAGACGCGGTTCCTGCCCGTCCGCCGCGCCGCGTTGCTGCGGGAGCCGGACGGTGTCCTGCGGTTCGTCGACGCGGCCGCGATCCCCGAGGGCACCACGCTGCTGTACCTGGGGCGCGCGCTCGCGGACGCCCCGGACGCACCGCGCGGTACCCGGTTCGTCGCGGCCTTCGTCGACGACGCCACTGCCGCCGCCATCGAGCCGGACGACACGGCGTGGGAGAACCTCCGGATGTTCGGCACCGAGCTCTCGGCCCGTGACTCCGGCATCGCGGTCGAGGCCGTGGCCATGGCGAACTGGCACGCGGTGCACGGGTTCTCGCCGAGGACCGGCAGCGCCACGACGACCGAGCGTGGCGGGTGGGTGCGGCGCGACCCGGCGGGCCATGAGCACTTCCCCCGGACGGACCCGGCGATCATCGTGGGGGTCACCGACGGCGAGGACCGCCTGCTGCTCGGCTCGAACGCCGCCTGGGAGCCCGGCCGGTACTCGCTCCTCGCGGGCTTCGTCGAACCGGGCGAGAGCCTCGAGGACGCCGTGCGCCGCGAGGTCTTCGAGGAGTCGGGCGTCCACGTTGAGGACCCGGTCTACCTCGGATCCCAGCCGTGGCCGTTCCCCGCGTCGCTCATGCTCGGGTTCCGCGCTCGCGCCGTGGGCGGGGACGCCTCGACGATCCGGCCCGACGGTGTCGAGATCATGGACGTCCGCTGGTTCTCGCGTGCGGACCTCGCGGCGGTCGCCGGACGCTCGGTCCACCTGCCCGGTCGGACCTCGATCGCTCGCGCCATCATCGAGGACTGGTACGGAGCCGAACTCGACGTCCCCTGACGTCGATCGGCCCGGCGTCCCGGCGTCCCGGCGTCCTGGTGTCCCGCTGACGAGCCGGACCGAACCGCACGAGAGGGGAGATCGCCCATGGACCCCGAACGCCTGCTCGAGGCGCTCGACCCGGAGCAACGGACCGTCGCACGGCGCCTGCTCGGACCGGTGGCCGTCCTGGCGGGTGCCGGGACCGGCAAGACCCGTGCGATCACACACCGCATCGCGTACGGCGTGGCGACGGGGACGTACGCGCCGAGCCACGTGCTCGCGCTGACCTTCACGACCCGCGCGGCCGGCGAGCTCCGCGCGCGCCTCCGAGCACTCGGCGCCGGTCAGGTCGCGGCCCGCACCTTCCACGCGGCCGCCATGTCCCAGCTGAGCTACTTCTGGCCCGACACCATCGGGGGTCCGGCGCCGCGCATCGTCGAGTCGAAGGGCCGCCTCATCGCGCACGCGGCCGACACGATCGGCATGGGTGTGGACACCGCTGCCCTCCGCGACCTGGCCGCCGAGGTCGAGTGGCGGAAGGTGCAACGCCTGACGCTCGAGGAGTACGAGGCCGCCGCGGCCGATCGCGCGATCCCGACCGGGACGACGCCGCGCCGGGTCGTCGACCTCATGCGTGCGTACGAGGACCTCAAGGACGATCGTCGGCAGCTCGACTTCGAGGACGTCCTGCTCGCGACGCTCGGCATGGTCGAGTCGGAACCGCGGGTCGCGTCGTACGTCCGGCAGCAGTACCGCTTCTTCGTCGTCGACGAGTACCAGGACGTCTCTCCGGTGCAGCACGACCTGCTCCGAGCGTGGCTCGGTGACCGCGACGACGTGTGCGTCGTCGGGGACGCCTCGCAGACGATCTACTCGTTCGCGGGTGCGTCGAGCCGGTACCTCCTCGGTTTCGGCACCGACTTCCCCCGCGCCTCGGTCGTCCGCCTCGAGCGGAACTACCGGTCGACGACCGAGGTCGTCCACGTCGCGAACACGCTCATGCGCGGGCAGCCGGGGGCGCTCGACCTGGAGGCCCGCACGGACGAGCCGGGGCACCCACCGGAGGTCGTCCCGGTCGCCGACGACGCGGCCGAGGCGCGCGAGGTCGCCCGCCGCGTCGCCGATCGCATCGCCGGCGGGGCGCGGCCGTCGGAGTGCGCCGTGCTGTTCCGCATCGGAGCGCAGTCCGCGGCGCTCGAGGCGGCACTCGGGCGCGCGGGTGTCCCGACGCGCGTGCAGGGCGGCCCACGGTTCTTCGACCGGCCGGAGGTGCGCCAGGCCGTGCTGCTCCTCCGGGGTGCGGCGATGAGCATCACGGACGAGCCGGTGACGAAGACCGTGTCCGACGTCCTGCGGTCCCTCGGCTGGGCCGCGTCGCCGCCCGATGCCGCCGGTGCGGGGGCGGTGCGCGACCGGTGGGAGGCGCTCCAGGCGATCATGGGCCTCGCTGAGCAGGCCGCGCCCGGCACCACCCTCCAGCGCTTCGCGGCGGACCTCGTCGACCGCGAGGCGACCCATCACGAACCCGAGGTCGAGGCCGTCACGCTCTCCACCCTCCACTCGGCGAAGGGGCTCGAGTGGCCGCACGTGACGATCGTCGGGGCGTCGGAGGGCCTCTTGCCGATCTCGTACGCGACGACGGACGCCGAGGTCGACGAGGAGCGCCGCCTGTTCTACGTCGGGGTCACGCGGGCGCGGGCCTCGTTGACGGTCACGTGGGCGCGGCGGGGATCGGGGCGCGGAGGAGACCGTCAGCCGAGTCGTTTCCTGGCAGCGCTCGGCACGCGCACCGTGGATGCGGCAGCAGCGTCCGGCTCGTGACCGCGAGCGTCTCGCGGTCGACGAACACCTGCACGCCAGCCGCGTGACCGGTGGTGGTGGCGTCCCGGTCAGCGGACGCGTCGCCGTCGCCGTCGCCGACGCCCTCGCCGTCGGTGACCGAGGTCGTGATCGGTCCGGCGCCCGTCCTGGTGCCCAGCCGGTCGAGCGCCAGGCGGCACGCGATCGCGGCCACCGCTGCCGCGCGGTGGGGTGACAGCGGCGCGGCGCGTCGCCCCCACAGTTGTGTCGCGAGCGTGGGCCAGTGATCGTCCTCGTCCACCCGCGCGAGCTCGACGCAGTGCAGGCACGGACCGCGGTCCGGCTCGACGACGGGGCCGACCCGGACGCGCCCGTCGCCGACGACGACGGTGAGCTGCGGGAGGTCGCGGAGCAGCCACGCCGACCGCAGGGCGGGATCGAGGACGTGGTCCGCGACCGCCAGAGCCAGGTCGGCCTCCGGGGTCGCCGGTCCACGCGGTTCCCCCGCTGGAGGATCGGGCTGGGCCACCGTCACGCCCTCGCCGCGCAGGTGCCCCTGCAACAGGTCGACGACCGGCCCGGATCCGTGGAGTTCGACGCACCGTCGGCGTGCGACCGGCCGGTCGACCAGTACGGGCGCGACCGCCGCGAGCACGCCGGCCGCCGCGGCCGGGCCGCACCGGGCCTGGGCGGCGAGAGCGGGAAGGGCCTCACGGCTCGTCTCACGCCGGAGGGACGTCAGGAAGCGCTCCTCCGCCACGGAGGCGACGGGGACCACAGCCCGTGGCGGATCCACCCCGATCTGCACCGTGTGCAGGTCGCGCCAGACGAACTCGAGCGACGGATCGATGCGGATGCCCATGTCCGGCAGTCTCGCCGGTCCGGGGCGGACGGTTCCCGGACCTCCCGTCAGTTGTGGAGAACCGGGACCTGTGGACGAGCGCTAGTCGTCGTCGCGCGCCGTGCCGTCCGGCGACTCGTGCGGACGGTCGTCCGTCGTGTCGTTGAGCAGGTCCTCGAGCGCGCGGTCGATGTCGTCGGAGGCCGTGCCCGGGTCCCGCAGCCGCGCGACGAGCGCGTCGGGGTCGTCGATGTCCGCGGACGTCGGGACGAGGTCCGGGTGCGACCAGAGCGCGTCGCGCTGCTCCGGGCCCAGCTCGTCGACGACCCGCTGCCACATCGCCGCGGCCTCGCGTAGCCGCCGCGGCCGGAGTTCGAGACCGACCAGCGTGGCGAACGCGGACTCCGCGGGACCGCCCGCGGCGCGACGTCGACGCACCATCTCGGCGATGGCGGCCGACCGGGGCAGGCGCGTGGTCGCCGCCGCGGTGACGACGTCGACCCAGCCTTCGATCAGCGCGAGCATGGTCTCGAGTCGCGCGAGCGCCTGGTCCTGCTCGGGCGTCCGCGGGGGGATGAGGGCGCCGCTCGACAGGGCGTCGCGCAGCTCCTCGGCGTTCGAGGGGTCGAAGCCGCTCGCGAGTTCCTCGATCGCGGAGGTGTCGACGTGGATGCCACGTGCGAACTCGGTGATCGAGGAGATGAGGTGGAGGCGCAGCCACCGCGCCGAGCGGAACAGGCGCGCGTGCGCGAGCTCGCGGACCGCCAGGTAGATCCGGACCTCGTCGACGGGGACGTCGAGGCCCTCGGCGAAGGCGGCGACGTTCTGCGGCACCAGGGCGGCCTGCTGGTCGTCGAGGAGCGGGACCCCGACGTCGCCGCCGGACACGACCTCGGTCGCGAGCTGCCCGACGACCTGTCCGAGCTGCACCGCGAACAGGGCGCCGCCGACGCTCCGCATGATGCGACCGGCACCGCTGAGCATGCTCCGGAGCTCCTCGGGCGCCTGCTGGTCGATGACCTCGGTGAGGGCGTCGGCGATGCTCGTCGCGACGGGCTCGGCGATCTGGCTCCAGACCGGCATCGTCGCGGACGCCCACTGCTCGCGCGTCATGAGGCGCGGCGCCGCGGTGAGCTCGGCGACCGAGGTGACGTCGTCCAGCCACAGTGCGGCGACCTGGAACGCCTGCGTCAACGCGGCGCTCGTCGCCGGGTCGACGCCCTGGCCGCCCTCGCGAGCGATCGCGACCGCGCGCTCCGTGGCAGCCGAGAAGTCGATGCCGTCGCCGCCGCCCCGGACGGCGTCCTGCAACTGCCCCATCAGCCGGGCGACGAAGGCCGGGTCGTTCGGGAGCCCCGCGGCGCCCGCGAGCTGGGACGGATCGATGTCGGCACCGCCGGAGAGGAGGCGGCGCAGCATCTCCTGGAACTCGTCGTCCGGTTGCCGCTGCGGATCATCAGCCATGCGCACTACGCTAACCGCTGCCCTGCACCCGGACCTGGGACGTGCCCCTCGGACGCCCGTTCGCGCTGCGCCGTGGGCGAACACGCGCTCCCGTGACCGGGACGCGCGGAGCACCGGCCCGTCGGAAGGACCTCGTTGACCCTCTTCGCCCCGGCTCCTGCCCGCCCGCGTTCCCGCGCTCGCACCGTCGGCTGGGTGCTCGTCGTCGCCGCGGTCGTCCTCGCCCTCCTCGCCACCGTGCTGCCGAGCCCGTACGTCATCGAACTGCCGGGCCCGGTGTTCAACACCATCGGCACGCAACAGCAGGGCACCGCGGCGAAGCCGAAGCGGGTGCAGCTCATCCAGGTGTCGGGACACCCGACCTACCCCACGGCGGGCGCGCTCGACATGCTCACCGTGAGCGTCGAGGGCACCCAGACCGAACGCCCGTCGTGGCTCAGCGTCATCCGTGCGCTGTTCACGAAGTCCGAGGCCGTCGTCCCCGCCGAGGCGATCTACCCGACCGGCGAGACGACCGAGCAGGTGAACCAGCAGGACGCCGCTGACATGGCGGACTCCCAGCAGGCGGCGGTCGCGGCGGCCCTCGTCCACCAGGGGTTCACGGTCGGCTCCACGCTCACCGTCTCGGCGGTCGAACCCCGGTCGGCGGCCGACGGCGTCCTGCGCGAGGGCGACGTCATCGAGTCGATCAACGGGAGGTCGTTGACGCACGACAGCGACGCCAGCACCCTCCGCGCGCGCGTGACCGCGAACGGCGCCGGGACGGCCGCCACCCTCGTGGTCCGTCGCGACGGCGCCACCCGGACCGTCTCGATCACACCGAAGGCCTCCGACGGTGCGGTGCTCCTGGGCATCGGCGTCAGCCAGCACTACGACTTCCCGTTCTCGGTGAAGATCCGCCTGCAGGACGTCGGTGGCCCGAGCGCCGGCATGATGTTCGCGCTCGGGACCATCGACAAGCTGACGCCCGGGCACCTCAACGGCGGAGCCCACGTGGCCGGGACGGGCACGATCGACGTCGACGGCGACGTCGGTGCCATCGGCGGGATCCGGCAGAAGCTCTACGGTGCGCGCTCGGCGGGCGCGACGGTGTTCCTGGCCCCGGAGAGCAACTGCGACGAGGTCGCCGGACACGTCCCCGACGGGCTCGACGTCTACGCGGTGTCGACGCTCCGGCAGGCCGTGCACGACCTGTCCGTCGTCCGGAGCGGCGCGAGCACCGCCCACCTGGCGCGCTGCGGATCCTGACCGGGGTCTGCCGCCGTCCATGGCACGCCGGGGCGGCTCCGGGCGGTTCCACCGACGCTCCACAGCCTGCGCTCCGCCCAGCGTGATCGTCAGCCCGAACCCATAGGATCAGGGTCCCGACGGCTGCGACGCCGTCGTGTCGACACGTCTGGAGCTCACCTGGTGACGAACACATCGTCCGCTGTCCGGCGGCGCTCGCCGCGGATCCCGATCGTCGTCACGATCATCGTGCTGGCGGCGCTGGTGATCGCGTTCTTCGTCTTCGCGAGCCTGTACACCGACTACCTCTGGTTCGCGCAGCTCGGGTTCCAACGCGTCCTCACCACCCGGTGGCTCGCCGGCACCGCGATGTTCTTCGCCGGTTTCCTCGGCATGGCGGTGCCGGTGTACGTCAGCATCGCCGTCGCCTACCGGTTCCGGCCGGTCTACGCCAAGCTCAACGCCCAACTCGACCGCTACCAGCAGGTCATCGAACCGCTCCGCCGCGCCGTCATGTTCGGCGTGCCGTCGGTCCTCGGACTGTTCGCCGGCCTCGCGACCGCGCCGCGCTGGAGCCTCGTGCTCGCCTACTTCAACCGCACGCCGTTCGGCCGCGTCGACCCGCAGTTCCACCTCGACATCGCGTTCTACGTGTTCGACCTGCCGTTCTGGCGTGCGCTCGTCGCCTTCGCCTCCGCTGTCGTGCTCATCGCCGGACTCGCCGCCGTCGCCGCCAGCTACCTGTACGGCGCGCTCCGCTTCGGCAGCCGGGAGGTCCGGATCTCGCGGACCGCTCGGGTCCAGTTGGCCGTCACCGCGGCCCTGTACGTGGCCCTGCAGGCCGTCAGCCTCTGGCTCGACCAGTACGCGACCCTCTCGAAGGACAACTCGCTCATCACGGGTGCGCAGTACACCGAGGTCAACGCGACCATCCCCGGGCGCGAGATCCTCGCGGGCATCGCCGCCGTCGTCGCGCTCCTGTTCGTCGTGACAGCGGTCATCGGCCGGTGGCGGATCTCGGTCGTGGGCACCGCGCTGCTGCTCGTGTCGGCCATCGTCGTCGGCGGGATCTACCCCTGGGTCGTCCAGCGCCTGCAGGTGGCACCGAGCGAGCGCAGCTACGAGTCGGCGTTCATCCAGCGCAACATCGACGCGACCCGGTCCGCGTACGACGTCGCGGGAGTGAAGGAGCGTTCGTACGACGCCAGGACCGACACGCAGACCGGAGCGCTCGCGTCGGACGCGCAGACCACGGCGAACATCCGCATCATCGACCCGTCGATCGTGTCGGAGTCGTTCAGCCAGCTGCAGCAGTACCGCCAGTACTACAAGTTCCCCTCCACCCTCGACGTCGACCGCTACGACATCGACGGCACCTCCGAGGACACCGTGATCGCCGTGCGCGACATCGATGTGGACGGCCTCGGCTCCTCGGCGACGCAGTACAACCGCACGTTCGTGTACACACACGGGTACGGGGTCGTCGCCGCGTACGGCAACCAGCGCACGAGCGACGGCAAGCCCGTGTTCCTCGAGTCCGGCATCCCCTCGACGGGCGACCTCGGGGACTACCAGCCGCGCGTGTACTTCGGCGAGAGCTCGCCCGCGTACTCGATCGTCGGGGCGCCCAAGGGGACGAAGAAGATCGAGCTCGACTACCCCTCGGGCGCCGAGGACGCTGCGGCGAGCAACGCGACGACCACGTACCAGGCGAACGGCGGACCGAGCATCGGCAACGTGTTCAACCGTCTCGTCTACGCGGCCAAGTTCGGGTCGGAGCAGATCCTGCTGTCGAACGCGGTGAACGCGGATTCGCAGATCCTGTACGACCGCGATCCGCTCCAGCGGGTGCAGAAGGTCGCGCCGTACCTGACGCTCGACAAGGACGTCTACCCGGCGATCGTCAACCACCGGATCGTCTGGATCGTCGACGGCTACACGACGACCGACGCGTACCCGTACTCCCAGAGCGCGAGCCTGTCGGACAGCATCAACGGCACCACCTCGTCCGGGTACAACACCGACCAGGTGAACTACATCCGGAACTCGGTCAAGGCGACGGTGGACGCCTACACGGGCAAGGTCACCCTGTACTCCTGGGACGCGAAGGACCCGCTGCTGACGACGTGGAAGAAGATCTTCCCCGCGACCGTCCAACCGATGTCGTCGATGAGTGCCGAGCTGCTCGACCACGTGCGGTACCCGACCGACCTGTTCAAGGTGCAGCGGACCATCCTCGGGACCTACCACGTCACGAACGCGAACTCGTTCTACTCCGGCGACGACGCCTGGGTGACGCCGCAGGACCCGTCGTCGAGCTCGTCGAGTTCGTCCACGTCGAGGGTCACCAGCGCACTCGGCACCACCACGACGACCTCGAGCGCCGACCTGCAGGACCCGTACTACCTCACGATGAAGGTCCCGGGGGAGCAGACGGCCTACACGCTCTACTCGACCTACATCCCGCAGCAGTCGGGGTCGAACGCGCGGAACGTGCTGACGGGGTACCTGTCGGTCGACTCGGACGCCGGCGGCCGCGGCAAGGGCAAGCGCTCGAAGGCGTACGGGCGTCTGTCGCTCCTGACGATCCCGAAGACCGACAGCGTGCCCGGTCCGGGTCAGGTCCAGTCGTCGTTCAACGCGGACACCGACGTCTCCACCGAGCTGAACATCCTGAAGCGGGGTGACACGACGATCAAGCGCGGCAACCTGCTGACGCTGCCGATCGGCGGGGGGTTCCTGTACGTCCAGCCGGTGTACGTGCAGTCGACCTCGAACACGTCGTACCCACTACTGCAGAAGGTCCTCGTCGCCTTCGGGGACAAGATCGCGTTCGAGGACACCCTCAACGACGCGCTCAACTCGCTGTTCGGTGGGAACTCCGGTGCCGCGGCGGGTGACCAGGGCGCGTCGACGGGTTCGAGCGGCACCGGTTCGGGTACCAGCGGATCCAGCGGATCCGGCTCGAGCGACACGGGTTCCGACTCGGGCGCGAGCGGTTCCGGTGGATCGAGCGGCGCGGGATCGGTCAGCGCGAACGCCGCCCTCCAGCAGGCGCTCCAGGACGCGAGCCAAGCGCTCCAGGACCGTCAGCAGGCCTACGCCGACAACGACCTGGTGGCGGCGGCCGAGGCCGACAAGCGACTGCAGCAGGCGGTGCAGGACGCGCTCCAGGCCGAGTCGAACGGTGCGACCACGGGGTCGAGCAGCTCGTCGAGTTCCTCCTCCAAGTGAGCCGGATCGGGGCCGCTCGCTCGTGCGAGCGGCCCCGATTCGCGTCCTCGTCCGGGCCGTGTTAGGCTTCTGAACCGTGCCGCGGGGTGGAGCAGTTCGGTAGCTCGCTGGGCTCATAACCCAGAGGTCGTAGGTTCAAATCCTGCCCCCGCAACCAAGAAGTAATCGTTAGAACCTCGGTCCTTTACAGGGCCGAGGTTCTTTCGTTCCCAGGGGAAGTGACCACTAGGGCGCTCCACGGTCAGAAAGTCGCTCAGACGGGCGACGGACGCGTTCCGGACCGTCGTCTGGCCGGTCGTTGGGTCCACCTCTGTAGGGATCGGCGTCCACCCCTGTCCTTTCTGAAGGTCCTTGGTTCGAACGTTTCCACTGAGGACCCGTTTCCGATCGCGTGCGAGATCGAGTTCCAGCGACTCCGAGAGGAGGCGGCGGTAGGGGTCCGCGATGTCGCTCCCGACGACCTCGTCGTCCTGGATGTAGAGCCGGTCGAAGACGCTCTGGTTGAGGTCGCGGCGGTCGATCTCCGACGCGTTCGTGTAGTAGCGCTGAGCGTCGGCGAGCAGGGTGGAGAGGTGCTCGAGCTTCTCGAGCACGAGCGACTGGTCGGACGCATGCTTCTCGATGATCGCCTCGGCCCCGCCCTTGGCGGCTGCAATCCGTGCCTGTTCCTCTTTCATCCGCTCAAGCGGCACCGCATCGGCGTAGTAGGCCTGCATCAGCCGGTCGAGCTGGCCCGCGAGCTCAGCGAGTTGGCGCTCGGCGTCGTCCCGGGCACTCTGCTGACTGGGCATGAGCGTGTCGATGTGTGCGAGCACGAGCCGACGGATCTTGGCGACGCGTGACTCGGCGAGGGTCACCGTCGACCAATAGTCCTCAACGAGCTGCTCGACGATGTGCGCTTGCACGGCGCGGAAGGTGCACCCGTTTTTCTTACGCTGACGGCCGAGGCAGTAGAAGTAGTCGTAGAGGTTGCCGACGCGGTTGCGACTCTGCTCGAAGGTCAGCGGCTCGCCGCACTGCCCGCAGTACAGCGACCCCTTGAGGTAGTGCGTGTGTCGCCAGGGCTTCTCGCGGCTCTGGATACGAGCGGTGCGGACTTGTTGTGCCCGGGCGAAGAGCGCCTCGCTGATGAGCGCCGGGTGGTTGCCCGGGTACTCGACGCCCTCGAACTTGACGATGCCGACGTAGTAGCGGTTCTTGAGGATAACGTTGACCTGCGAGCTGGAGATCGGCGCGCGCGGCCGACTCGGTCGCGGCAGGGTCGTGACGCCGAACTTGTTCAGTTCGTCGCGGATGAGGCTCGCGGTCCAGTCACCTTCGGCGTAACGCTCGAAGATCCAGGGGACCCATTGAGCGCGCTCGGCATCGACCTCGACGGTGCGCACATCGCGGCCCTCCGGCGACCTGATGTGGGTGTTGATGTAGCCGAAGGGAGCGGCGTTCACGGTGCCGCCGCCCTTCGCCTTCTGCAGCATGCCCTTGCGGGACTCGGTGGCGAGGTTGCGGCTGTAGAACTCGGCGATCGAACTCATGATGCCGTGCAGCAGCATGCCGCTCGGCGTCTCGTCGATGTTCTCGGTGCAGCTCACGAGCTGCGCACCTGCCTTGCTCAGGGCGAGGTTGATCTCGACGTCGTCGGCGCGGTTGCGGGCGAGCCGGTCGACCTTGTGCACGATGACCGTGCTCACGCGGTGTGTGTCGACGTAGGCGAGCATGCGCTTGAGTTCGGGCCGGTTAGCGGAGCGGGCACTCTCGCCGGCGTCGACGAACTCGTCGACGAGCTGCACGCCGAGCGCCTCGGCTTTGCGCATGCAGGCTTCACGTTGAGCGGGGATCGAGAAGCCTTCGGCCTCGCCGCCGCGGGCAGCCTGATCCTTCGTACTCACGCGCAGGTACATCACCGCCAGCGGTTTGCTGACGAAGGGTGAAGCAGTGGCCGGTGACGGGTTCATGAGCAGCTCCTCGGGGTTTCGACGATACGGAAGTGTTGGGGGCCATCCAGCGGAGATGAGATCGGGCGCGCACAGCGAGCGGTCGGGAGTCCGTCCGTGCTGTTGAGCTTCGTCTGTGCGAGCCGGACGACGATGGCGTCAACGCTGACGCCGAAGTGGTGGGCGAGATCAGTGACGCGTTGCACCCCAGCGCCCCAGAGTGCCTTCAGGTCGCGCTTCGGAACGAGGGCGCAGCCCGCGAAATAGTCGGCGGCGCGCTCGGCCTGCAGGGCGGCGCTTGCCCGCAGTGTGGTGCGGTAGAGCTGGGCGGCTCGGCCGTGGTCGACGATGTGCTTGAACTCGTGCAGCAGGGTGAAGCGCTGACGAGCGCGGCTGTCGTGCGCGTTGATGACGATGAGCCAGGTCGCGCCGGTCCAGTGGCTCATGCCGGAGACGCTGAGTGGTTCGTGGACGACCTGTATGCGGGGGATGCTGCCGATGCTGACCTCGTGCAGCTCGTTGCAGCCGGAGAGGGTGGCGACGAGGTGCGCCGCCTGTAGTTCCGCGATCCGGAGGGCTTCGTCGAAGGTCAGGTTGCCCCGCGCCGGGGTGAGCGAGCGGAGGCGACCGAGAAGTGATGATGATGGTGAATTCATGGGGGCGCCTCCTTTCGTGTGGGGCTGATTAGTGTTCGTCTTCGCCGTTGAGCGGGCCATCGGGGTCGAATCCGTACTTGTCGGCAATCGTGCGGAACGAGGCCTCAAGCTCGGCTTGCGCCGCGGCGGGCATGTCGGCGAACTTGCTTCGGAGGTAGGGGGTGAACGCCGGCAGGTCGCTCGGGCGTGTATAGCCCGCGAGGGCGTAGAGGTCGGCCAGGTCGAGATCGAGCGTCTCGGCGATGGCGCTGAGGACAGCGGGCTTCGGTGAGCTGATGCTGCCGGCTTCGAGACGCACAATGCCCGACTGGTCGAGGCCGACCTTCTCACTGAGCCCTCTGGTCGAGATGCCTCGCTGCTGACGGGCCTCGCGGATAACACCCGCAAGGGTTGGTGTGGAATTAGACTGCATAGTAGATAACGTGCTCCTTATTCTTTGATCGATCACTTTCTATTCTATTCCGGTCGATGCGGAAATACATCGAATTAGGACAATTTCACAACAGAATCGGAAAGTGGAAAAGGGAGCGAGGATCAGCGGTTGGAGCCGCTGATCCTCGCCGGTAGGGCGAACCGCTCTAGCCCTTGCTACTGCGCCGCGTCGGGGTGGGCCCGGCGCTCAGCAGAGCCTCGATGGCGCTGCGCTGCTCGGCCGCCTCACGCTCGATCTCGACCGTCAGGGCCTGGGCCTTAACGGCGATGTCGGGCTGTGCCGCGAGCGTGCTCAGGTACTCGTCGATGGCGGCGCGGATCGTGTCCGTCACCGACAGGCCGCTGAGCTTCGACAGGATGCTCAGGCGAGCGTGCGTCTCCTCTTCCAAGCGAATGGCGAGGGTCTTCATCTGGGTTCGTCTCCTCTCTGAGGGTGCTTCTGCTGGCGCTACCAGCCCACCTCCTCGGGGTGGTGCGGGGGCCGAGCGTCCGGCTGGATGCTCCATGAGGCCACCGCAGGCTCCCGAGGAAGTCATTGGCTTAGGCGGCGTCGAGGCGGTCGAGCGCGAGCTGGCGGAAGGCTGGGTTGAGCTCGATGCCGAGATAGTCACGGCCGAGGCGGCGCGCGACGAGGGCGGTCGTACCGGCGCCCATGAATGGGTCGAGGACGAGGCCCGGCTCACGGGGCGCGTCGTGGTCGCAGGTGGGCAGCGGCTCCCCGACGGTTGTCCGGCTCGGGGGAGCCCGCCAAGGGCGGTGACAGCGTGTGCAGCGCCACCGTGGGCAGCCGGCCCGCAGCATCCGCTCCACGAGCGCCTCGGGGAAGGTCGCGAAGTGCTCGCCGCGGAAGTTGCTGACGGCGAGACTCCAGACGTCGCCGGGGTTCTTGCCGAGCGGGTGCCCGATCAGCCCCCGACTCTTGAGGAGGGCGAGGCCCTTTCCGCCGTCCGAGTTCGGGCCGAGCCAAGCCGGGGTTGACTCGCTCGGCGCCGGGGTCTCGCGAGGCTTCGGCGGGCGTGAGGTGTGCGGTTCGCGGATCTCATTGAGGGCGAAGAAGTAGCGCGGAGAGCGCGTGAGGAGGTAGATCATCTCGTGCTTCGTCGCGAGCCGGTCACGCACGCTCGTCGGCACGGTGTTCGTCTTCGCCCAGATGATCTTGTTGCGGATCGTCCAGCCGCTCGTGAGGAGTGCGAGTGCCAGTCGCTCGGGACCGAGCAGCAGGCTCTTGCGGGGCCCACCGTCGGCTGGCTTCGTGCTGTAGGTGTCGCCGAGGTTGAGCCAGAGCGTGCCCGTCGGGACGAGGACCCGGGCACACTGAGCGAGGACGGCACGGAGGTCGCTCACCCAGCCATCGACGCTCGTCTCAAGCCCGAGCTGACCGGCGACGCCATAGTCACGGAGGCGGAAGTAGGGCGGGCTCGTGATGATCTGATCGATCGACTCATCGGGCAGATGCGCGAGCGTCGTCAGGGCGTCCCCTTCGAGGATCGTGTTGCGGGGGAGGGCGTTCATGCGGTCGCCTCGACGAGGGCGCCGGTGAGCGCGTTCACCGTCACGATGACGAAGAGGCCGGGCGTCAGGCGAGGCGCCCGGCGCACGGCGTCACGCAGACGCGCGGCACGCGTCGAATCGGTGAGAATCCACCAGACGAGCGGGAAGCTCCCGTGGGCCTCCTGTTCAGCACCGGTCGCGCGGTACGCCTCGTACACGTCGCACTTGCGCAGCAGGGTCGGTAGGCTCTCCGTCCCGAGGTCGACCTCGAGGAACCACCGCTCCTCGTACGCGGGTGTCTCGATGAGCGCAGCGAGGTCGGGCTCAAGCGTCCGGCGCTCCCCGCCGGGGCCGAGGAAGGTCCGCCATGACTCAGGTTCCACCGCAACCCTGACCCGCCGGGTCTCGGTTGCGAGCGAGCGGAGCACGACGTGCACGTCTCCGACCGCGAGGCAGTGGCGCAGAAAGCGCGGCGATGGTGCGATCCGGCGGAAGTTCAGGCCGTCCGATCGGAGCAGCCGGGCGCTGGCGCTCGTGAGTTGCCAGACGTTGGCGCTGCTACCAGCACGAACCCCGCCGACGCGACGCTCGAGACTCGCGAGGAGCCCGGAGCGCCCGAGCCGGGCGAGGACCCGCCGCGCGGTGCGGGCGGCCGAGTCCTCGCTCGTGTGCCCCGTGAAGACGAGCGCTTCGAGCTGCCGCGTCGTGAGGTAGCGGTGGGCGGCGACGTGTTCGAGCACCTGACGATCGCGCTCGGGAAGGTGGGACTCAAGCCACTGAAGCCGCTCGGCGCTGACACGCCGTCTCGCTTGCTCCGCAGCCGAAGGATGCGGAGTATTCGTCCCCCTTCTCGTTAGCAATACGGCGCTGACCTGCGACTTTTCGAGATCAGTCTCTGAGCCGAGCGGAAGCCCGACCGGAAGGCCTGCGCCAGGGACGTAGCGGTCGCTCATGAGGCACCGCCGGGCTGCTTCGGTGTGCGGCCGATGCGCTCGCTCCGGGTCTTAGGCGGGTCAATGAAGCCGCCGAGTTCGCTGTCCGTGTCACTGGCAGGGACACCGTAGCGCTCGCGGGAGCGGTCGCGGACGGCGGCGGGATCGGTCGTGGGCGGCATGAGTGGCGTCGTCGTGAGCGACACCCACGGAGCCGGCGTCCCGCGGCTGAGGAGGGCGGCGTAGGCGTGATGGGCGGGCAGGGACTCAAGGTCGATCGCCTCGACGTGGCCGCGGCTCATGCGGGCGAGGTCGCGGGCGTCGCCGGACTCGACGCCGAACATCACGCGCGAGCGCGCGTTCGCCAGCACCGCGTCGCGCATCGGCTTCGGGAGTTGCCCGAGGTGCTGATGAGCGAGCGTCAGCCCGACGCCGAAGCCGCGCGCCTGGGCGAGGGCGTCCCCGATGTCGGCGAGACGGAGGTAGTCCTGGACCTCGTCGATGTAGAGGCTGGCGTGGGATCGCTGCTCGCCGCGCGCCGTGATCGTGTCCCAGAGCAGTGAGACGACGAGCGAGCCGAGGAGCTGCGCCGCCTCCGGGCCGAGCTGGCCCTTCGCGAGGCTGACGAGCAGGATGCGCCGCTTGGTGAAGACGTCGGCGAGTTCGAAGCGCGGGTGCCGCTGGCCGAGCGTGTGGCGCATGCCCGGTCGCAGCAGGATCGGACGGAGCTTGTTCATGACGGGCGCGATGGCGTGCTGACGCTCGCCGTCCGAGAGCGCCTCGTACCACCCCCAGAAGGAACCGAGGCCGAGGGGATCGTCCTTCACGACCTGGCTCGTCACGGAGCGGCGGAAGCCAGGGTTTGTGAGCAGCGTCGGCAGCAGTACGAGCGAGGCGTCGCCGCGCCGGGCGAGCGTGAGGACGCCCGCGTGGATGATGTCGTGGCTGCGAGGCCCCCAGGCGTCCTCGTAGAGCGAGTGGAAGGTCGCGAGCAGCACGTCGGCCGTCCGGTCCGGGTCACCCTGCAGGCTTGCGAGCCCGACGGGCGCCGGGTCCCTGGGATCGAGGACCACGACGTCGTCACGGCGTTCGGTCGGGATGCGGGCGAGCAGCGTCTCGACGAGGTCACCCTTTGGATCGATCAGGCAGAGCCCTCGGTCCGCCTCCATGTCCTGCAGCGCGAGCCGCGCGAGCAGGGTCGACTTCCCGACTCCTGTAGGGCCCAGGACGTGCAGGTGGCGAAGGGCGTCTTCGAAACGGAGCGCGATCGGGCGCTCACTCTCCGCGGCCGTCTCGAGTCCGAGGACGAGCCCCCGGCGCGCGATTTCGGCCGTGGCGGCGAGGATGACCGGGTGCGGGGATGGCACCCCGGGCAGCCGCTCGGCGATGGGCCAGGCGGTGAGGGGGACGAGTTCCCGCGGTGAGAGCTGCGAGCGCCAGAACCACGGCAGTCGCACGGCCGCGAAGGCCTCGGGGCTCGAACGATGGACGCCGAAGCGCACTTCGGGCACCTCGAGCAGACGCAGCCCCGTGAGGACACCGTTGACCAGGGAGCGCACGCGGTCGGGGGAGCCAGCGACGGCCGCGACTCGCAGGTCGGTCGCGAACCGGGGCTCGCGAGCCTTCTCGACCTCGAGGCGGTCGCGGGGGCCGCGCCCCACGGGAACAGTGCGCCGGGTGCGGGCGCCGACGGTGAACTGCAGGATGACGCGTTCGCCCCTTCCTGCTCGCGCGAGCCCCGCGAGCAGTGTCCGCACGACCGGCTCGGCGTTAGTGGGGAGTAGAGGACGGGATCCACTGCCTATGAAGCCGGCGCGGACGACGGTGTCGGTCTCGACGTCGGTCCGGGCTGCCCTCGTAAGGCGAACCCCGGGCAGGTGAGCGCGCAGCAAGTCGCGCAGGCGACCGGTGTCACGTGCGTCTGCACCGAGCCGCCAGTGCACCGTGCGATCCGTGCCCTCGGCTTCGAGGGTGACGAACGGCTGGCCGGGGAGGGCATGAAGGGCGGTAAAGACCGCCTCGACGGCGTCCGGCGCGAGCGGGGCGCGCAGCGCGAGGCCGTGCCAGATGAGCGTCCTAGTCACGGGGCGGCTCCTCTCGCTGGCGCTCGGCCTCGGCTTCCTTTTCGGCCTGGGCGATCGCGAGCGCGGCGAGCGAGCGCGCGATGCGGTTGAGGTCCGGTTCGCGCCGGAGCGTGCCGCGAACCGACAGCCGACGCGGCGACGCGGTGCGCTTTGAGGGAGTGCGTTTTTTGTTGGACATGAGTTACCTCCTTTCAGTGACGGGGTGAATAGGGTGAGCGATGCGAATAGGCATCAGTCGTCCTTTACTATGCGATGCGCGATTGCATCGGTCAATGAGATTTGCGTATTCCACAACACCGAGCGGAAGAAGTACGCGGAGGGCTACCAGCGCCGAAACCGTGCCCACAGAAAGAACACGAGCCCGGCGAGCAGGGCGAGCGCGGCGAGGCAGATGAGGAGCTGCCACCAAATCGCTTCGATGATGCGCACCGTGAGGTAGAGCGCGATCGCGCTCGCGAGGATGGCCGCGAAGCAGACGTAGAGCTTGATGAAGAGCTTGTCGAAGTCGAACATGAGCTAGTCCAGGAGGTTGCGCCAGGACTGGTGAGCGGCGTCGTTCATCGCACGCCGCGCGGACCGGTACTCCTGGTCGAGGCTCCGCTCCATCAGCCGCTGCTGACGAGCCACGCGCTCGGCCGGCGTGGGGCCGGCCGCCGCGGCGATCAGTCCGAAGACGATCACCGCGACCACCAGCCCGGCGACGATGGCGAGTGCCACCGCGACCACCGTGATGAGTGCCGTCACCACAGCCAGCCCTTTGCAACGCTGAGCTCGGCGCGCAGCGCCGCGTCCTCACCCGCGAGCGCGTCCGCGTACTCGTCGAGCTGCGCGTTCATCGCTCTGGCCTGCAGTGCGAAGTCCACGAGCAGGGACGCGCGGTCCGCCTCGGACAGCGACTCGTTCACAGCCGGAATCCGTCGAAGTCGTGCTGCCGCCGTTCGGCGGAGGCGACGTAGCCGGCGACGAAGCGATTCATGACTCCTGCGAGCAGCGGGTCATCACCGGCGAGGGTCTGCCCGTACTTGTAGAGGTCGACGGTCTGCTCCATCGCCCTGCTCACGAGGGCAGCGGCCGCATCGCCCTTCAGGGCGTTCTCCCTTGCCTGGAAGACGATCGCCTCAAGTGCCCGCTTGTGCTGCTTCTCCTCCCGGGTGGCAAGGAGCGATGCGGAACGGTTGCTCCGCAACAGATCGATCTCGTTCATCAGATCTCCATTGAGCGAGACGAACGCCCGCAGTAGATAACCGCGTCAGAAGCGTCAGTCTCGACCTGCTTCAAGCCTGAGTGCGGGAGCGGTGCAGGAACCAGATGGCTGACCCCGAGCTAGGGCGTTGCTAACCTCTCGCTAACCGAAACGAGGTCACTTTCCGCCCGTTCCCATTGCACGTGATGAAGTATATATCTATAATGTAAAATACGAAGGAGGGTGACGCTTGGCAGGATCGCTTGCAGACCAGTTGAAACGTGCGACGCGGTACGGACTACACGGTTCGAACGCGATCCGGAATGCTGGCATTACTCTCACTGACGCGCAGGGCAAGGAGTTTGTCCTGCGGGCTGTCGACCTCGAGCAAATCGTCATGAGCCGCGAATTGAATGATTCCGCGGACTACGATCTTCTCATTGACAAGCTCATACATGGTCAAATGCGCACGGAGCTGAACACCCGTCAGCTCTTGCGTCTACGTGCAATGTTGCTTCTCGGCATCGGCCGCGCGGCCGACTGGGCTCAAGACACGAACCTCCGCAAGGCTGCCGTCGCCCGCACCTATCCACGCCCGTCTGGAAACGGCGGCTTCGAAACCCTCACCGACACGATGCGCGACCAGTTGCTGGATCAGGTCGCGACATTCGTACAAGGACAGCTCAGAATTCTGACCCTCGCCGCAACATCGTTGCCGACTCGTGCTGAGCAGCCCCCCGAGATCGGTCCCGAGGACGACCCGTATGTAACTGCGTTTTATGAGGGCCGACGTACCGAACCCGAGCGGGGTGGCCAACTTCGCAATTCACATCGCCGAACCATTCGCGCGCTTGTGGACGGCGTAAGTGAGTTCAGGCAGAACATGACGTTTGCCTGGGCAGGAGCACCCAATCCAAGCCATCAGATCGTCGGTCCCGGTAACATGTCCATCGAGCACATGCGCGAGCGACCTACTGATGGTCACCCTGGGTGGATCTACGAACTTGTAATCAGGTTTCCGCCCTTATCTGCGGGCGAGACACGAGAGCTGGCTTGGGACGTCATTACGGACACTGAAGACGATTACTTCATTGACAACGACCACAAGCTGAAGGTATTTGGTATTGCGCCACGGGGCGTATTCGAACGCGCTCGCGTGATCGTGCAATTCCCGAAGTCACGCCTGCCGGAAGCGACCTGGATGCTTAACGGTATCGCACGTGACTACGACGGCGCGGAGCATGCTGGCACGCCGAGCCCGGAGCTGCGCAACCTGATGCTCATAGGCGAATGGGAAGCCCTGCGTACCGGACGGCTCTACGGCTTCCGGTGGCAGTGGGCCGCGAGCCACTCCGCACAAAAATCCGTCGACGTGCATGACTGACCGCTCGGCAGCGTCAGGATCCCAGGGGCGTAACCGTCGAGATCGTGTCGATGAGGCCCTGTTTGAGACCCACCGCGAACTCGCGGAGATGTATCGGTCAGCGCTCGACCTCTTGAGCGATGGGTCCGGTACCTTTCCCCCCCGCGTGAGAGCATCGTTCATCTGCCACGCTATGCGCGAACTAATGACCAAGACAGTTGGCCTCTTGGCGAAATCGGCCAGCCCGCCGATCAGCCCATCGATCGCCGAGCAGATGAAAGTGCTGCCGAGATTAGCTGCAGAATACAGCGATATGGATTTGATGCAAGACGCAGAACGGATACTTATTCCAGGCAAGGTGGCGGCAGCGCTGGCTACCCTGATCAAGGCTGCGGTGCAGGATGAAAACCGGAATCGTGATGGTGTTGCCTCAATGCTGACCGACGATGCAAATCGGAGCCATTACGCGGTGTCTCGGTGGATTCAAGCGAATAACTTCTTCGTCAAGTGGGCGCATATCCATGTGAAGCTAGATGTGCACGAGTCAGTCCCGACGGACATAGAGATCGCCAATCATATCGAGATTTTTGAAGAACTAATGGACGGTGTCGCGACGGCGTTCTTCGACCGGAGGCGGACCGTGCAGAACCTCCTCGCTGACATCAACGCGACTGACGAGGTAGATGATGCGTAACTATAAGGCACCGACGCCGGCCGATGTCGAGCATGCGCTGTTACAGATCCCTACTTATCAGCTACGACGGGTGTTCTTTGAGGGCTTGGAGAACCCCCTCTGGGTCGAACCACTGCAACGGGCCGGTGCCTTCTCAAATCCCCCTGAGCCAGAGACGACGGAGGATGGGTATATCCGGGACACGTTCTGGCCCGAGGTGACGTACTTACAGAAAGTCGCTGAAGAGGCTCCGGTCGAGGTAGTCAACGTCCTGCTATCTCTGTCGAGTAGCCGCAATGCTTGGTTGAGGAGGGCGGTATTTGAAATCGGGGCGAGGTTGCCAGTGGCAGAAGCAGTGCGCCTCGTACCGATGTTGAAAGAGTGGGCGAAGGACGACAACTTCGGTTGGCGAACCGACCCCAGATCACTCGTAACGTTCGCGACCATTCTTCTCGAGGGAGGCGCTAGGAAACAAGGTCAATGGCTCGCAAACGTTCTCTTTGCGCCGCGCTCCGCGGAGAACGAGAGGCGCGGTGCACTCTTCGAGCTGAAGGATTACTGGTATGAGATCGAGTTACCGCGGATCGTAAGTGCGCTGGGGGAGAAGGCGCTGCCCATGTTGGTGGGCTGGCTTGTGCGGTACATCGAGCTGTCGCCCTTCTTCTCGGTTGACGACTTTAGTGCTGTAGAGAGGAATTCCATCGAACGGGTGTCCGAGGGCGAGCACTTCGATCCGAAGCATGCGCTCATCGACGCCGTACGGGACGCCGCCTTAGCTCGCGTCGCTTCCGATCCTGTCGGGACGACCCGCTCTTTATTAGCTGGCCGCCGTCAGCTCCTTTACAAGATCGCACTCTACGTGGTTGCCGAGGGGCTACGCCGTGCTTCCGATGCGGGCATCGTCAACAGTGCACTGGGTGAAGTCTCTGTGACGCTTCTGTCGGCGCCGGACTCGTACGATGAGAACCTGCGCGCGGAGTACGCCCAACTAGCGCGATCAGCTCATGCAATGGGTGTCCATTTCGAGGATGAATTGGATTCCTTCATCGCGGCGGGATTCGCCGAGGATATTCGGTGGCTGACCGAGCGCTTGGCGCGAGAAGATAGAAGCGAAGAAGAGTTCGGGCGGGAAGTGAACAGGCATGCTGAACGCAACAAGCATAGATGGCTCGCCGCCATTGGGGCGGACGCCCTATCGGAGGACTTGAAGACTGAACTGGAATTGTTGAACGTTAGCTTTGGTATCGTTGACGATCCGCTTGACCCTCCGCACAAAGTCACATCCTGGACCGGTCCGAACGCTTTTAGTTCGCAGGAACGGATGGCGGAGATGTCGGCTGAAGAGCTCGTGAGCTATTTATCGGCTCTTCGTATAACTGGGGACGGTTGGGGTCCGGAGCCGTCCCATGAGGGGCAGGGGCGTGAACTTAGCGCTCTCCTAACAACGAAGCCTCTCGCGGTGTCTGGCGTTGATGATGTCGTTGCCGTCCTACGCCCTACCTATTTGCGCGCCATCCTGCAGGGATGGAGTGCAGCCTACAAGGCGGACCTAGTGCTCGATTGGGATCAGGTCCTCCAAGTACTGGCAGCGGTTTTGGGCGACTCAGCGCAGCCAGAGTTTGAGGCGGAAGGGCGCAATCATGACGACGACCCGGACCTGCGGTATGCGAAGAAGGCAGCGATCGATCTGATTGAGAATTTGTTGCAGACGGGTTCGGTCGGTCGTGTTCCTGAACGCATCGTGTCATCAGTTGCGGAATTGTTACTATCCGACCCTGGAAACGCTGAGGCGTGGGAGGAATACGAAGCCTACGATCACGGTGCAAACTGGGACCCTCTAAACGCAGCACTTAACTGGAGCTGGCCAAAGCGCGTGCGTGCCCTGCTGATTCTGGCTATCCGAGAGGACAGCAATCCCTGGCAGGATAGGGCGCTCGAAAAGGTCGAGGTTGAACTCGACCGGAACGACAAACATGGCGCCGCATGGTCGGTGATTGGGGAGTTCCTTGGTCGCCTTATGACAACTTGCGCCAGCTGGATCGACGAACGATGGGATCGGATTGTGGGTTCCGATTCAGGTTCAACTGTTGCTCAGCAGGTCGTTGTGACGACAGCTATCACCATGCATCGGTACAACCGGCCAATGTACGAACGGATGGAGGACGCGCTGATCGGCGCGCTGCGTGCTGGGGAGTCGTTGAAATCCGGATGGCGCACGACGGACGACGCACGAGCGAGAATTGGTGAATGGGTTATAGAGGCCTTCGTCTACGGCCATATCGATGAAGATGACAGGCTCTTCGTAGAGTTTTTTGAGGCGAGTCCTGCTGAGTTGCGTGGCAAATCTCTCAGTAACATTGCCTGGTCTTTCTCTCGATCAAAGTCTGTGGGCGCCGAGATCAGGGACAGGTTCGAGTCGCTCTGGGATCGTCGCATCCTTCATGTGCAGCACGCGCCCGATGACCGCGCTGAGCTAGTCGGTTTCTTTTGGCTTGCAAAGAGTGTGTACCATCCGGTTTCCTGGTGGCTGCCGCGACTACTTCAGGCGCTGGAGCTAGAGCCGAGCATTGCGACGGAGCGCTATATGATTGGCAAAGAGATCGCCAGGGCTGCGCTCGAAGATCCCGAGAGAAGCTTCCAAGTGACGAAGCGACTTCTTGAGCAGAGTCCCAGTGGGATGGTTGAGCATGACCTCGGTCGAAACGCCGTTCCTACGGTAATCGCTCGGGCTCTGGACTCCGGGAATTCCCGTCTTGAAGCGGACGCTCGCGACTTCATGAATAAGTTGGGAGCGGACGGATATCACACGCTCGAGAGCGAAGTGCATGCGGTCCTGGATGGCCGAATCACCATCAACGATGTCGATGACTAGTGCGCTTTCGACCCTACATTGCAGTTCGCGAGATGCAGTGACCTGAACGGCGAACCGCAGACTCTAGCGGCGAGCTTCCCGTGGCGTGCAGCTTCGCTGCTTGCCGCAGCCGCACCGCGTGATGCACCTCGACGTACTGAACTCGATCGTCTGGGAAGCTCAGCTCCGCTAGCAAGCACCGATCGGACACATGCCATCAGGGCACAAGGTGGTCCACGGCCTGGCTCGCCCTGAACCGAACATGGAGAAGCTCGCTCGGTCCATCTTCAATCGCATCATGCGTGAGATCGAAGACAAGCAGGACGCTGCCTAGCCCCACGGCTCACCGACTCCCATGGCTTCCACGCGGACGGCTTGCGACACCTGAAATCCCCAGCACCCGCAGCACGGTCGTCTTCGCAACGCCAACCCGCTCCGCGACCGCCCGGGTGCTCAAGCCTGACTCGTACAGCGCCACGATCTCGTCCTGTTGCTTGCGGGTCACTCGAGACCTGGTGGGGCGGAGGAAATCATCCATGCGACCGGAAGCCCCAGGGCGATCGACAAGGGTGTTGGTCGGCGCGTGAGCCAGGGCAACCAAGATATTTTATATCTACCTTAAATTTCAGAGGTAGCCATCATCAACAGAGACGGTTCCGGTACATGGAGCCGTCTTTTCGTTTCCGGTCGCTCAAAAGTCGATCGAACGCCGCTACCTCCTTGGAAGGGTGTTGGCACGAGTGACGGAAGCAGTCACCGGTACACTTATTTTGCGACATAGCCCACCTCTGTTGGAGTGTACCGATCGTGTTGTAAAGCTTACTCCTTGCGGGTTATTTCTTCGCTAAGGAATCGTCGAAACCGAGTAAACTATGAGTATGATAGTCACCAAGCATGAACAACTGGGGAGGCATTGCTCGCAACTATGAGGCTCACGCAATTGCATTTGAGTAACTTCCGGTCGTGTGCCAACACGTTGGTCACGCTATCCGAGGACCTCACCGTTATTGTTGGCGAGAATGCTTCCGGAAAATCTGCGATAATTGATGCTCTTCGTATCGCAACACCGAGCGCGACCGATATCAAGGGGATCTCATACTCCCCCATTGACGATCCCAATCGTTGGGTGAGCGATGAAGCTTCTGTTGAAATTGAAGCGACGTTTGGCGATTTCACCGACGGGCAAAAAGCCGTATTTCTGACACAGCTTGTCGACGACGACGATCACCTGCGCTACACCGCTCGCCTCGCCCGTGGTTCCGACGTACCGTACTGGGCGACAACACGACACCTGATTGGACGGGAACGGGCCGAGGATGCTGAGCCTACCAATCGTCGGCGGATCGCGCACATCTATCTACCACCCCTTCGTGACGCTGTCCGTGAACTCGATACTGCAAGTGGTGACCGCCTTGCCGAGGTACTGAAGGTCCTTACTGCCGGCGATGCTCAAAAAGAGTTACGGCGAGAATTCATGGACGACGCGAATGATCTTGTCGAGCGAATTGCTGCGCTCGACCTCCCTGGTCAAGCTCAGGACGCAATCGAAAGTCACCTCCGGCTGATTACGCCAACGACTCGCCAACAGGATGTGCGCTTCGGTGGTCGACACCATGAACTGCGCCGACTCGCCGGTTTGCTACGCGTCCGTCTTTCGGATGCTGGAATTGACCCATTTCGGTTGGCATCCTCAGGCCTGGGATACGCGAACCTACTATTCATCGCAACTATCGTTTTGCAGCTTGAGCACGCCAAGGATTATGACTTGACGGTTCTTCTAGTCGAAGAGCCAGAGGCGCACCTGCATCCCCAGCTACAATCCGTGCTGCTTGCGTATTTGCAGACGCAGGCGCAATCAAGCCGAAAAGCGACCGATGACCGATCTCTCGAACCTGAGGGCCGCGTACAGGTTATCGTGACCACGCATTCGCCACATCTCGCCAGTTCCGTGAGTGTAGAAGATGTGGTTGTTATATCCCGTGAGTTCGACGGAGAGCAACAAGAAACCATCGCGGAGGATCTACTAACCGATGCAGAGGTAGAGGCCGAGGAGTCGGTAGAAGAAACGCTTGATCGGACTGATGTCGGAGGTATGCAGTGGTCTACTGAAGCAACGGCTATATCGGGCCTTGGATTGAGTGACGCGGACACGAGAAAGATTGACCGGTACCTCAATGCGACAAGGGGAGCCCTTTTGTTTGCCCGCCACGTTGTTCTGGTCGAAGGAATTGCAGAGTCAATCTTAATTCCAGCGCTGGCGAAGCACGTATACAAGGATAATGCATCGGCGCTACGCCATCTCGCCTCAGTGAGTTTCATTGCGGTGGATGGAGTCGATTTCCTTCCATACCTCAAGCTGCTTCTCGAGGGTACGACGACAAGGGTTGACTTCGTCTGCGTGATCACGGATGGCGATCCTGACAAGGATGGACTGCTGCAGGGCGAGGCGCGAAAGCACGCATACGAGGCTAAATTCGTAGAAGCGATTGATGGCGGCCGCCTGAAGGTCTTTCACGGACAGACGACCCTCGAAGCCGACCTATTCGCGGTGGAGTCGAACGAAGCCCTTCTCAAGTCGAGCTATGTGAAGATGCATCCGAGGAGTGAGGCAAAGTGGGACGACCTTTTCTCCGCGATAGCGCCAAGTGCCCGTGCCGCACGTTTTGCTGAAGAAATTCAGAAGAAGACGGGCGGCCTTGATCTAGGTAAGGGTGACTTCGCTCAGCTTGTGGCGGAGGGGCTGCAGGCAGGCGATGACCTAGTCGCACCGCCCTATATTGGTGAGGCGCTCGCGGCGCTTGTGGCTTTGGCTGCGTCAGCCTCCGACTCGGCGAACCTGTCATGACAGACGATCTTGACCTCTCGGAGGAACAGCTGCGTGCCCTCGACTCGAACGTTCGATTGGTCGAAGCGTGCCCAGGAGCAGGCAAAACGAGGGTCATCGTCGCGCGCTACCGAGCGTCGATTGCATCAGGTGGCAAGTCAGTTGCGCTTCTATCCTTCACAAACGCTGCCATCGATGAGGTCACCCGTCGATCCGGTAGCTACGATGGAAGGACAGCGGTACCTAACTTTGTAGGAACCTTCGACGCCTTCCTGCATCGCTACGTGGTAACGCCCTGGTTTCGTCGAACTTTTCGGAAGACGCCGTCCTATCTTGACTCATGGAACGAGCTTTCGGGCGACATATCGGTAGTGAAGGCTCCTGGCGTGCATGGATCGGGAGTGCCACTAGGTAGCTTTGTCCCAAATGCGCAGGGCGAGTACGTTTTCCTCGAGGCTACAGCGGCGAATGCTCGAACTTACATTGCTCAACTCGCGAAACACGGTACGACGCCAAACGATCTCATTAGTACCGCGCGTGCCAAGATCTCGGGTTTGAATCGAGCTGGAACGTTCGATTGTGACGGTGCTCGTTACAAGGCGCTACAGATTCTGTGCGATCCAACCCAGAAGTGGCTACAAAACCGTATTGCCGATCGCTTCAAGGAAGTGCTTGTTGACGAGTTTCAAGATTGCTCTGAAGTAGAACATGCCATTCTTGACCGACTCGTTGAGCTAAAAGTTAAGGTTGTCGTGGTTGCTGACCCGGATCAGGCGATATACGCATTTCGGCAGGTTACGAGCGTCGACTATGGCGCCTATCGAGACGCCTTACCCCGGGACTCGGTTGTGCGTCTCAAGGATAATCACCGGTCCTCGCCGGCCATCTGTGCTCTCGTAGGTGCGTTACGGCGATCGGGTGATGCGCAGATCAGATCCGTGGGAGATATCCCTGATGCATGGCGAGCACAAAAGATTGTAGTTGCAGTCGGTTCGCCTGAGTTTCAGCGTACTGTGTTTGCGGAACTTGCTACCGGGCTCAATATCGCGGAGCGCGATCGCCAAATCTTATCAGATACCCGAAACGGCGCGCTTGCGTTGTCAGGGGGCCGGAATTATGACGCATCAGGAAATGACGGGACGGGGCGTCTACTGAGTGCACTTGGGTCCTTAATTACTACTAGGACTAGCACGGCGAAAAGGGACACCTTGAGTCGCGCCGCGCACGTCATACTTGGAGCATTCGATTGGCCGGAGAATATGAGTAACGCCGGCATGACAAGAAAGCTTGATGCCCTAGGTCTATCAATGTCATCGGTGTCATGGTTTATGTCAGAGTTGTTGGCCCGCTCGGTCGATTGGACCGATCGCCAAGACGTCGGAAAGTCCATCGTGGCACTACTGAAATCGCAGTTTCAGTCGTCCAGCCCGAAGTTGGTTCGGACACTAGGAAACCGTTTCAGATCGGCTGCTGAAGAGGATTGGCAGAGCTGGAGTCATGCCATCACTCATGCGACGACGCCTATCCCGGCCGCGAAGCACATACATGCCGTCAAGGGTGGTGAGTTCGAAGCTGTTTTATTAGATATCCCGTCTCGCGCCCGTGCTGGCGAAGAGCATGTGCTAGATACCTGGGTTAATGGAAGAAGTAGTGAATCATTGCGTGTGTTCTATGTCGGTGCAAGCCGAGCGCGTGCGCTCCTCGTTCTAGCTGTCGCCGAGAGACAACTTGCCACCCTTGAGCGAGGTTTGAGCGAAGCATCAGTTCCTTATGTAGTTCTAAGTTCTTGAATAGCTCACGCTTGTAATCGTCAATAGTTCGATTCATAATCGCCTGATCGATGCCACGCCTTAGCTCCTCCCAGTACCTCGCCACCCGTCGGTCCCTCTTCGCAGACTGGTTCCTAAAGATCCCCGTCCTCTCGCACCTGCCGTACGCCGAGCAGCTCACCCTCCACGAATTCTTCGCCTTCACGAAGCATCTCAATGACACGGAAGCCCTCGCTCACCGACGAGCTGCCACTGCCGCAGACCCCTCGCTCCCGCACCGTGCTGGCAAGGTCATGAAGCGCTTCGATCGTCTGAGCACGATTGACTGGGAAGCAGAGCGCCGCAAGCAAGCAGCGACCGGACAGAAACCATCAGGGCACAAGGTGATCCACGGCCTGGCTCGTCCTGAGCCAGGTCTCGACCGCATCGCACGTTCAATCGCGGAACGCATCGTGCATGAGATCGAAGAGGAGCAAGACGCTTCCTAGCCTCCGCCTCACTGCCGCCCGTGGTTCCCGCGCGGCCGGATCGTGATGCCTGCAAGCCCGAGCGCCCGCAGGACCGTCGTTTTCCCAAGTCCAACACGTTCCGCTACTGCTCGAGTACTCAAGCCCGACTCGTACAGCGCGACGATCTCGTCCTGCTGCTTGCGCGTCATGCGCGGTCGACCGGGGTGGGGAAGACCGGGGTCGCGACCGGAAGGGTCGGGATGTTCGACAAGGGTGTTGTGCGGCGCGTGAGCGAGGGCAACAAGATGAAGGCCCGGTCCGCCAGGACCGGGCCTTCTGCGTTCGCGCTCCGGTGTTCCCCGTTGCTGCGTTCCCGGTCGAGGGCGGAGCAGACGCCGCGCGTCGGTGGGGTCGCGTGCCTCCCGGCCGGTGTCTACGCTCGTGACCGTGCCCGCCACCCTGACCATCGCCGTCGCCCAGTTCGCGCCGGTCGCCGACGTCGCCGCGAACGTGGCGACCATCGGTGCGGCGGCGGACGCCGCCTCCGCCCGTGGTGCCGACGTCCTCGTCGCACCGGAGTACAGCTCGTTCTTCGAGCCCGAGCTCGGCCGTTCGTACGTCGATGCCGCGGAGCCGCTGGACGGCCCGTTCGTCTCGGGGCTCGCGCGGCACGCGAGGAGGACGGGCCTCACCATCGTCGCGGGCATGAGCGAACGCGGTACGGACGCGGACCGGTTCCGCAACACGGTCGTGGCAGTCGGCGCCGACGGTGACGTCGTGCTCGCCTACCGCAAGGTGCACCTCTACGACGCGTTCGGCGCTCGGGAGTCGGAGTGGATCGAGCCGGGGGATCCGGAGCAGGAGCCCGTGTTCGAGCGCGGCGGCGTACGGATCGGCGTCGAGACGTGTTACGACCTCCGGTTCCCCGAGGTCAGCCGTCGGCTCGCGGTCGCTGGCGCGGACGTCCTGCTCGTGCCGGCGGAGTGGGTCCGGGGGCCGGGCAAGGAGCACCACTGGCGGACACTGCTGACGGCTCGGGCGATCGAGAACACCGTGTACGTGGTCGGTGCCGGGCAGACACCCCCGGTCGGCGTCGGCCACTCGGTGGTGCTCGACCCGTCGGGCGTCGTCGTCGCCGGGCTCGGAGCGGATCCGGGCCTCCTGGCCGCGACGATCGAGACCGCGACCGTGGAACGCGTGCGGGCGGTCAACCCGTCGCTGGCGTTGCGCCGTTACGCGATCACACCGCGGTAGCGCGGAGTGCCGCGAGCCGGCCGGCGGCCTCCTCGAGCACCTCGCGGCGCTTGCAGAAGGCGAAGCGGACGAGGGAGCGGTAGCCGGCCGCGTGGTCGGGTCGGACGAATGCGGTCA
The DNA here is from genome assembly GCF_003234555.1 of Curtobacterium sp. MCBD17_019. NCBI lineage: Bacteria > Bacillati > Actinomycetota > Actinomycetes > Micrococcales > Microbacteriaceae > Curtobacterium > Curtobacterium sp. MCBD17_019. The sequence continues at coordinate 21,747 of NZ_QKTT01000007.1, read as the reverse complement.
CGGGCACTCCGACGACCCCGGCGAGGCGCGGGAGGTCCAGGCAGAGCGCGCGGGCGTCCGGAGCGCCGAGGGGGGCCGCGTCCGCGATGACGAAGTACGTGGCGTCCGGCAGCATGACGTCGAAGCCGGCGGCGGTGAGGCCGGCCGCCAGCAGGTCGCGCTTGACGCGCAGGTCGTCGGCCACACCCTGGAACACGGCGTCCGGCAACCGGAGGCCGACCGCCACCGCGGGTTGGAACGGCGCGCCGTTCACGAAGGTGAGGAACTGCTTGACCGCGAGCGCCGCCTCCACGAGCGTGGCCGGGCCGCTCAACCAGCCGATCTTCCACCCGGTGGTGCTGAAGGTCTTGCCGGCGCTCGAGACCGTGACGGTGCGTTCCCAGGCGCCGGGGAGGGTCGCGATCGGGACGTGCGGGACGCCGAACGTGAGGTGCTCGTAGACCTCGTCGGTGAGGATCACCGCGTCGTGCCGCTCGGCGAGTTCCACGATGGTCGCGAGGACCTCGCGCGGCAGGACCCGACCCGTGGGGTTGTGCGGCGTGTTGACGAGGATCACCCGGGTCCGGTCGGTGACCGCGGCGCGGAGTGCGGCCTCGTCGGGCAGGAAGTCCGGTGCGACCAGGGGGACGGTGACGTGCGTCCCGCCCGCGAGGCGGATGAGTGCGCCGTACGCGTCGTAGAACGGCTCGAAGGTGACGACCTCGTCCCCGGTGTCGACGAGGGCGAGCAGGGTGGCCGCGAGCGCCTCGGTCGCCCCGGCCGTCACGAGGACCTCGCGCTCCGGGTCGAGGTCGATGCCGTGGAACCGCCGCTGGTGCTCGGCGATGGCGGCGCGGAGGTCCGGGATGCCGCGGCCCGGCGGGTACTGGTTGACCCCGGCGAGCACGGCGGCGGCCGCGGCCTCGACCACCGCGGCAGGCCCGTCCTGGTCCGGGAACCCCTGGCCCAGGTTGATGGCGCCGGTGGCCGCCGCGAGCGCGCTCATCTCGGCGAACACGGTCGGGGCGGGTCGTCCGTCCGGGGCGAGCAGCATCGCTCCCTCGGCGGCGCGGAGCCAGGGTCCGGTGGTTCGCATGCTGCTCCCGTCTCTGGGCTGGTCGGTCCAACCTAACGGCCGCGGCGCACCCGGCGACGGATGTGTCCGGGCGTGACGACCACGACGTTCAGGTGGTGCTTATGCTCGACCTAGGGTCCTGCCAGGGGTGGCAGGACGACCGTTCAGGTGGGTGGGCGAGACTGCTCTGCGCTGGAAGGGAGCACGCCGAGCATGACCGACACCACCCCGACCGGGAACGACGACCGTCGAGCGGCCGCCACGGAGCGGGGCGCCGACGAGCCGACCGCGATGAGAACTGGAGCACGCCGATGACGGCCGACGACGACGAGGCCCGCACGACCGGGGCCGACACGGGGGACGCGGACCAGCCGCGGTACGGCGAGCGACTGCCGGGGTACGGCTCCGACGGTCGCGCGCAGGACGCGCAGCAGACCGATCGCTTCACGGCCCCCTACCCCCGCGACGCGGGCGGCCAGGGGCAGTACGGCCAGCAGGGGCAGTACGGTCAGGGGCAGTACGGCCAGCAGGGGCAGTACGGCCAGCAGGGCCACGACAGCGGCCAGTACGGTCAGTACGGTCAGTACGGTCAGGGCCACCAGGAGGGCGGCCAGTACGGCCAGCAGTCGCCCTACGGGCAGTCGCACGGCGGCTCGGCGTACGGCGCTCCGTCCGCCGGCGGCCAGGGAGCGACCGACCAGTACGGACACCCGATCGGCTACGGACCGGGTGCGCACCAGACCACCGCTCCGGGTTCCTCGCAGGCGCCGACGAGCGCGTTCGGCGACGTGGACGGCGCCGACCGGCGGAACGGGACGTACTTCGAGGGCGGCGACAGCGGTCAGCCGCGCGACGCCCGACGTCGTGGCGCGTTGCCGCTCATCGGGATGCTCGTCATCGGCGCGGTCATCGGCGGGCTGGGCGGGGCGACCGTGTACGCCGCGGCCGACCACGACGGCGGGACGACCACGACGACCTCGTCGGGCACCACCTCGAACGGGCACCTCACGGTGAACGACTACAACTCCGCGACCGTGGTCACCGCGGTCGCGGCGAAGGCCACGCCCTCGGTCGTCACCATCAACGTGACCGCGGGCGGTGAGGCCGGCACCGGATCCGGAGTCGTGCTCGACAAGGACGGCTACATCGTCACGAACACCCACGTGGTGACGCTCGACGGTGACAGCTCGAAGGGCACGATCCAGGTCACGACCTCGGACGGCAAGATCTACAAGGGCACGCTCGTCGGCACCGACCCCACGGTCGACCTGGCGGTCGTCAAGATCGACGCGAGCGGCCTGACCCCGATGGACTTCGCCAACTCGGAGAAGCTCAACGTCGGCGACACCGCCGTGGCGATCGGCGCGCCGCTCGGGCTGTCGAACACCGTCACCGACGGCATCGTCTCGACCCTGAACCGGAGCATCCAGGTCACGTCGAGCGCGCCGAGCAGCGGTTCCGGTGACTCGAACGACGGCGGCGGCAACAACGGCCAGGGCCCGTACGACTTCTGGGGCAACGGCGACAACGGCAGCGCGTCCACGTCGGACGTCGTGTCGCTGCCCGTGATCCAGACCGACGCGGCGATCAACCCGGGCAACTCGGGTGGCGCGCTGCTCGACTCCAAGGGGCGTCTCATCGGGATCAACGTCGCGATCGCGAGCGCGGGCAGCTCCTCGTCGTCGTCCGACTCCCAGTCCGGCAGCATCGGCGTCGGCTTCGCCATCCCAGCGAACCTTGCCAAGCGCGTCGCGGGTGAGATCATCGACAGCGGTTCCGCCAGCCACGGTCTCCTCGGCGCCACGGTCGGCGACGCGACCGACGACACGAGCGCCACGCAGGTGGGCGCGGTCATCAAGTCGGTGACGAGCGGTGGCGCCGCGGCGTCGGCCGGGCTGCAGAAGGGCGACGTCGTGACGGCGCTCGGTGGCGTCCAGGTCACCGACGGTACCGACCTCACCGCACAGGTGCGGTACCTCGCGGGCGGTGCGAAGACCACGGTCACGTACGTCCGGAACGGGCAGAGCCACACCGCCGACGTCACGCTGGGCACCTACAAGGCCAGCTGACGCCGGGCGGCCGACCGGGAGGCCCGGCCCACCTCGACGAGGTGGGCCGGGCCTCCCGCCATCCCGGCCGGGCGCAGGGGCGCGGTCGACGGCGCTGCTAGGCTCGTGCACGCTCTACGGGGCGGTCCCCGGTGGGCCACGGCTCCGTTCCGCGAGGACCACGAGGTACTGATCGAATGCAGCCAGACGGCCAGCCCCTGCCGGGGGTCTCGTACGTGATGCCGGTCCTCAACGAGGTCACCGAGGTCCGTGCGGCGGTCGGGAGCCTGCTCGACCAGGACTACGACGGACCGATCGAGATCATCCTGGCGCTCGGCCCCTCCATCGACGGCACCAACGAGCTGGTCGAGGAGATGAGCCGCGCCGATCCCCGCATCCGCGCCGTCCCGAACCCGGTCGGCTCCACGCCCGCGGGGCTCAACGTCGCCATCCGGCATTCGGTGCACCCGGTCGTCGTCCGCGTCGACGCCCACTCGGTGCTGCCGCCGGAGTACACGCGGGTCGCGGTCCGCGTGCTGCTCGAGTCCGGCGCCGACAACGTCGGCGGCATCATGCGGGCCGAGGGACGCACCCCGTTCGAGCGCGCGGTCGCGCTCGCGTACGGCAGTCGGGTCGGGCTCGGTGGCACCCCGCACCACGTGGGCGGTCAGGCCGGTCCGGCCGAGACCGCGTACCTCGGCGTGTTCCGACGCGAGCGGCTCGTCGAGGTCGGTCTGTTCGACGAGGGCATCAAGCGCGGCCAGGACTGGGAGCTGAACCGTCGTCTGCGGATGACGGGCGGAACGGTGTGGTTCACCCCCGAACTCGTGGTGACGTACCGGCCCCGGCCGAGCCTGCGTCGCCTCGTGCGGCAGTTCGTGGCGACCGGTCTGTGGCGCGGCGAGCTCGCACGGCGCTTCCCGACGGGCAACGGTCTGCGGTACTTCGTCCCCCCGGTCATGGTCGTGGCGGTGTCCGGCGGTGTCATCGCCGGCATCGTCGGCGTCGTCGGGGCGATCCTCCGGTCGGCCCTCTCCTGGGCGATGCTCGGGTTCGTCGTCCCGGGCGCGTACCTGGCGTTCGTGGTGGTCGGCGCATCGGTCGTCGCACGCCGCAGTGACCCGGTGACGCGGGCGTGGCTCGTCGTCGTGCTGCCGTGCATCCACATCGGGTGGGGGATCGGGTTCGTCCTCGGGTTCCTCGCCCGCACCTCCGAACTCACGACCCACACCGGGAGGTGACATGACCGACGACCAGATCCCCGAGCACGTCCCGGGCGAGTCGGGAGCGGACGACGAGTCGCTGCCCCAGGACCGCCTCTTCGGCGACCACGCCGAGCACGCGTACGACCGGCCGCGGTCCATCGCCGAGCTCCGCGCGGTGACGCAGCCCGACGAGGTCCGCTCACGTGCGAATGCGGAACACTGGACGGCGTCGCTGTACCTGCGCGACGTCTCCCCGTACCTGACCTGGTTCCTGCTGCGCACCCGGATCAGCGCGAACCAGGTGACGGGCGTCATGATCCTCGTCGGCTGGAGCACGGCGGCCGCGTTGCTCGTGCCCGGACTCCTCGGGGCCGCGCTCGCGCTCGTGCTCGGACAGCTCCAGATGCTCGTCGACTGCTCCGACGGTGAGGTCGCCCGGTGGCGGGGGACCCGGTCACCCGCGGGGGTGTTCCTCGACAAGGTCGGCCACTACACGACTGAGGGCCTGATCCCGGCTGCGCTCGGCGTCCGAGCCGCGACCTGGCCCGTGCACGGCGGCGACTACGCGTGGACGACGATCGGGTTCGCACTGGCGCTCGTGATCGTGCTCAACAAGGCGCTCAACGACATGGTGCACGTGGCGCGGGCGAACGCGGGGCTGGATCGACTGGTCGACCGCCGCGACCACACGACCGTGCCGAGCGGCCGTCGCCTCGCGTCCCTCCGCCAGGTCGCGCGGTTCCTGCCGTTCCACCGGCTGTACCACTCCGTCGAGCTCACCATCCTCGCGTTCGTGTTCGCGCTCCTCGGGCTCGTCATGGGGCACCCGCTGGCGGACCGGATCCTCGTCGGGGCGCTCCTGCCGCTGTCGGTCCTGGCGCTCGCCGGGCACTTCCTCGCGATCATCGCCTCGAAGCGGGTGCGGGCGTGACCGGGCCCGGGACCCTGCGCCGCCGAGCGGTGCCGCATCGTGACCGTCCGCGGGTCGCGGTGGTGAGCCTCACACAGGGCACGCGTCCGGACGACCTCCGGCGCGGGCTCGAGTCCGTGCTCGCACAGGAGCGCGTCGAGCTCGACGTCGTGTGTGTCGGCAACGGCTGGACCCCCACCGGCCTGCCCGAGGACGTCCGACCGCTCGCGCTCGCCGAGAACGTCGGGATCCCCGCGGGCCGGAACGCCGGAGCAGCCGTCGTGGAGGGCGACTACGTGTTCTTCCTCGACGACGACGCCGCGATCCCGTCCCCGTCGTTCCTCGCGGACGCCGTGCGTGCCTTCGAGGGAGATCCGACGCTCGGACTCATCCAGCCGCGGGTCGTCGACCCGAGCGGGGCGTCCAACCCCCGCCGCTGGGTGCCCCGGATCCGCAAGGGCGACCCGCAGCGGTCCGGTCCGGTGTTCAGCGTGTGGGAGGGCGCGACGATGTTGCCGTTCGAGGTGTTCCGCGCCACGGGCGGCTGGGGGGACGTGTACTTCTACGCCCACGAGGGCATCGAGCTCGCCTGGCGCGTCTGGGGCGTCGGTCGGCGTGCCTGGTACGCGGGGGACCTCGTCGCGCACCACCCCGCGATCGACCCGGCTCGGCACCGCGAGTACTACCGGCTCAACGCCCGGAACCGGGTGTGGCTCGCCCGCCGGAACCTTCCGGCGGTGCTGCAGCCGGTGTACGTGGCGAGCTGGGCCCTCGTCCAGCTGATCCGGTGGCGTCGACACCCGCGACGACTGCTCGTGTGGTTCGCCGGTCTCCGCGAGGGCTGGTCCACCGACTGCGGCCCCCGCCGACCGCTCGGCCTCATCACCATCGCGCGCATGACCGCCGCCGGTCGGCCGCCCGTCGTCTAGCCCAGATCGAAGTGGTCGTCCCAGGACGGCCGGAAGGAGGGACCATTGCCGATCCTCCGTGACGTCCGCACCGCGCGCCGGCTGGTCACCCGCCTCGTGCGCTCGCGCCGCAACCGCCGCGAACTCGACCGACGGCTCCCGTCCGTCGACGTCCCGGATCCCCGCTCGATCGAGGTCGCCGTGTACTTCGCCGACGGACCCGTGAACATGTACCAGATCCGGCAGTGGTACGCGCCGCTGGCCAAGCTCGCCAAGGAGCACCCGGTGGCGATCATCGCGCGGTCGCCCGGCACCATGCTGAGTCTGCTCGAGGAGGCGCCCGTGGCGGTCGTGTACGCGCGGCAAGTGGTCGACCTCGAGCGGTTCGTGGACGAACAGCGCCCGCGCATCGTCCTGTACGTCAACCAGAACGCCCGAAACTTCCAGATGATGCGGTACGGGCGCATGTGGCACGTCTTCGTCAACCACGGCGAGAGCGACAAGATGTACATGACGACGAACCAGTTCAAGGCGTACGACTACGCCCTGATCGCCGGGGACGCCGCGCGCGACCGGCTGTCGAAGGCGCTGTGGGACTACGACCTCGATCGCCGGACGATCGCCATCGGACGTCCGCAGGCCGATCACTTCGCCGGCGCGGTGCCGTATCCGTCCGACGGTCGCACCGTGGTGCTCTACGCGCCGACCTGGGAGGGCGACCGGCCAGCAGCCGCGTACGGCTCCATCGCCACGCACGGCGTCGCGCTCACCGAGCGCGTGCTCGCGTCGCCCCAGCACCGGCTGGTGTACCGGCCACACCCCCGCAGCGGCGTCCGCGACGCCGACTACCGGGAGGCCCACCAGCGCATCGTCGCCGCCATCACCGCCGCGAACGCCGCTGATCCGGCCGCTCACCACGTGTACGACGACGGTCCGGTGCTCGGGTGGCAGCTCGCCGACGCCGACGTCGCGATCACGGACATCAGCGCGATGATCTACGACCGGCTCGCCGTCGGTCGCCCGTTGATCGTGACGCGGCCCGTCCATCCGGACGCCGAGGTCGACGAGGGCGGCTACCTGACGGCTGCGGACTGGCTCCACGCCGAGGACGCCCCCGCCGTGCTCGACCGGGTCGACGCGGCGCTGCACGACGCCTCGCAGACCGAGCGGCTCCAGTACTGGGTGGGCCGGTACTTCGGGGACACGACGCCCGGAGCGGCGACGGCGCGGTTCCACGCCGCGGTCGAGCGGTTGCTCGCCCGCTGGCACGAGGTCGCGCGCGAACGCGGTGCCGATGACGCGCGCGGTGACACGCCCACCGCGCCTGCGCCCACCGCCTGACCTGCGCTCCGGCCCGGGCGCCCTCACAGGGCGACCCGCCAGAGGTACTCCTGCCGGTCGGGCCGGCGCCACCGGACGACGACCACGCCGGCGTCCTCCGGCGCCCCACCGAACACGGCGATGCCGAGTGCCTGACCGGGATCGAGCCGGCGGATGCGGAGCGGGGGAGCGTACCCGGTGCCGAGATGCGTGAGGGTGAGGCCGTCGAGTGGTTCGTCGCTCCGGTTCCGGAGGTCGTAGCGGTGCGGGCTGTCGGATCGTTCGAGCTGGAAGGGGACGGGGTACGCGGTCTCGGTGTGGAGCATGGGGCCGACGCTAGGGGGAGCGGCCGACGGTGGGGGCCGGGCGGACCCATGGGCCGACGGGGGTTGTGGAGCGGGGCGGTGCGGCTCCGGTTGTGGAGCGGGAGCGAGCGCGGGTCAGGCGCCGGCGCTGTCCGCCGCGTAGCGGTCGAGCGCCTCGTCGATCGTGCCGTCGAGCACGAGTGCTCCCTTGTCCAGGTAGAGGCCGCGCGTGCAGAAGCGGCGCAGGTCCTTGTCGTTGTGGGACACGAAGAACAGCGTGCGACCACCGGCGAGCATCTCGTCGATGCGGCGGTAGCACTTCTCGCGGAACGCCCTGTCGCCCACGGCGAGGACCTCGTCGACCAGGATGATCGGCTCCTCGAGGCGTGCGATCACCGCGAACGCGATCCGGACCTTCATGCCGCTCGACAGGTGCTTGTAGGGGGTGTCGACGAAGTCACCGATCTCGGCGAAGGCGATGATGTCGTCGAAGGCCGCCTGGATCTCGGCCTTCGACATGCCGTGGAGGCCGGCGGTGAGGAAGACGTTGTCGCGTACGGTCAGGTCGCCGACGAAGCCACCGGTGATCTCGATGAGCGGCGCGACCCCGGCGCCGACGTGGACCCGGCCCTCGTCGGGCAGCATCACCTGCGCCACGAGCTTGAGCAGCGTCGACTTGCCCTGGCCGTTGCGCCCGACCACGCCGATCGACTCGCCCGGCTGCACCGTGAACGAGACGTGTCGGAGGGCCCAGAACTCGTCGGGGCGTCGTCGTCGGCTCCGCCCCGCGAAGAGGTCCTTGAAGCTCCGGTGCGAGCGGCGGTTGCGACGGAACCGGATGCCCGCGTCCTCGACCGCGATCACCGGGGTCGTGCGGACGTCGACGGTGGCGACGGGTGCGGTCATCAGAGCTCCTTGAGGACGCGGCGCTCACTCGCGCGGAACACGAGCAGGCCGACGCCGAGCACGACGAGGGTGACGACCGCGCCGACCACGATCGCCCGCTCGTTGAACTGGTTGGGGAAGAACCCCGACCGGTACATGCTGAAGATGCCCGTCAGCGGGTTGAACGACGACCAGCCGTGCAGGGCCTTCGGCAGGTTGAGGGGCGAGTAGATGATCGGCGACGCGTAGAAGGCGAAGCGGAGAACGAGCTTCGTCGCGCGCTCGAGGTCGCGGAAGAACACGACGAGGGGGGCGACGATCATGCCGATGCCGTAGACGAGCACGAGCTGCTCGACGATCGCGACGGGGAACCAGACGATCTGCCAGTGCACGGGCGCTCCGGAGACCACGGCGAACAGCGCGAGGACCGGGATGCTGAAGAGGAACTCGATGCCCTTCGACAGATCGACCCGCGCCACCCAGATGCTCCGCGGGATCGTCGTCGAGCGGATGAGCTTGGTCTCCTTGATGAACGCGCGCGTCGAGTCGGAGACGGCGCCGGTGAACCACATCCACGGCAGCAGGGCCGTGAGCAGGAACACGATGTACGGTTCCTCGCCGACGTCGCGGTGGAACACCTGCGTGAAGACGAACCAGTAGATGCCCGACATGACGAGCGGATCGAGGATCGACCACAGGTACCCGAGCGCGGAGGTCGAGTACCGGACCCGGAGGTCCCGCATCGTCAGGAGCCAGAGTGCGTGACGGTACCGGGTGCTCGCGGTCCGTGAGGCTGCCGGGGCGGTCGGTGTGGTCACCGGCGCACTCGTCGTGGTCATGCGTTCCCTCGGCATCGAGCCGAGGCGACCCGGACGGAACGGATCAGACGAACAGGTCGTTCGCGCGCTCGAGGTCCTCGGCGAAGTCGATCTCGACCGCGTAGAGGTCGGAGATGTCTACGGGCGACCAGCGTAGCCCGTCCTCGGCGATGGCCGCCTCGATGCCGCCCTCGAAGTACTCCTGGTCGTCGACGCGACCGAGCTGACGGATGAGCGCCTGCTTGTCGGACGAGGAGACGTAGTTGATGCCGACGGCCTCACCGAGCCCACCGACGACCCGCTTCGAGAGCTTGTCGATGAAGCCCTCGGCGTCGACGGTGTACTTGACCTCTTCGTCCGAGACCTTCTCGGTGTTGACGCTGACGAACGAGCGGTCCTGGTCCATCATGTCCGCAGCGCGCACGAGCGCACGCGGGTCGAACACGACGTCGCCGTTCATCCAGAGGACTCCGCCCTTGCCGGACGCGCCGAGCGCACGGAGGAGGCTCTTCGAGGTGTTCGTGGAGTCGTAGGACTCGTTGTAGACGAAGGAGGCCTCGGGGAAGGCCTCGACGATGTACTCCGACTTGTAGCCGACGACGATCGTGACGCGTGCGGAGGACCCGAACGCGGCGCGGATGTTGTCGAACTGCTGCTGCATGATGGTCCGGCCGTCCGCCAGCTCGGTGAGGGGCTTCGGGAGCGAGCGACCGAGCCGGCTGCCCATGCCCGCGGCGAGGATCACGATCTGCGTGGTCATGCTGGTCTCCTCGGGGTCCGCCCGGGCGCCGTTGCGCGGTCGGGCTGATCGATCCTGCCCGAGACGTCTCTGAGATGCCCGAGAACATCGGTACCCCGGGGACGGACGAGCGCGGCAGGTTGCTGATTCGTGAACACACCGTTGTGTCTCGGTGAATCCTAGGCGCCCTCGTGCGCGGAGCGGCCGGGCACCGCGCATTTCGTGTCCGATTCGTGATCGTGCGGAGCCGGGCTCGCGTCATCCCTGGCGTTGGTACGGTGGGGCGGTGGGAGCTGTGACCGACGATGCGGACGACGCCGTCGGTGCTGCCACCCGGAACATGGATGGCGTCGACGAACGGCGCGGTACGGGGGACGACGTGACCGACGGCGAGCGGACCGACGGCGAGGGCGGCGCGCTGCCCGCCGCCGTCCCGAAGAGCACGACGCCGAAGCCCCGGGTCAAGCGACCGGCGGCACCGCGGACGGGTGCCGGTCGTTCCGGCGCTGCACGTCCGGGTGCACCGCGCGGTCGCGCCGGCGCTGCCCGCGGTGCGCGTGGCGCCGAGGAGGCGACCGCGGCCGCCGGCCCCGCTGCGGACGAGTCCTCGCCCTACGCGACCATGGACGCGACGGCGGACCTGTCGGAGTTCCCGCTCGAGGACGTCGGTGACCTGCCTCCCGCTGTCGGTGACGACGATGCGATCGTGACGTCCACGGACGCTCCGCCCGTCGGGGCCACGGCGCCCGCGGTTCCGGCCGAGCAGGACGACGCCACCCGGGACGCCCGGGGACAACGCACCACGGCCGCCGCGCCCGGCACCGCCCGGACCGGCAAGAAGCGGGCCGCCCGACCCGTGACGAAGCGCACCTCGCCCCGGCCGCAGCAACCGGTCGTCCTGGCGGCCTCCGGACTCGTCAAGCGGTACGGCCAGACGGTCGCCGCCGACCACATCGACCTGGAGATCCGCAAGGGCTCGGTGTTCGGCGTCGTCGGTCCGAACGGTGCCGGCAAGACGACCACGCTCTCGATGCTGACCGGGCTCCTCCGCCCCGACGCGGGCAGCGTGACCGTCCTCGACCACGACGTCTGGTCCGACCCGACCGCGGCGAAGCGTGCGATGGGGGTGCTCCCGGACCGACTCCGCCTGTTCGACCGCCTGACGGGCGCACAGCTGCTCTTCTACTCGGCGACGCTGCACGGCCTCGACCGGGCCACGGCACGCTCGAGGAGCGCGGACCTGGCGCAGGCGTTCGACCTCGGCGAGGCCCTCGGTCGGCAGGTCGCGGACTACTCCGTCGGCATGGCGAAGAAGATCGCCCTCGCCGCGACACTGATCCACTCGCCGCGGCTCCTCGTGCTCGACGAGCCGTTCGAGTCGGTCGACCCGGTCAGTGCCGTCACGATCACCGACATCCTGCGCCGGTACGCCGCGGGCGGTGGCACCGTGGTGCTGTCGAGCCACTCCATGGAACTGGTGCAGCGCACGTGCGACTCGGTCGCGATCATCGTCGGTGGGCAGGTGCTCGCGTCGGGCACGATGGCCCAGGTCCGCGGGCGCAAGAGCCTCGAGGACAAGTTCGTCGAACTCGCCGGTGGCCGGGTCGTCGGAGAGAGCATGGAATGGTTGCACAACTCCTCCGACTGAGACTCGACTCGCTGGGCGGCGCGCTCCGCCGGTCCGCGTCCCGCTCCGTCCTCGTGGTGGTCGCCGCGCTGGCCGCGTTCGTCGCAGCCGCATGCGCCGCCGCCGCCGTGGCCGGGCTCCGCGATGACACCGCGTCGACGGCCGCGGCCCTCGTCGTGCCGGTCGGCGCACTCGTGGCGCTCGGCTTCACGCTCGTCCCGTTCGCGCTCGGTGAGGGGGACCAGCTCGACCCACGGCGCTTCGCCACGTTCGGCATCGGCCGTCGCGACCTCACCCTCGGGCTCGGCGTCGCCGGACTCGTCGGGGTGCCGACCGTGGCCGTGGCCGTCGTCGCCGTGGCGCAGGTGGTCGCCTGGAGCCGGGGCGTCGGCACGACACTGCTCGCGCTGCTGTCCGCGGTCCTCGTCGTGCTCACCTGCGCGCTCCTCGCACGGGTGACGGCGACGCTCGGCGCCTGGCTGTTCGCCGCGCACCGCACCCGCGACGCCGGCTGGCTCGTCGCACTCGTGGTGGTGGTCCTCGGCCTGCCGGCGCTCTCGCTCGTGGTCATGGCGGCCCGACACGACCCCGTGTCGGCGAGCGTCCGGCACGCGGCACGGGCCGCCGGTTGGACCCCGTGGGGTGCGGCGTGGTCGTTCCCCGCGTCCGCCGCGGCCGGGCACGTGGGGGCCGCCGTGGGGCAGCTCGTCGTCGCCCTCGCCGTCATCGGCGTGCTCGGGTGGGCGTGGTGGGCACTCGTCGGCACGCTGCTGGAACACGTCGACGCGGGTCGTCGCACCCGGCGCTACCGCACGCTCGGCTGGTTCGACCAGCTCCCGGCGCACCCGGTCGGCGCCGTGGCCGCGCGGAGCTTGAGCTACTGGAGCCGCGACCCGCGCTACCGGTCGTCGTACCTCGTGCTCCTGTTCGTGCCCATCGTGGTGCTGCCGCTCGGCGTCGCGGGCATGCCGTGGCACTGGACGGCGCTCGTGCCGCTGCCGATCATGGCGCTCATCGCCGGGTTCCTGCCCCACAACGACGCCTCGTACGACAACACCGCGGTGTGGCTCCACGTCGCGTCGGGGGCACCGGGGTGGAGCGACCGGCTCGGTCGGCTCGTGCCCGTGCTCGTCGTCGGCGTACCCGCCCTGGTGATCGGCGCGGTGGTGTCCGTCTGGCTCTACGGCGACCCGTCGCTGCTGCCGGTGGTGCTCGGCGTGGCCGGGTGCGCACTGCTCACGGGCCTCGGGCTGTCGAGCATCGCGTCCGCGCTCCTGCCGTACCCGGCGGTCCGACCGGGCGACCACCCGTTCCGGCAGCCGCAGGCCACGGGCGCGCTCGCCGTCACCGCGCAGTCCGCGACGATCGTCGTGACCGTGCTGCTGACCCTGCCCGCCGGGTGGTTCGCCGTGCGCGCGTTCCGTGACGGTCTGCACCCCTGGGCGCTCGCGACGCTCGGCTCGGGCATCGCCATCGGGGTCGTGGTGCTCGTGATCGGCGTGTTCGTCGGCGGCCGGCTCTTCGACCGCTCCGGGCCGGACATCCTCGCTGCGGCGCAGCGGAACTGATCGGGCGGAGCGCACATCCGGTCCACCGGACGGCGACGTACCCTGGGTCCATGAGCACGATGGAACCGGGTGGTGGCGGCCTCGACGTGATGGACCGCGAGCTCGAGCAGCTCCTCGAGGACGAGGGCGTCGAGCCCGGGGACCACGAGCGCTTCTCGCACTACGTGAAGAAGGAGAAGATCCTCGAGTCCGCGATGACGGGCAAGCCCGTCAAGGCGCTGTGCGGCAAGAAGTGGACGCCGGGACGTGACCCGGAGAAGTTCCCGGTCTGCCCCACCTGCAAGGAGATCTACGAGCGCATGCGCGACGAGTAGTCCGTCCCGTCCTCACGCGTACAGCGTGGGGACGGCCGGTTCGCCGCGACCGATCCGTTCGGCGTCCGCCGGGAGCTCGGCCTTCGCCCGGCGGTGATGCCGGCGCGCAGCATCGACCCCGTGCACGCCGAGGAACGCGTCGTCGACCTCGCCGTGCGTCACGACCGGGACGAGCAGGGGCCGTTCGTCGTCCGCGGGAGCACCGCCCACGTGCAGGACCTCGGCGACCGCGACACCGTCCTGCAGCCTGCGCCCCGCGGTCTTCGCACCACCGACCGTCGCCTTGTCGGCGGATTTCTTGGCGACCGGCACCCACGCTCCCGAGGCGTCCTCGTGTGCAACGAGCTTGAACACCATGCCCGCCGCCGGGTGACCGCTGCCGGACACGACGCTCGTGCCGACGCCGTACGAGTCGACGGGGGCTGCCCGGAGCGCCGCGATCGTGTACTCGTCGAGGTCGTTCGTCACCGTGATCTTCGTCGACGTCGCTCCCAGGCGGTCGAGCTGCGCGCGCACGGTCGCGACGACGCTCGGCAGGTCGCCGCTGTCGATGCGGACCGCACCGAGGTGTCCGTCGGTCAGTCGGACCGCCGTCTCGACCGCGCGCTCGATGTCGAAGGTGTCCACGAGCAGGGTCGTGCCGTCACCGAGTGCCGCGAGCTGTGAGCGGAACGCGGCCTCCTCGGAGTCGTGGAGGAGCGTGAAGGCGTGTGCGGCCGTGCCCATCGTCGGGATGCCGAAGACGCGGCCGGCCTCGAGGTTGCTCGTCGCCCCGAACCCCGCCACGTAGGCCGCCCGGGCGGCGGCGACCGCGCTGCGTTCCCCGGTCCGGCGCGACCCCATCTCGGCGAGGGGGCGGCGGTCGGCCGCCGACACCATGCGCGCCGCGGCGGACGCGACCGCCGAGTCGGCGTTGAGCACGCTGAGCGCGAGTGTCTCGAGCACGACCGCCTCGGCGAACGTGCCCTCGATCTGGAGGATCGGTGAGTTCGGGAAGTACACCTCGCCTTCCCGGTACGCCCGGACGTCGCCACGGAACCGGTAGCCCGCGAGCCAGTCCGCGGTGCCGGGGGCGACGATGCGTCGGTCGCGGAGGAACGCGATGTCGTCGTCGTCGAAGCGGAACTCGTCGAGCAGGGCGAGGAACCGTCCCAGTCCCGCGGACACCCCGTACCGGCGGCCGTCGGGCAGGCGCCGTGCGAACACCTCGAACACGCAGCGGCGGTCCGCGGTGCCGTCCTTGAGGGCGGCGTCCACCATCGTGAGCTCGTACTGGTCGGTGAGGAGGGCCGTGGTCACCCGCCCGAGCGTAGTCCGGGCCGTCGTGCTGCCGTCGTGCTGCCGACCTGCCGCGCGCCGGACCGGCGGGCCGTCGGAGCGGCCGCGCGGCGGAGCGGCCGCGGGATGGGCGGGCGGACCGCCGGACGGGTGTCGGGCCTCCCGGCCGAGCCGCGCGGGTACGCTGGGGGCCGTGACGGACGCGCCCATCGGAGTCTTCGACAGCGGTGTCGGCGGCCTCACCGTCGCCCGCGCGATCATCGACCAGCTGCCGCGCGAGTCGATGCGCTACGTCGGGGACACCGCACACTCGCCGTACGGCCCGAAGCGGATCGCCGACGTCCGCCGGTACGCGCTCGACGTCATGGACGACCTGGTGGACCAAGGGGTCAAGGCGCTCGTCATCGCCTGCAACACGGCGAGCTCCGCCGTGCTCCGGGACGCCCGGGAGCGCTACGAGCAGGCCTACGGGATCCCGGTCGTCGAGGTGATCCAGCCCGCCGTGCGCGCCGCGGTCAAGCAGAGCAGGACGCGCCGGATCGGCGTCATCGGCACGATCGGCACCATCGGTTCGCGGTCCTACGAGGACGCCTTCGCGGCGGCCTCGGACGTCACGCTGACCCTCGCCGCCTGTCCCCGGTTCGTCGAGTTCGTGGAGGCCGGGGACACCGCCTCGCCCGCGCTCCGCGCCGTGGCCGAGCAGTACCTCGCGCCGATCCGCGCCGCCGACGTCGACACGCTCGTGCTCGGCTGCACCCACTACCCGCTCATGTCCGCCGCGATCCAGTACGTCATGGGTCCGGACGTCACCCTCGTCTCGAGCGCCGAGGAGACCGCGAACGACGTCTACCGTCGACTCGTCGAGCACGGCATCGAGCGGACGGCGACGACGCCGCCGACGTACGCGTTCGACACCACCGGGACCGACCGCGCCGGCTTCATCCGGCTCGCCCGCCGGTTCCTCGGACCGGAGGTCTCCCGCGTGGGTCATCTCGAGACCGGCGCGATCGACCTGCCACGCATCCCAGCCACCACCGGAAGGACACCATGACCGACGACGGCACCCGCATCGACGGACGCACCGCCACCGACCACCGTCCCGTGACCATCGAGCGCGGCTGGAGCGCCCAGGCGGAGGGCAGCGCGCTCATCGCCTTCGGCGGCACCAAGGTGCTCTGCACGGCGTCCTTCACGAACGGCGTCCCGCGCTGGATGGCGGGCAAGGGCACCGGGTGGGTGACCGCGGAGTACTCGATGCTCCCGCGCTCCACGAACGAGCGCATGCAGCGCGAGTCGATCAAGGGCAAGGTCGGCGGGCGGACGCACGAGATCTCGCGGCTGATCGGCCGGTCGCTCCGTGCCGTCGTCGACATGAAGGGACTCGGCGAGAACACCATCGTGCTCGACTGCGACGTCCTGCAGGCCGACGGCGGGACCAGGACGGCGTCCATCACGGGCGCGTACGTCGCCCTCGCCGACGCGATCGCCTGGGGCCGCGAGCGCGGGTTCGTCGGCAAGAAGGCGACGCCGCTCACGGACAGCGTCGCCGCGATCTCCGTCGGGATCGTCGGCGGCGTGCCGATGCTCGACCTGGCGTACGAGGAGGACTCGCGCGCGGACACCGACATGAACATCGTCACGACGGGTGCCGGGACCTTCGTCGAGGTGCAGGGAACCGCCGAGCACGCTCCGTTCGACCGGGCCGAGCTCGACACGCTGCTCGACCTCGGGCTCGCCGGAACGGCCTCGCTCGCGGCGATCCAGCGTGCGGTCCTCGCCGAGACGGCGACGGCATGACCGGGGCCGGGGCGGGGGCCGACGCCGCCGGGGTCCACGCCGACGCCGCCGCCGGGGCCGACGCCGCCGCCGGGGCCGACGCCGCCGCCGGGGCGGCGCGCGACCGCGTCGTCGTCCTCGCGACGCACAACGCGCACAAGGTCCAGGAGCTGCAGCGGATCCTCGGCGACGCACTCGCGGGCATCCGCCTCGTCGCCTACGACGGTCCCGAGCCGGTCGAGGACGGCGACACCTTCGGCGCGAACGCGCTGATCAAGGCGCGGGCCTGCGCGGCGCACACCGGACTGCCGGCCCTGGCCGACGACTCGGGCATCGCGGTCGACGCCCTCGGCGGGGCGCCCGGCATCCACTCGGCGCGCTACGCCGGGACCCGCGACGACGGGGACAACCTGCGACTGCTGCTCGCGAACATGGCCGGCGTGGTGCAGCGCACCGCGGCGTTCGTGTGCGCCGCGGCGTTCGTCGTGCCGTCGTCCGACCCCGCGACGTCGGCGGAGTGGGAGCACGTCGAGGAAGCCGTGTGGAACGGCGAGGTGCTCGAGGCCCCCGCGGGGTCCGGCGGCTTCGGGTACGACCCGGTGTTCCGACCGGACGACGCCGGGGTCTCGGCCGCCGAACTGTCCGCGGCGGAGAAGGACGCCCTCAGCCACCGGTCGAAGGCGTTCCGTGCGATCGCGCCGATCGTCCGCGAGTACTTCGGCGTCTGACACCGGCGCCGCATGGATCGGCCCCGGTCCGTCGGGCTGCTGGCGGGCCTCCCGGACGGCGGAGCGAGGAGGGGCGCGCGAGGTCGGCCCGACCTGGCGGGCCGCCGGCGGGCCTCCCGGCCGGGTCAGGGCCTCCCGGCCGGGTCAGCGGGCGGTCGACTCGCCCGCGGTCCCGTGCTCGTCCGACTCGCGCTTCGCCTTGCGCGCGTTCCGCACGTAGGTCAGCGCGGCCGGGACGACCGTGACGACGACCGCTGCGAGCAGGATGACGTCGATGTAGTTGCGCACGAAGTGCGCGACCGGCGGGATGTAGCCGAGGACGTAGCCGAGGAACGTCACCCCGGTGCCCCAGAGGAGCGCGCCGATCGCGTTGTACAGCGAGTACCGGCGGTAGGACATGCGGCCGACACCGGCGGCGATCGGCGCGAAGGTCCGGACGACCGGCACGAAGCGGGCCACGATGACCGCGAGTGCACCGAACCGGTCGAAGAACGCGTAGGTCCGGTCGACGTTCGACTTCGAGAACAGACCGCTCTCGCGTCGCTCGAAGATCGGGGGACCGACCTTGCGACCGATGAAGTACCCGACCTCGCCACCGAGGAACGCGGCAGCGCCGACGCAGAGGGCGATGAGCCAGATCGGCAGGCCGCCGAGGTGCCCGTGCTGGTCGAACGCCGTGAGTCCGGCGATCACGAGCAGGGTGTCACCGGGGAAGATGAACCCGATGAGCAGGCCGGTCTCGGCGAAGATGATCGCGCACAGCACGAGGACCGCGATGGATCCGAAGTGGTGGAGGATGTAGGTCGGATCCAGCCACGGGATCAGGGCAAGTGCGACGGTCGTCATGACTCTCTTCCGGTCGTCGGGCGCTCGGCTGGCTGCGCAGCCAGCGGCGGCACGGCGGCTCGCGGGGCGGGCGCCCGCACCACGAGGGTAGCGGTTCCGCGGCCTCGACCCGTGGGACCGTCGTGTGCGGCCTGCACGTTCGATCAGTGCCGGCTCCGTGGCCAGCTGCGTGCGGGAGAAGGGACTCGAACCCTCACGCCTAGGGCACAGGAACCTAAATCCTGCGTGTCTGCCAGTTTCACCACTCCCGCCGGCACGGTCAGTGTAGCCAGCGGCTGCGGAGGCGGAGCCGGGGCGCCGGTCAGCGCAGCGGGCGCGGGAGGTACCGCGGCACGTACCGGAGCAGCACGCCGACGCCGACGATCCCGAGCACCCCCATCACGCCGCTCGCGACGGCGATGGAGGCGACCGCCGTGACGCCCGAGATGACGAGGGGTGCTGCCGCGCTCCCGAAGTCGCCCGTGAACCGCCACGCGCCGAGGAACGGCGCGGGCGCCATGCGCGGCGCGAGGTCGGCGCCGAGGGTCATGAGGATGCCCGATCCGACGCCGTTCGCGAGCGACATCAGCATCGCGACCCCGACGAACCAGACCACCCGGGTGTCGAGGTGGTCGCTCCACGCCAGGAGGAAGTAGCACAGGCTCAGGCCCCCGAGGCACGGCAGCGCGCTCGCGAGCCGGCCGAACCGGTCCATGATCTGACCACTCGTGTAGAACAGCGCGAAGTCGATCGCGCCGGCGATCCCGATCACGAGTGCGGCGGTCGAGTCGTCCATGCCGACGCTCACCGCCCACAGCGGCAGGATCACCTGACGCCCCGCCCGCATCGCGCCGATGAGGCCCGCGCCGCTGCCCAACCGCAGGAGCACCGCGCGGTGTCGGCGGATCGTGCCGAACAGGCCCTCGGCGCCCTCTCGGGCGGCCTCACCGCCCGGGTCCGCGGACGCGGCAGCGGGACGTGCGGGCGACGGCCGGGAGGCCCGGGGCCGGACCCGGAGGCCGCGTGCGCCGTCGACGGGGTCGCGTACGACGAGGAGGACCCCGGCGGCCGCCAGACAGCAGACGACGTGGATCCAGAACGCGCTCTGCGTCGAGCCGGTCACGTGCGTCAGGCCCGCGGACAGGAACGGACCGACGAAGTACCCGAAGCGGAACACGCCGCCGAGGGTCGAGAGCGCCCGGGCCCGGATCGCGATCGGCACCGAGGTCGTCATGTACGCGTGCCGCGCGAGGGCGAACACCGCCGTGGAGACCCCGACCAGGAACACCCCGACCGCGAGCACGACCGCGTTCGGGGACCACACCGCGACGAGGAGGCCGACGATGCTCACGAGCGCGGCGCCGATCATGGCGGTGCGCTCGCCGATCGCCGCCACGACCCAGCCGCTCGGCACGTCGCCGATGAGCTCGCCCACCAGGATGAGCGACGCGACGAACCCCGCGAACGCGAGCGTCGCCCCGAGCGAGTGCGCCGCGATCGGGATGATCGGGATGATCGCGCCCTCGCCGATGGCGAAGAGCGTCGCGGGCAGGAACGCGGACAACGCGACCGCGCGGAGGTCGAAGGTGGCGTCGCGCGAGCTCATGGCCCCTCCACGGTACGCCCGACGACGTACGCTTGAGGGATGAGGGTGCTGGCAGCGATGAGTGGTGGCGTCGACTCGGCCGTGGCCGCCGCCCGGGCCGTCGACGCCGGACACGACGTCGTCGGGGTCCACCTCGCGCTGAGTCGCATGCCGGGGACGCTCCGGACGGGCAGCCGTGGCTGCTGCACGATCGAGGACTCGATGGACGCCCAGCGCGCGGCAGCCGCGATCGGGATCCCGTACTACGTGTGGGACTTCTCCGAGCGGTTCGCCGAGGACGTCGTCGACGACTTCGTCGCCGAGTACTCCGCCGGGCGCACCCCGAACCCGTGCATGCGGTGCAACGAGCGGATCAAGTTCGCGGCGCTGCTCGAGAAGGCCCTGGCGCTCGGGTTCGACGCCGTCGCCACCGGGCACTACGCCTCGATCGTCACGGGTGCGGACGGTTCCCGCGAACTCCACCGTGCCGCGGCCTGGGCGAAGGACCAGTCCTACGTGCTCGGGGTCCTGACGGCGGAGCAGCTCGCGCACGCGATGTTCCCGCTCGCCGCGACGCCGTCGAAGGCCGAGGTCCGGGCGGAGGCCGCAGCGCGTGGCCTGACCGTCGCCCAGAAGCCCGACAGCCACGACATCTGCTTCATCCCGGACGGGGACACCCGTGGGTGGCTCGCGGACCGCGTCGGCACGGCGACCGGTGACATCGTCGAGCGCGACGGCACCGTGGTCGGCTCGCACGAGGGCGCCCACGCGTACACCGTCGGGCAGCGGCGGGGGCTCGCCATCGGTCACCCCGCACCGGACGGGCGGCCGCGGTTCGTGCTCGAGGTGCGGCCGAAGGACAACACCGTCGTGGTCGGGCCGAAGGAGGCCCTGGCGATCGCGGAGCTCGCGGGTGCGCGCTTCACGTGGGCCGGTGCGGCCCCGGCCGACCCGACCCTCCCGTTCGACTGCGAGGTCCAGATCCGCGCCCACGCCGACCCCGTGCCGGCGGTGGCTCGGGTCGCCGCCACGCCGACCGGTGGGACGGAACTCGTCGTCACGCCGGCGGAGCCGATCGTCGGCGTCGCCCCCGGGCAGACCGCCGTCGTGTACGTCGGCACGCGCGTCCTCGGGCAGTGCACGATCGACCGCACGGTCTCGGCGGTGCCTGCGGTCCGCTGAGGCGGCGTGTCTGGGCGTGTCTGGGCGTGACGGGGGCGTGGTCCGGCGCTGGCCGCGGGGCCGTCAGCGCGCGGAGCGCGCGGCCGTACCCGGCCGGCGCGTCGGCGCGGGCCGTCCGGCCGTCTCCCGCCGTCGCGGCCCGCTGCGTTGGGAACTCAGGACCGTTGGTCGTGGGGCGGCGTCGGGTGGGGCCTCTCGGCGGGATCGTCCTGCGTTGTCGACGGGGCTGACGAGGCAGCCGCTGCGGCCGGGAGGCCCGGTGCGGCACCGGCGGGCCGGCGCGGCCCGGCTTGTTCCGCCCTGTTGGCAATTCAGGAACGAGGTTGTGTGGCGGGGCCGCGTGAGCCCTCCTGGCCGGCTTGTCCTGAGTTGTCGACGGGGCTGACGAGCGGGGCAGCCGCCGCGGCCGGGAGGCCCGGCGCGGCACCGGCGGGCCGGTGCCGCCGGGCGGGCGGCGGGGCGGCCAGGCCAGGCGCGGTCGCGGTCGCGGTCGGGTGGACCGTCGGCCCCGTCCCGTTGGCAACTCAGGAATGTCAGCTGTGTGGCGTGGTCGAGTGGGGCCTCCTGGCTGGGTCGTCCTGAGTTGTGGATGGGGCGGACGCGCGGGTTGACGCGCGGGCCGTCGGGCTGCTGGGAGGCCGGTGGGGACCTGTCTCTTATACACATCTCCGA
>NZ_QKTT01000006.1:0-205041 GCF_003234555.1 Curtobacterium sp. MCBD17_019 | reverse complement strand
CCACCAGCAAGGAGCCCCACATGCCCGCCACCCCCGCCGCCCTCGAGGCGTTGCGGCTCGACCTGGTCGACCTGCTCGGTGACCGCGGCGTCAGTGCCGACCCGAAGACCCGCGAGCGCGCGTCGGTCGACGAGGCGACGATGAGCCCGATCCTCACCGAGCAGCTGCCCCTCGGCCTCGCCGACCTCGTCGCCTACCCGGCCAGTGCCGACGCGATCGCGCAGACGGTGCAGGCGGCGGCACGGCACGGCGTCCCGGTGACGACGCGCGGCAAGGGCACCGGCAACTACGGGCAGGGCATCCCGCTCGACGGCGGTCTCGTGCTCGACACCTCGCGTGCCCGCGCGGTCGTCGAGGTCGGGGACGGCGTCATCACGGCCGAGGCCGGCACCCCGATGGTGATGATGGAGCAGGCCGCGGCCGCGCAGGGCCAGCAGCTGTGGATGTACCCGTCCACCGCGCAGTCGACGATCGGCGGCTTCCTGTCCGGCGGCTCGGGCGGGACCGGGTCGATCTCCCACGGCTCGAACTGGGAGGGATTCGTCACCGCCCTCGACATCGCGCTCCCGGGTGAGGACGGCCTCCTCCACGTCGAGGGGGACGAGGCCCAGACGTTCGTGCACACCTACGGCACCGCCGGGGTCATCGCGCGGGCCACGGTCCGGCTCGAGCCGCTGCAGGACTGGCGCGCGGTCTACGCGAGCTTCCCGACGTTCGAGCGGGCCCTGACCGCCGTCCGGACGCTCCGCGGCCTGACGCCCGCGCCCCGGCTCGTCAGCGCGGACCGTGCCGAGATCGCCGCCACGCTCCCGAAGGACACGCCCGTGGTGGCGGGTGCGGCGAGCCTGCGCGGCATCATCGACGCCACCGCGCTCGAGGACGCGACCGGGCTCATCGAGGTCGCCGGCGGCACGGTCGTCGAGGTCCGCGAGGGCCTGCAGCAGACCACGAAGGTGTCGATGCTCTCGTACAACCACCCGATCTGGTGGCTCAAGCGGAACACGCCCGACACCGTGTACTTCCACGTCGAGGTCGGCGGCGAGGCGCTCATCGACCGGATCGCCGACGTCGAGGGCGTCTACCCGGGCGGCATGCTCCACATCGAGGCCGCCCACCGGTTCCCGATCGGCATGCTCACCGCGCCGTACACCGGAGCCGACGACGTGTACGCCGGGTACCCGCTGCTCGAGGCCCTCGGCGTGCGGGTGCACAGCCCGCACCAGTACTACGTCGACCACGGCGTCGAGGACCTCGTGGCGCTCAAGCAGCGGACCGATCCCGAGGGCGTGCTCAATCCCGGACACATCGTCGACCCCGCGCTCGTCGACCCCGCGCTCGTCGTCACGGGCGGCTCGACGGCCTCGGCGCAGCCCGCGTCGGCCGCCTCGACCGGCATCCCGGGGTTCGGCAAGTGAGCACGCGCAAGCTCGCCGAGCTGCCCGGGCCGGACGTCGCCGCCCGGTTCGGCCCGGACACCATCGTCGTGCAGCCGACCGGCGCGGTCGAGCACCACGGCCCGCACCTGCCGCTCGTCACCGACTTCCTGCTCGCCGACCACATCGGCGGCGCAGCGGTCGAGCGAGCGGCCGACGAGGGCCTCGACGTCTGGCAACTGCCGACCCTGGCGTTCACGAAGTCCGACGAGCACAGCTGGGCTCCCGGTACCGTCTGGCTCGACGCCGACACGATGTTCGACACGGTCGTCCAGATCGGGCGGGCGGTCGCGCTCATGGGCGCCGGGACGCTCGTGTTCGCGAACGGCCACGGCGGCAACACGGCACTCCTCCAGGTGGCGCTCCGCGAGATCCGCCGACGGACGGGGCTGAAGACGTTCCTCATGCCGACGCTCGCCCGTGTCCCGGGACCCGACGGCGAGGACGCCGACGAGCGCGGCCTCGGCATCCACGGCGGTGCCGCGGAGACGTCGATGATCCTGCACCTGCGTCCGGACCTCGTGGACCTCGCCCGAGCGGACCGCTGGGTGCCGGACCACATCGCCGACTTCGAGCGCATCGCGTTCAACGGCGGCCCGGTCAGCTTCGGCTGGCTCTCGAACGACTTCGGCACGCCCGGTGTGGTCGGGGACGCCAGCCGTGCGAGCGCCGAGTACGGGAAGCTCCTGTGGGACGTGTCGCTCGACCAGGCCGTCGCGTCCCTGCACGAGATCGCCCGGTTCGACCCCGCGGTCCCGCGGTGACGGACGGGGGCGTCGTCGTCGGCGGGCTCGCCCACGGCGCCGACGCGGACGACGACGTCCCCGTGGACCCGCTCGCGCTCGCCGCGCGCTGGCTGCCGGCGCCCGGATCCGGTGGGACCCCGACCATGACGTTGTCGACGATCGGGCTCGACGGCTACCCCGCCGCGCGCACGGTCCTCATGTCCCTGTTCGACGGCCGTCGCGTGCACTTCCACACCGACAGCCGCAGCCGGAAGGCCGCCGAGATCGCCGCGGTGCCCCGTGCCACCGTGACGCTCGTCTGGCCCGAGCTGGCTCGGCAGCTCGTCGTCACCGGCGACGTCGAGCGCGTCACCGACCGGGAGGCCCGGGACGCCTACACCGCGCGGAGTCGCTACCTGCAGGTGCTCGCCTGGCTCAACGACGACGACCTCGCCGCGGTCGAGGCCGACCACCGCCGGACGCGCTGGGCTGCCTTCGACGCCGACCGCCCCGACCTGGATCCACCGACCACGTGGGCCGGCTACGCGATCACCCCGGTGCGGATGGTGTTCTGGCGGGGCGCCGCGGATGCACCGAGCAACCGGCTCCGCTACGACCGGACGGACGCCGGATGGACGGTCGCACGCGCAGCGGGCTGATCCAGGGCCCTGCCCCCGGTCGCCGGCATCAGGTGAACGACGGACGCTTCCGGAACCACTCGACCAGGGCACGACCGCGCGACGCGTTCCGGTGCTCGTCCCGACCGGCCACGGTCAGGTCGGAGAACCCCGCGACCGCGGTCATGTCCGCGTCCGCCGGCTGGAACGCCATCGACCACCCGGGGAACGCCCGTTCGTCGAGCGGGTCCTCGCAGAGCAGCCGCACGTCCGTGTGTCGGGGGTCCCGCCGGATCACCTCGAACCGCTCGCGCACGGCGTCGTCCGGGCCCTCGAGGACCTGGATGAACCGGCCGTCGCGGTGTGCCAGGACCCCGGTGATCTCGAGCGCCGTGTTGCGGGTGCGCGCGTCGGTGAGGATCGCGGACAACTCGTCGTCCGAGAGCGGTCGGACACTCGTGCTCATGTAGACCAGGGACAGCATGGGGATCCTCATTCCGGGCGGGGCGGCCTCGATCCGCCGGTCGGCCCGCGAACCACGGCCGCACGACGGTGCTCCGCCAGTGAATCCGCACCGCGGTCCGCCGCACAAGCCCCGCCTTCGGGGCCCAGGGCGCCGGCGGTCCCCGCGCGGTAGCCTCCGGGGTGTGCCACCGACGGCGCGGCCCGTCGAGCACCATTCCGGCCGTCACCGTCCCGTCGATCGCCGTCGGCGTCCGGCACGTCCGCGCGACCACCAGGAGCAGCACCGCCATGACCCGAACCGTCCTCGTCGCCGGAGCCACCGGTGACCTCGGTCACCGCATCGTCCGTGCGCTCCTGGAGCG
The DNA here is from genome assembly GCF_003234555.1 of Curtobacterium sp. MCBD17_019. Lineage (NCBI taxonomy): Bacteria > Bacillati > Actinomycetota > Actinomycetes > Micrococcales > Microbacteriaceae > Curtobacterium > Curtobacterium sp. MCBD17_019. The sequence continues at coordinate 201,439 of NZ_QKTT01000006.1, read as the reverse complement.
GGACGTGCGGGTCCGCGTCCTCACCCGTCCGGGCAGCACCGCCGCCGACGAGCGGTACGGGTCCGACGACCGCGTCGAGGTCGTCGCCGCTGCGTACTCCCACCGGGAGGCCCTGACCCGCGCGGTCACGGGTGTCGAGTCCGTCGTCTCCGCCGTGAGCGGCGTGCGCCCCGTCATCGTCGACGCCCAGCGGGCACTGCTCGCCGCCGCGGTCGCCGCGGGCGTGCCCCGGTTCGTCCCGTCCGACTACTCCTCGGACTACCGCCGCATCGCCGTGGGCAGCAACCGCAACTTCGAGCTCCGCCGTGAGTTCGCGGCGGACGTGGACGCCGCGCCGATCCGTGCGACCTCCGTGCTCAACGGCGCGTTCACCGACATGCTCACCGGGCAGGCGCCGATGATCGCGTTCGGGCGCCACCGCGTCATGTACTGGTCGTCACCCGACCAGGTGCTCGACTTCACCACCAAGGACGACGTCGCCCGTGTGACCGCGCTCGTGGCCCTCGACGAGGACGCACCGCGTGTCGTTGAGGTCGCTGGCGACCGCGTCTCCGCCCGGGACGTCGCCCGCACGCTCACCGAACTGACCGGCACGCCCTTCGGGCTGCAGTGGGCCGGCACCACCGGGTCCCTGTCCGTCATGAGCAAGGTGGTCCGCCGACTGTCCCGCAGCGACCAGGACACGTTCCCGGCGTGGCAGGGGATGCAGTACTTCGTGAGCATGTTCAGCGGGCAGGCGCAGCTCCGCCACGTCGACAACGACCGCTACGGGCCGTACCCGTGGACCACGGTGCGCGACGTGCTCGCCGACCACCTGGCGGCGGACGAGGCGCGCGTGGCCTGAGCGGGCCTCCCGGGCGCCCCTGCTGAGCCGCGGACCGCGTGCGCGGGCGCGGTCAGAGCACGACATCGCACACGACCGTCGGCGGTGGTGCACCGTCGTGCCGCGCGGCGTACGCGCGCAGCGTCGCGGCCTTGCCGCCCCCGGTCGAGGCGAGCCGCTCGAGGTGCGGGAGCAACCAGCGCGACGCGTCGTCCTCGTCGAGGCGGTCTGCGAAGTGCTGGAGGAACTCGTCCACGCACCAGACCGCGGTGTGCGAGGTCTCGCCCTCGCATTCGGAGTAGGAGACGAGCCGTTCGTCGAACGCGATCCAGACCCTCCGTTCGCACACCGCGTCACCGGGGACCGGCGTGCGCGTCCACTCGGCCACTCGGTGGAACAGCGTCGGCCGCACCGGCTGCGGCAGTCCCTGCCCGTTCGGACGGGTCGGATGTCGCGGACGGGACGAACGCGACCGACCCCCGGACGCGATCGACCCCGGGACACTACGGATCGACATGGGCCCTCCCCCACGGGCACACGGAACCACCGGATGCCCGTCACGATCCTAGAGCGGGAGGACGAAAAGTGACGAATCCACCGCTTTGGCTCGTGCTCGGAGGACCGCCAGGAGCGTCGTCACCTCCAGATGCTGACCCAGTCGACGTCCACGTGTCCGGTCGCCGTGGCCGGGACGGCGCCCTCACCGATCCAGGTCTCCGCCTGCAGGGTGAGCCGGAAGGCGGTGGTCGGGACGGCGTTCGTCACGGAGTCGACGAGGGTGCCGTCCCAGGAGAACCGGACGACGCCGTGGTCCCACTCGGTGGTCGCGGTGTGCCAACCCGTCGTGTCGGACCCGGCGTACTTGGTGACGGCTGGCGCGAAGCTCATCCGCCCGTTCGCGTAGGTACCCGGGATGGCGGACGCAGGGCGCGGGGTGCCGCCCAGGTCCGCCTCGGGCCAGTCGATCTCGCCTTCGTTCCAGTTGTCGTCCTCGGGCCAGAGGATGCCGACGAACTTGTAGCCGGGGGTCTTCGTCGTCTTGTAGCGGACCGAGACGCGGCCCGTGGTCAACGGCAGGTAGTTGTCCGGGACGACCGTGGAGACGAGCGGCTGTCCGTTCTCGCTGTGCAGATCGAAGTCCAGCTCGCCGCCGGACACGGACAGGACCTTGTTCGGCGCGTACTGCCCGAGCCCCGACGTGTCCCTCGAGCCGTCGTACGCGGACAGGTCGTGGTACGTCGACAGCACCGTGCCGACCGCGGCGGGGGTCGTGAAGTCCTGCGCGTACGCCTGCTTCCACACGCGACCGTTCGACGTCACGTCGCCCTTCGGCATCGCCACCCCGGACGGGCTGGTGGTGACGTTCGCGCCGCTCACCGGTGCCGGTGCCGTGCCCGTGGCGGTGATCGTGACCGTCTTGCACCCGAGCGCGGTGTTCGAACCCGCGCCGGTGTTCACCGCGGTGACGCACACCGACTGCGCTCCGGACTTCGACGTCGTCAGGCTGCCGGAGTAGCCGTGGTCCCCGCTGACGTGCTTGGCCCGGTCGACGTCGGCACGGGCGCCGGTGGCCTGCAGGGTGCCGACGGCCACACCACCGACCGTCACGGTGACGCTGTTGCTCGCGGCCGCGCTGCTCGGGTCGTAGGTCCACCCCGCGACACCGACCGTGCCCGTACCACCCGAGGCCGTGTCGAACGCGCCGACCGGGTTCGCGGCGGTGATCGTGACGGTCTTGCAGCCGAGGTTCGTGTCGGTCCCCGCGCCCGTGTTCACCGCCGTGACGCAGACCGACTGCGCACCCGTCTTCGCGGTGGTCAGGGTCCCGGAGAACCCGTGGTTCCCGCTGACATGCCTGGCCCGGTCGACGTCCGCTCGGACCCCGGTGGCCCGGAGCGTTCCGGCGTTCGTGCCACCGACGGTGACGGTGACGCTGTTGCTCGACGCCGCGCTGCTCGGGTCGTCGGTCCACCCGACGACGGTGACCGCGCCCGCACCGCCCGATGCCGTGTCGAACGCGCCCACGGGGTTCTGCGTGGCCGCGTTCGCCGGCTCGACGCTCGCACCCACGGCGAGGGCGGCGAGGGCGACGGCCACGGTCGCGGCGAAGGCACGCGTCGCGGTCCGGAGGCGGACGGGGTGACGGGATCCCGAGCGGGGCATGACGTTCCTGACGACGTGGTTCGGCGCGGTCGTGCGTCGGGTCACACGGGAGCAGGGAAACATGCGTCGGGTACACACGTGCGGAGCTGTTGCCCATGACAACAGGTTCGGCGGCGCGCGCGTAGTGCCCAGTTCGGGGGCTTCCGGACGCATTCGGCGATCAGGGACCGGATCAGTGTTGCTTCGTATTCGAAGCAGGTGTACGGATCTGGTATCGCTTCGAGTTCGAAGCAGTGAGCGAAGGAGTCCACCATGAAGGCAGTCCAGTTCCACGAGGTCGGCGGTCCCGAGGTCCTCGAGGAGGTCGAGATCGAGCAGCCCACCCCGGGCGCCGGGCAGGTGCGGGTCCGCGTCTCGGCATCCGCCTACAACGCGGCCGACGCCGGGATGCGCGGCGGGTTCCTCCCCATCCCGATCGCGCTGCCCCACGTGCCCGGGTACGACGTGTCCGGCACGGTCGACGCGATCGGCGAGGACGTCGACGGGCTCGCCGTCGGCGACGCCGTGATCGGCTTCCTGCCGATGGAGCGCGACGGTGGCGCGGCGGAGTACGTCATCGCACCCGCCGAGGCCCTGGTCCCCGCCCCGACGAGCATCCCGCTCCCCGACGCAGCCGCGCTGCCGTCCGTCGCGTTGACCGCATGGCAGGCGCTCTTCGACGACGGTGGTCTCCACGCCGGTCAGCGCGTCCTCATCGTCGGCGCCGGTGGCGTCGTGGGGAAGTACGCGATCCAGCTCGCCAAGCGCGCCGGCGTGTTCGTCAGCGCGACCGCCAGCCCCCGCAGCATCGACGCCGTCCGCGCGGCCGGCGCCGACCAGGTCATCGACCACACGGACGCCGATCTGCTCGCCTCCGTCGACGGCCAGTTCGACGTGTTGCTCAACCTCGCACCGATCGACCCGGAGCAGTTCGCCGCGGACGTCGCCGCCGTCCGCGACGGAGGCGTGGTCGTCAGCACGACGGCGTTCATGGCCACGCCCGACGACGAGTCCCGCGGCGTGCGGTCATCGACGGTGTTCGTGCTGCCGAACCGCGAACGCCTCGCCGAACTGGTGTCCCTGGTCGACGACGGCGCGCTCACCGTCGAGGTCACCCGTCGGATCCCGCTGGGCGACCTGCCCGCGCTCCACGCGGAAGCCGAGGCCGGTCGGATCGCCGGGAAGGTCATCGTCCTCCCCTGACCGGTGACAGGGACCGTCGTCCCCGGTTCTGCCGGGGCGTCCCTCCGCTGCACCGCGTGGCGCGGCGTGGCGGAGGGAGGGAACGGCAGCCCCCGTCACGCTCCGGCCGCGGGACCTAACGTCGTCGTCATGGACATGATCACACTCAACAACGGCGTCCAGCTGCCGCCGATCGGCTTCGGCGTCTTCCAGAGTTCCCCCGAGGACACCGTCGAGGCGGTCCGCACCGCGCTCGACGTCGGCTACCGCCACATCGACACCGCAGCTGCGTACGGCAACGAGCGTGAGGTCGGCCAGGCGGTCCGCGCCTCCGGCCTCGACCGGGACGAGATCGTCATCGAGACGAAGGTGTTCCCGTCCGACTACGGGTACGACGAGGCCCTGCACGCGTTCGAGAAGGCCACCGGCAAGCTCGGCATCGACACCATCGACGTCTTCATCCTCCACCAGCCCGCACCCGACCGGTTCGAGAAGACCGTGCAGGCGTACAAGGCCCTGGAGTCGCTGTACGCCGAGGGCAAGGTCCGCGCGATCGGCGTGAGCAATCCTCGAGATGCCGTTGCGGAACGAATCCGGCGACGGCGATCCCGAGCGCGTCCGCCTCGGCACGCATCGCCAGCTTCAGATCCGGCTGGTCCGTCGGCACCCTTCCCCCGATGTGCATGTCGTGCAGTCTGCCAGGGTCCGTCCCGAGCGGTCCTGCGCCATGATCGAGCCATGAGCGCAGATCACGCCACCCACCCTCGCGTCGTCGCAGTGAGCAGGGACGGTGCCCATCGGTTCAGCAAACCGGTGGTGGACGAGGTGGTGCTCGTCGCGGGACTGGGCATCGAGGGTGACGCGCATGCCGGCGTCACCGTTCAGCACCGGTCTCGCGTCGCACGAGACCCGTCCCAGCCGAACCTGCGCCAGGTGCACCTGATCCACGCCGAGCTGTTCGACGACGTGGCGGAAGCGGGATTCCAGGTCGCGCCCGGGCAGATGGGCGAGAACATCACGACTCGCGGGGTCGACCTCCTCGGTCTTCCGACAGGCACGCTGCTGCACCTGGGCGCGGATGCTCGTGTCCGCATCACGGGCCTCCGGAATCCGTGCCAGCAGATCAACGAGTTCGAGCCCGGTCTCCTGCGGGCGGTGCTCGGGCGGGCCGACGACGGCTCCGTCGAACGCAAGGGCGGCGTCATGAGTGTCGTCGTGGCGGGCGGGGTCGTCCGTCCTGGTGACACGATCCGGGTCGAGCTGCCCACCGGCGAGCTGCAGCCGCTCGGTCCGGTCTGACCGCCGCGACCGGCTGACCTCCCGATGTCCGAGGATCCGACGGTGCTGCAGCACGTGTGGCTCGTCCGCCACGGCGAGCAGGTGCGGCGATGCGACGGAGAGCTCACGATGCGCGGGACGCAGCAGGCCGGAGCGGTGATGCGGCGCCTCCGGACCGAGCCGATCGGGAGGATCGTCATCAGCCCGGCACGGCGCACGCGTGAATCGGCGATGCCGCTGCTGACCGAGCGCCCCGCGGTCCCTGTCCGAGTGGACGGCCGGGCGCGTGAGCGCATGGAGTACGACCCCCCAGTCGTCGACGACGCATCGTGGGAGGCGTTCCGCGACGCCTGGGACCGCACTGAGCGCGACCGGGACCTCGTTCCGGCCGTCGGCGATTCGTCGCGCGCCGCCGCGGCACGGCTCCGTCACCTGATCGACGAATCGCTGCCGGACGCAGGTGACCTCGTCGTGATCACGCACGGCGGCATCATCCGCGACCTCCTGCGCGACATCCTCTCCGACGAGGAGATGCGATCGCTCCGCCCCGACGCCCTCGCGGGTCTCCAGCACGGGTCGATCACACGTCTCGACGTCGTCGCCCGCGGCTACCACGTCGGCGGGATCGGCACGACGGAGCACCTGCCGAGGTCGCTCCCGGCGGATCCGCGTCAGTGAGACGGGCGTGTGAGCTCCTCCGACGCCCTCCAAAGCCGATCCGCCGCGTCGGGATCGAGCGCCCACGCCTTCACCCCGTGGGGGTGATCCGCGAGACTCGCGTCGTTCGGAACCGTGTAGGCCTCCTGACAGTCGTCGAGGTAGTGCCCGCCGGTGTGAGCGAACTCGGGCGCGACCGCGGCGACCGTGGTGGTCGCGGCGCCCTGCTCGACCGTCTTGTACGCGAACACGCCAGCGGCTTCGGCGGCTTCCAACGACGCCGTCTGCGCCGCCGAGAAGTGCCGCTGGAGCCCGGTGGCGATCCCGCCCGGGTTGACGGCGTTCGCGACGATGCCGTCGTCCGCCCAACGGCGCGTCGCCGCCACGGCGAACAGGGAGTTCGCGGTCTTGGCTCGTGCGTAGGCGATCTGGGGATCGTACTCGGATCGGGTGAAGTCGAGGTCGTCGAGGTCGACGTTCGCCCGCATGTGCGCGGTGGAACTGAGCGCGACGATCCGGGCGCCGTCGCGCTCCGCGGCGCCTCTGGCGAGTGACCGTCGAAGACCATCCGCGAGCGCGTGGTGGCCGAGGTGATTCGTGGCGAACTGCAGCTCACGCCCTTCCGCCGTCCGCTCGAGTCCCGCGCTCACGACACCGGCGTTGTTGACGAGCAAGTGCAGCGGAGCCTCCCAATGCGCCACGAAGGCGGCCACGGAGGCGCGATCCGCGAGGTCGAGGTGACGCACGTCCGGCCGGCGGCCCGTCGAACGGGCGACGACGTCGGCCACCGCCGTGCCGGCAGACGTGTTCCTGACGGCGAGCGTGACCGCAGCGCCGGCGGCGGTGAGGGCGCGAGCCGTCTCCACGCCGAGTCCCGACGACGCGCCCGTGACGATCGCGCGCAGACCGGTCAGATCGACGTCGACCAGGACGTCAGCGGCGGTGGACTCGGCGTCGAACCGCGTTCGGATGAGCGGAAGGGGCATGCGGGCAACTGTACCCACTGGACAGGTTCTGTCTATTCGGTATGGGAGGCGGTATCATCGGCGGCATGATCGACACCTCCACCGGCACGGATGTGGGACGCCGTCGAACCGTGCTCGAATCAGCGCTCGACACGTTCGCACAAGCGGGATACCGGCGGACATCGATGGACGTCATCGCGCGAGCAGCACGGATCTCCCGCCCGGGGTTGTACTTCTTGTTCGAGTCGAAGGAGGCGTTGTTCCGGGAGGCCGCCGCACACGTCCTGACCCAGGATCTGGCAGCGATCGAACAGCTCCTCGCGGACGACACGCGGCCCATCGCCGACCGCCTGCTCGACGCGTTCGACCGGTGGGCCGGACGGTACGTCGGACCGATGGTGCGCGACGTGTCAGCCGTGATCGCCGACAACCCGGAACTCCTCGATGACACGGCCCGTGAGGCTCCCGCCCGGTTCGAGGCGATGGTGACCGCGGCGATCAGCGACCACTGCGAGGCGGCAGCGGATGTCGCACGAACGCTCAGCAGCGTGTCGGTGGGGCTGAAACACCAGGTCGACACCCGCGACGAGTACCGGGCGCGGCTCGAGGTGGCGATCCGGCTCGTTCTGCCGACAGCGGCGACAGCGGATACGGCAGGATGAGTCGACGCGGCAGCGAGGGGAAACGTGCCGCACGAGGGGGCACCATGCGCACACTGCTGGTCGCTGTCACTGCCACATGCGCAGTGATCGCGTTGACGGGATGTTCGACCGCCGCGCCGCATCACGCCGCGCGGAGCACCGCCGCACACACCACGAGAGCCGCCTCGACACCCACCCCCGACCCGGGCATCGCGGTGACCTGCGCCGGGCTGACGGAGCTCGAGACGGACCTGTCGGCCGCCGGCATCGAGCGCAGTGCGGGCACCATCCAGGACGCCGGCTACGCCGCGATCGTCAACCTGACACCGACCGTGGTGTCGGGGATGCTGCGGACCCCGAACCGCGGCCTGGTCGCCGACCTCACCAGCATCCAGGACGCGATCGCCAGTTCCCCGCCGGTCGTCGCGTCGGCGCAGTTCGACCCGGATGCGCCCGCGTTCAGCGCGGGGATGCGACGGGCACAGCGCGATTGTGCGGCCAACGGCACACCGCTCGTCGCGGACGCGCCCGCCGGCCAAGGGTGATCCCGGCCTGCGAGCCCCCGACCGCGAGACCAGCGACCCTCAGTCGTCCGGGGCCATGCAGAGGAACCCGAGGTTGTTCCCGTCCGGGTCCTCGAGGTCGCGGGAGTACATGAACCCGAGGTCCTGCGCGGGTTGGGGCTCGTGCCCACCGGCGGCGATCCCCTTCTCCACGATCGCATCGACCTCGTCGCGGGAGTCGCGTGTCAGGTTGAGGCCGACCTGCGCATGGGTCCGTGGGTCGGCGATCTCCTTCGTGGTCATCGTCGCGAAGAAGTCTCGTGCGACGACCATCAGGTGCAGGTTGTCGGCGAGCTCGAAGCACGTTCCGTGCTCATCGGAGAAGTCCGGGTTGACGGGGAACCCCAACGCTTCGTAGAAGGCAGCCGATCGCGCCAGATCAGCTGACGTGATGCTCACCCACATGCTGCTCGTCATCGATGCCTCCGGGGTCGTCGCCGTCGCGAGCCAGCCTGCTCGGTCCGGATCCGCTCGTCAACGGGCGCATCAGATCCCCAGCGCATCCGAGTCGACCGGACGGTTCGACGACGCGGGTCACCGAGCGTGGTGCCATGGTGGCGGCCGAGCGCGGAGATCGACAACCGCCACCGGCCCGTAGTCCACGTGCGGACGGTGCGGTAGTGCCACCGAGTGATGCACGGAGCGGCGGAAGCGCGGCGTCGAGCGCGGGTTGGCTACGCTCGGCCCATGTCCGACGCCGGAGGGGACCCCCGTTTCGTGATCGCCGCCGACGCCGGGGGCACGTTCTCCCGCGTCGGGTGTTTCGCCCTCGACGGCAGCCTGCTCGGCTCCGCCACGGGTCGAGGCGGGAGTCCGTACCACCAGGCGGACGCCGCGGCGAACGTCGCGGACACGACGGTCCGCGCGTTGCAGGACGCCGGCCGCGACGCTGCTGACGCTGTCGCGCTCGTCGCCGGGCTGGCGATGGTGAGCCGTGCCGGTTCGAACCAGGGCGACGGCGACAACGGCTGGGCCGACGACTTCTTCCGCGTGCCGGGGCTGCGGTGCGAACGGCTCATCTTGAACGACGCGGTCGTCGCGCACCGCGGCGCCCTGCTCGGTGCCCCGGGGATCATGGTCGTCACCGGCACCGGCTCGATGATCCTCGCGATCGACGCGGACGGGACCGAGATCGAGAGCGGGCAGTTCGAGCACTACGCCGGGGCGGCTCGGCACCTGGCCTACGAGGCGGTGCAGCTCATCCTGCTCGGCGCCGCCGGTCCGGACGACGACGAGTTCGTCGCGGCGATCCTCCGCTCCTGGGGCGCGGACGACGTGCCGGGACTCCGCCACGTCATCCTCGGCCTCGCGCACGTGGACCGGATGGAGGTCCGGCACCGGTTCGGCGCACTCGCGCCCCTCGTGACCGAGGCCGCCGACCGATCGCCACTGGCGGATCGGGCGCTCCGCGACCTCGCCCGCAAGACCGCCCGCGGCGTCGGACTGCTCGCTCCCCTCATCGGCGGCGACCGCGTGACGGTGTCGACGACGGGTGGTCTGGCGACGACGCCGGCGTTCACCGCCCGCCTCGCGGACGCGCTCGATGAGGACACGTACGCACCGGTGGCGCTCGTGCCGGCCGTGCTCGACGCGCTCCGCGGTGCAGCGCTGATCGCGTACGGGACCGTCGGGGCGGCCACCAACCGGTCCGTCATCGACCGTCTCCGCGAGAGCCAGCAGGACGTTCGACCCGACGGCACCGTCGCTCGATCGTGACGTCGCCAGGCCGCCTGATCCGCCATGCTCGTGCCATGTCGGTAGGGAGGCCCGTGGTGGCGGTGGCCGCAGCGCTCGCCATGGTCGCGGTGCTGCTCCTCAGCGCGTGCTCCGCGTCTCGCCCGTCCGATCCCGTCCGGGCGGCGCGCGCCCTCCCTGATGCGCCGGCGTGGGTCGCGAAGCCGACCGGCACCGACTGCGGCAGCGCACGTCTCGAGGTCGGCGACCTCGCGTTGCCGGAGCGGAGCCTCCGCTGCCTCACGGATGCGCATGACGCCGGAGGCTCGGCGACGGTCAGCTGGGTCGAGCTCACCACCGAGGGCGACCCGGTACCGACCTTCGTCCGCATGACGTCGTCGGGCGTCTCCGTGGCGTCCACCTCGGCGTTCGACGCCTACGGCCAGGGCGGCTGGACGACCTGGCGATGCGCTGACCTGCAGGAGTTCCTCCGCAGCCGTACGTGCGCTGCGCCGACGGACGCGGGCCGGTGAGATCGGGACAGGCCGCGACGGAGCTCGGAGCGCCTTCACGGTGGCGTCTCGCTCGGTAGCGTGGGGCGATGGAACCGGTGACGCTCCGAACGCCGCGGCTCGTCCTCAGCCCGCAGACGACCGAGGACGCGGATCAGATCGTGGCGTGCTGCCAGGACCCGGACGTCATCGCGTTCACCCCGATACCGGTGCCCTACGGACGCGACGAAGCTGAGTCGTTCGTCCGGCAGGTCGAAGCGGGATGGCGGGACGGGACCCGGTTCGAGTTCGCGGTCCGCCCGCGAGCCGACCCCACCAACGTCCTGGGCGCGGTGAGCATCTTCGGTGTCGCAGACGGAGCCGGAGAAGTCGGGTACCTGCTCGCGCCCGCCGGTCGCGGCCACGGCTTCATGACCGAAGCGGTCAGCGCGATCCTCGACTGGGCGTTCGCCGGTCCTCCCGACGGTCTCGGGCTCAGCCGTGTGCAGTGGCATGCCCTCCCTGAGAACGAGGCTTCCGCTCTGGTCGCGCAACGATGTGGGTTCCGCCTCGAAGGACGGCTCCGATCAGCCCTGACACATCGAGGGACGCGCCGTGACCAGCTCCTGGCGGCGGTGCTCCGGACGGACGACCGCCGGCAGCCGATCCGTTGGGACGACGGTCAGCAGTAGCTCAGACGAGCCATCACCAACAGGCACCCGTCGACCATGAGCGGACCGGTCACCCCCACCGGGGCTCGTCGACGACGACGTGGTACCGGTCCGCGTTCTGGCCCCGCAGTGCTTGGAGCAGGCCGCGCACCTCCGCGAGCCAATCGGTGTCGCCGGTACCGTCGATGGGGAGCTCGTCCACGTCGTACCGTGCGACCCAGCCGCGGAGGGCATCGTCGAGGGCGGCCGGAGGTGCGTGCCTGCAGCAACCCGAATGCTGCAGGCACGCACGGGGCCGTTGCGTTCCAGGGCAACCCGAATGCCCGGCATCGCGACGGCACGAACTAGCATAGGACCTCTCGTGGGATGGTCCTGGGGAAATCCCGTCGCCTCCCACGCGCGGATCTCATCCATCCAGTAGTCCGCGTCCTGCGCCCGGGCGATAGTCGCCGCGACGAGGTCCCGCTTGGCCGCCTGCGTGGCGGGTTCGGTGGCGGTCATCCGCGGGCTCCCTCACTCGAAGGGCATTTCGGGGGTTACGACGCGGCGTCCGCGCCCTTGGGCAGGAGGACGAGCTTGCCGCGGGCGTTGCCGCTGCGGCTGATCGTGAGCGCGGTCTGCCAGTCCTCGAGAGGGAACGTGGCGGCGACCGGCACCCGGAAGTGTCCCTCGGCCGCAAGTGCGGCAAACTCCGGCAGGGCCTCGACGCGGTCGGTGAGGTCCTCGGTGGCGGAGGAACGAGTGCCGAGCTCGGCGGCCGCGGCGAAATCGGAGATCGTCAGGACCCGCCTCGGGTCGCCGCCGACGATGCGGATGAGGTCCGGCAGCGCGCCGCCGACCGGCGCGGTGTCGAGGGCGACGTCAACCGGACCGTCCGCGAGTTCCGCGACGCGCCCCACCATGCCGTCGCCATAGGAAGTGACGATGGCGCCGAGATCGCGCAGCTGCTTTGCATAGGTCTCGCCCGCGGTCGCGATGACGTGCATGCCCCGGAGGAGCGCGATCTGCACGGCCGCGAACCCGATCGTGCTCCCGGCGCCGTGCACGAGGATCGTCTTGCCCGGTTCGAGTCCGAGCCAGCGCAGGTGCGCGTAGGCGGTGTCGACGGTCATCGGCAGCGCCGCGGCCTGCACGAGGTCGAGCCCCTCCGGGACGGGGAACCACCGGTTCATCACCGCCCAGTCGGACGCGCCCGCGGACGGCGAGTTCGCCCAGTCGGCAGTGCCGAACACCACGTCGCCGACGGAGACGCCCACGACCCCGTCGCCGACGGCATCGACGGTGCCCGCGACGTCGCAGCCAACGCCGCGCGGTAGGGACCCCGCGAAGAGGCCACCGCACAGCGCCCAGTCGGCTGGTGCGAGTCCGGCAGCGCGCACGCGTACACGGATCCGGCCGGACCCTGGCTCGGGTACCGGCGCCGTCTCGAACCGGAGGACTGCCTCCGGCTCGCCGTACTCGTGGAACCGCAGGGTGCGCATTGTGTCTGTCATCGGAGTCTCCCGGTCTGTCAAGCGTTGCGACAGGCACTGACGCAACGAATCGTCGGTCGCTGACCTTACGTTCTGTCAGTCGCTGACGCAACCTGCTAGTATCCGGATATGCCTCGGGACGGACGGATCGTGCGGGAGCGACTCCAGCGCGCTGCGCTCGAGCTGTTCGCCGAGCGTGGTTTCGATGGCGCGACAACGGAACAGATCGCGGCGCGGGCAGGCGTCACCGAACGCACGTACTTCCGGCACTTCCCCGACAAGCGGGAGGTGTTGTTCGCCTCCGAGGACGAACTCCGCGAAGTCACCGCGGGGGCCCTCGCCGCGGTGCCGGGAAATTTGCCGGCACTGCCGGCATTGCGACACGCGTTCCATGACGTCGTGCCGCTCATCGAACAGAACCGGCCGCTGGCAGAGCTGCGGGCGCCGATCATCCGTTCCGCCCCCGCACTCCTCGAACGTGAGCACGCCAAGGCCGCAGCATTGGTCGTCCTGGTCGCGGCCGGCCTGGTCGCCCGCGGAGTCTCCGAACGCGAAGCGCTGCTCTGCGCCCGCGTCGGGATGGACACGTTCAGCACCGCTATCCGACGCTGGACGCCCGGGTCGACCGACCTGCACCACGAACTCGATGGCACGTTCGCAGAGCTGCAGCAGCTTGCCGCGACGTTGCAGTTCGAACGGCCCGAATGACCGCTCGACTGCGCGATTCCGAGTAGTACCCGTGGACAGGACGCGTCGCGACTGAGATCTGAGCCCGCTTCGTGCGAGCGATCAAACCTCGGACTCACGGTCAGCGACCGGTAAACCATCGGTTCACGAACACCGGAGTCAACACTGCAGATGCCCACACTTGGCCCGGCTTGAACGGGCTGCCTCCCTCTCCCAAACTCGGCCGGGCCCTGTGGGCGGGTTACCGGCTAGGGCAAGCCGGAAAGATCATATTGCAGCGCTGGGTGGGGTTACATCAGGTCCTCCGTAGCCGATCGGCTACGGAGGACAGGAGCAGCTAGCTCCCGGTACCGTTCACGTCGTGAAGGCCGGTCTTCCTGTCATCGCCCTCGTTGGCATCGTCGTCGGAGTGCTCGGGTCCGCTTATTCGACGTCGGGCCAGATGGTGCTCGGATGGATCATGATCGTTGCGGGCTTTGCTACTGCGGCTGTCGCGGTGACTGCGCGAGTACGCGAAAACCGCCAGCTGCTTCGTCGGTGGGCGGACGAGGACGAGCGCAAGCAGGACTGACCGCTCGTCTCGGCTGCCGATCGGTCATCGGGACGCTCATCACTGAGATGTCGAATCAGAAGATCGCCTGAGGGTTGACGGGGACGCCCGTGAGGCCGTGGAGGCGGGGTGGCGCGACGCTGAGGAGGAAGGCGTGTCGACCAAGCTCGTCGCAGGTCGTGGCGAGGTCATCGGTGGCGACGCTGTCGATGAGGGGCATGCCCAGGCGGGCCAGCCCCACCATGTGCATCGGCATGGGCATCTGGGGATCGCTCGGTGGGAAGGAGTCGCTGACGTCGCCGGCGTAGAGCGAGACGCCGCGGTCGTGCATCCACGACACCGCGTCGACGGTCATGCCCGGGGCCTGGGCCTGGGCGTCCCAACTGAAGCCCCAGCCGCTCCGCACGACCACGGCGTCGCCGGGTAGGACTTGGACCCCAGCGTGTTCCTCTGCCGTGTTGAGGTCGGCGGATGTGATCGGGTGCGCGGCCGGCAGCGGACCGTTCGATGCCAGATCGAGCAGGATGCCTCGCGTGACGATGCCCTCGGCGAAGGCGGTCGTCGAGCTGAAGAGGACGCCTCCTGCCCTGACTGCATCCGTGACCGGGCGTCCTGGGTAGACGGTGCCGTCGACGGGCATGTGGGCGAACGCGTCGAGGTGCGTCAGCGCCGGGTGGTGCGGTGTGACGATGAGCACCTCGGACATGCCCATGGGTGGTGTGCCCGTGTACAGCAGCGCTTGCTGGACCGGGGGTGACGGCGGGGACGGCGGAGCGAACGGCCCCCCGAGCATGGACGCTGGCTCGGCGGGCAGCGCGAGCGACACACTCTTGCCGACCTGCACCTGCTCGGCGGCGCGCGCTCGCGCGGCGTCATCGATCAGGTTGAGCGTGCCGAGTTCGTCGTCGGCGCCCCAACGGCCCCTGTTGTCAGGTAGTGCGGGTGCGGTCATGGTGTCTGTCCTGTCGATTCGACGGAGTACGGGTGCGTGATGCACACTCCAAGGAGGTCCTGCAGAAGCAGGTTCCTGTACCATATACGCACAAGCAGGAACCTGCTTTTCCTGTCGCAAGGAGACGCCGAACGTGGACGACGCTAAAAGAACCGGTCTCGACTCGGTGCTGGGCTGGAATGCCCTGAAGGTTGCACGCATCATCGGCGCGCGGATCACCGCGGGCATGGCCGAGCGTGACCTGAGCCTGGTGCAGTTCGGTGTGCTGTCGTGCCTGGCTGACGGTGCGCAAATGACATCGGCAGAGATCGCGCGGGCCGTCTTCGTGCGCCCGCAGAGCATGTCCGATGTACTCGACGGGATGGAGCGACGCGGCCTCGTCCACAGGGTCGGTGTCCGCGCACGCGGCCGGAGGAACCCGGCGGCGATCACGCCGGCCGGACAGGCCGCGCTGGATGCGGCACAGACTGTGGCCCTGGCGACGAACGACCTCAGCACCTTCGGGTTGGACGCCTCACAGAGTGCTCAGCTGAACGCGTTGCTGCTCACCGTGATCAACGGTGCTCAAGCTGCACCCGTCGTCGACGACTCGTTATGACCAGTGCCCGATGCAGGGTCCACCGCCGAACGACGGAGCACGACCGCCGAACGACGGCGCACGACCGGACGATGCGCCGGACGCCGTGTCTCACAGGGCCCGTCCGGTGTCAGTCTCGATGCGGGCACGTCATCCGAACGTCGGCATCCGCCGGGGCGGATCGGCGAGGCGGAGGCACGTCTGCGTGAACCGCAGAATCCCTCTCGTCACGTGGCCGGCGACGTCAGCAGCAGGGGGTGCCAAACGGTGCCTCGGGATGAAGCGAGAAGCACGACCACACCGCGAAACGAAGAAAGCCCCCGGAGAACCGGGGGCTGCTACGTGGTGGGCGATACTGGGATCGAACCAGTGACCTCTTCCGTGTCAGGGAAGCGCGCTACCGCTGCGCCAATCGCCCAGAGTTGAACTCCTACCGCCCTTGCGAACGATACGAATTCGAGGTGGGGACGGGATTCGAACCCGCGTATACGGCTTTGCAGGCCGCTGCCTCGCCTCTCGGCCACCCCACCGTGCTGAGGTTCACGTCTCCGTGAGCACCGGATCGGTGGGGATCCTCTCTGGTGAGCCTTCAGGATCTGGGGATCCTGCACTCGAGCGGATGACGAGATTCGAACTCGCGACCCTCACCTTGGCAAGGTGATGCGCTACCACTGCGCCACATCCGCATCGCCGCCACTGGACGGTCCGTTTCCGGCCCGCCGCTCGCTGCGACTCCGTTACTCTATCCGACCTCCAGCCCGGATCGCAAAACGAGCCAGGCCGGGCGTGTCAGCGACCTGACGACGCGCGCGGACGTCGCCGAATAGGACGACGGCGCTGCTTCCAGTAGTATCGATGGGCGCGGGCAGCCGCGCAGGGGCGATTGGCGCAGTTGGTAGCGCGCTTCGTTCACACCGAAGAGGTCATCAGTTCGAGTCTGGTATCGCCCACCACCACGAAGGCCCCGGGGAGTCCCCGGGGCCTTCGTCGTTCCGCAGGGTGGCGTCGTCTCAGCCGCTGACGCCGTCCCGCCAGGCGAGCAGCGCCTTGACCGGCGCCAGGTCGATGTCCGGCCCGCTCACCCCGATGGTGAACAGCCGTGCCCCGAGGGCGTGCTGGGCGTCGAGGGCGGAACCCTGCTCGGCGGTCAGCGCGCCGGAGACATCGACGCCCGTCGAGATCTCGATCGCGTCGGTGGGCCGGCCGACGCGCTCGCACCACTCGTGCAGCACGCCGAGCTTGCGCTCGAGCGTCTCGACGTCCGAGAAGCTGTGCCAGATGTCGGCGTGCTCCGCGACGATGCGCAGCGTCTTCTTCTCGCCGCCACCGCCGATGAGCACGGGGATCTTCCGGGTCGGCGCGGGGTTGAGCGCCGCCCAACGGGCTTCGATCCGGGGCATCGCGGCATCGAGCGCGTCGAGCCGGCTCCCGGCCGTGCCGAAGTCGTACGCGTACTCGGCGTAGTCGCGCTCGAACCACCCGGACCCGATGCCGAACACGAGCCGCCCGGCGCCGTCCTTCGCGCTGATGTGGTCAACGGTGCGGGCCATGTCGGCGAGCAGGTCCGGGTTCCGGTAGGTGTTGCAGGTCACGAGCGGGCCGAACTCGATCCGGGTCGTCTGCTCGGCCCAGGCGGCGAGCATCGTCCAGCCCTCGAAGTGCGTGCCGTCGGGGTCGCCGGACAGCGGGAAGAAGTGGTCCCAGTTGAAGGCGATGTCCACCCCCAGGTCCTCGAGCTCGGCGAGGGTGTCGCGGATGGTGGCGTAGGGCGAGTGCTGCGGGGCGATCTGGACGCCGACGCGGACGGTGGAGGCGGGCACGCGGTTGCTCCTTCGAGGGAGTGCTGGACGGGACTCCTCGCCACGCTAGCCCGGACGGCGACGGGACGGCGCGCCGATGGTGGCACGGCGTCCCGTCGGGTCAGCTGCGGCCTTCGGTGCCGCCCTTGAGCATGGCGCCGAACGCCGCGCACACGCCGACGCCGCCGAGCACGCCGATGCCGATGATGACGACTGCGATGACAGTGAGCATGGGGGTCCTCCAGATCCGAACGGTGCGTCCGCAACGCTACCCGGTCGGGAGGGACGGCTCCCCCATCCGGACGGCCTGCATCCTGGGGACCCGCACCGGAGGCCGCTTGGAGGAAACCTCCACAGGGGCGTCGGCTCCCCCGGGTCGGCCTTGTCGGGCGACCACGCGGCTGCTGGCGAGCGCGCGGAGGCGGGCATAGCCTCCCGTCCATGGTCGACATCGCCGTCCCTGACGTCCCCATCGCACCCACACCGGACGCGTCCGGTGGCTCGTCACCCCACGCGGCCGACCGGCGGTCCCGTCCGCGCATCGACGTCCCCGGGGTGGCCGAGATGCTGCTCGGACGCTGGGCGGAGGACCGCCGGATCTCGCGCGCGCTGGCGCTCGACCCGGCGACGCACCGCCTCGAGGGCGCCTCGGTCGACGACCACCGCGAGCGGGCCCTCGCACAGTGCCGGCTGCTCGTCGAGCAGGGCGCGATCCAGCGTCCGTTCCCGCGGTCGTTCGGCGGTCAGGAGAACCACGGCGGCAACGTCGCGGCCTTCGAGGAACTCACCACGGCGGACCCGTCGCTGCAGATCAAGGCGGGCGTGCAGTGGGGCCTGTTCGGCTCGGCGGTGCTGCACCTCGGCACGGAGCACAACCACGAGGAGTTCCTGCCCGACATCCTCGACTTCACGGCGCCCGGCTGCTTCGCGATGACCGAGACGGGGCACGGCTCCGACGTCCAGAGCATCGCCACGACCGCGACGTACGACCCGGCGACCGAGGAGTTCGACATCCACACGCCGTTCCGGGGTGCGTGGAAGGACTACATCGGGAACGCGGCGGTGCACGGGGTCGCCGCGGTGGTGTTCGCGCAGCTCGTCACGGGCGGGGTCGGGCACGGCGTGCACGCCTTCTACGTGCCGCTCCGCGACGCGACCGGCGCGTTCCTGCCCGGGATCGGTGGCGAGGACGACGGCGTCAAGGGCGGCCTCAACGGGGTGGACAACGGCCGGCTGCACTTCGACCACGTCCGGGTCCCGCGCACCAACCTGCTCGACCGGTACGGCGCGGTCGCGCCGGACGGCACGTACTCGTCGCCCATCGCGTCCCCCGGCCGCCGGTTCTTCACCATGCTCGGCACCCTGGTGCAGGGCCGTGTGTCGCTCGACGGCGCCGCGGTCGTCGCACAGAAGCTCGCGCTGCAGATCGCGGTCACGTACGCGTCCGAGCGTCGGCAGTTCCCGACCGCCGAGGGCGAGGAGGGCGTGCTCCTCGACTACGGGCAGCACCAGCGCCGGCTCATCCCCCGCATCGCCCGCGTGTTCGCGCAGTCGTTCGCCCACGAGCGGCTCCTCCGCACCTTCGACGACGTGTTCAGCGGTCGCGCCGACACGCCGGAGCGGCGCGAGGACCTCGAGACGCAGGCCGCGGCGTTCAAACCGCTGTCCACGTGGGCCGCGCTCGACACGCTGCAGGAGGCCCGCGAAGCGTGCGGCGGGGCCGGGTTCCTCGCCGAGAACCGGCTCACCGGCCTCCGGGCCGACCTCGACGTGTACGTGACGTTCGAGGGCGACAACACCGTGCTCCTCCAGCTGGTGGGCAAGCGCCTGCTCGGTGACTTCGCCGCCGCGGCACCGCGGGACCCGGCCGGGGCAGCCCGCTTCGTGGCCGCTCGGGTCGCCGGCCGGGTCGCCGACGTGACGCGGGTCCGTGCGGTCGGGCAGACCGTGCTCGACCGCGGTTCCGTCCGCCGCGCGTCGCAGGACCTCCGGGACCCGGTCACGCAGCGCCGACTCCTCGCCGATCGCGTCGACACGATGGTGGCCGGCATCGGCATGCGTCTCCGCAGCGCGGGGAAGGACCGCGTCCGCCAGGCGCGCCTCCTCAACGAGCAGCAGCACGAGCTCATCGAGGCCGCTCGTGCCCACGCGGAGCTCATGCAGTGGGACGCCTTCACGGCGGCGCTCGCCGACGCCCCCGACGACGACTCGCGGACGGTGCTGACGTGGCTCCGCGACTGCTTCGGACTCGGGCTCGTCGAGGAGCACCTCGCCTGGCACCTCATGCACGGGCGTCTGTCCGCGCAGCGGGGCGCTGCCGTCTCGGCCACCATGGACCGGCTCGTGGGTCGACTCCGGCCGCTGGCGACGGACCTCGTGGCGACGTTCGGGTACGAGCCCGGCCACGTCCGCGCGCCGATCGCCTCGGGGGCGGAGGCGCGACGGCAGGACGAGGCCCGCGCGTGGTACGCCGCCGAGCGGGCCGCCGGACGGACTCCCGGCGCGGAGCCCCGCCCGCGACGATGAGCAAAACGGTCAACCCTGGCGCGTTGATCCGGGAGCAATCAACCTCCCAGGGTTGATCGGCACCCGATCAACCTCGTAGGGTTGACGCGGAGGTCGAGCATGTACGTCATCACCGCAGACCAGATCGACAGTCGACACGGAGCCGACCTCGTCGAGGCCGCGCTCGCCGCGATCAGGGCCGCCGTGGGGCTCCGGTTGCTCCTCCCCGCGGACCGGACCGCGGGCGACGAACTCCAGATCGCCACCGCCGACGCGGGCGCCGCACTCGACGTCGTCTTCCGGCTCGCCCGCGCGGGTGACTGGAGCATCGGGTGCGGCATCGGCGACGTCCAGACGCCGTTGCCCACGGCGACCCGTGCGGCAACCGGGACCGCGTTCTACCGTGCGCGCGAAGCCGTCGAGCGCGCGAAGGACCGGCCCGACCACGTCGCGGTCGCCGTCGAGCCGGGCCGGCACCGCACCGCCGACGACGTCGAACCCCTCGTCACGCAGGCAATCCGGCTCCGCGCGCGCCGGTCCCCCGAGGGCTGGGAGCTGGCCGACCTGCTCGACCAGGGCATGAGCCAGCGTGAGGCCGCCCGGCACCTGGGGATCAGCCCGCAGGCGGCGAGCAAGCGCGCGGCCGCCGCCGGGCTCCGTGAGGACGACGCCGTGCGGGCGGCGCTGGTCCGGCTGCTCGAGGACGCGGACCGCCCGGAACCGGACGGAGCGCCGGCATGACCGCGGCGCAGGTCCTCGTCTGGATCGTCGGCCCCGTGGTCCTGCTCGTCTGCTGCGTGCTCGCACTCACCTCGGGCCGGGAACCCCGCACGGCGGCCGGCCTCGCCGGGGTCGTGCCCCTCGCCGCCGGCGGACTCGCGCTCGCGTTCCACGTCGGCGTCCCCGCCCCCGACCCGGCACTCGCGAGCGTCATGACCGTGCTCATGAGCGTGCTCGGCGTCGTCGGCGGCGGACCCGCCACCGCCGTCGTGCTCCGCCTGGCGACGCACCGCGACGCGACGCCCGGGCGCAACGGGGGCATCCTCATCCTCGACCAGCGCGGGGACGGGCAGCGACACGAGGTCCTCCGCGGTGGCGCGGCGATCGGTCACCTCGAACGGATCGCGGTGGTCGCGGCGATCCTCGTCAGTCGACTCGAGATCGTCGCCGCGGTGATCGCGATCAAGGGCCTCGGCCGGTTCTCGGAGCTCGACAGCGCGGAGGCCCGGGAACGGTTCATCATCGGCACGCTCGCGAGCATGCTGTGGGCCGGGGCGTTCGCGGCGCTGGTCGCGCTCGCCTGACGCGGTCAGCCGGGAGGCAGCCTCAGCGAGGCTCCTCGGCGTCGCCGCGACGGTCCCCGCCCGGGGCGCCGCCGCCCCCGCCCAGGGCACCGAGCGCCGCGCGCAGCCGCGCTTCGGCATCGCTGGAGGACCGGCTCGCCTCGACGTTCGCCTCGGTGACGGCGGCGACGACCTCTTCGCGCTGGATCTTGACGCCGCGCGGGGCGTCGATGCCGATGCGGACGCCGTCGCCGCGGGAGTCGAGGACGGTGATGACGATGTCCTCACCGACGAGGATCCGCTCGCCGATCTTGCGTGTGAGCACCAGCATCCCGACAGCCTATCGGCGGACGGGCGCGGGGAGCCCCCGGTGCGGACTCGGCACGGCGCCGATCGCGTCGACGGTCACCGCCAGCTCCGGACGTCGACCACGGGGAACCCGAGCATGTGCACGGTCTCCGGCGTCGTCGTGTCCTCGGCCCCGACGCTGAGGACCCCGGTCACGCCGATCGTCCGCTGCACCGCGCGGACCTCGCGCGCCGTGTCGTCGTGCTTGCGGCCCGCGTCCACGACCACCCACACCTGGTCGGGCGCGATCCCCACGAGTCGTGCGGCACGCTCCGGGTCGTCCGCCGCACCGCTCCACACGAACGACGACACGACCGCCGTGCCCTCCTGGACCCCCGCGGCTCGGGCGAGGATCGCCGATCGCCGGTCCTCGACAGGCAGGATCCGGAGCGCGTGTGCGGTCGCCACGACCGGGAGGACCTCGGTCACCGCCGCGGACCGGCCCACGACGAGCACGAGGTCACCGTCGGCGCGACGGACCGCGGGCGGGTCGGGAATCCGGTCCGTCGCGTCGGGGACGGGAGCCCGCACGAACCCGTCGACGCCGGCCGCGACCGGGGTGAGGGGCGTCGACTCGACGAGCCGGTCCTCCCGGTCGGACGGCAGCGGAACGGCCGGGCCCACCGCGGGCGTCGCCGTCCCGGCCCCACCGAGGGCCTCACCGAGCGGGACGCGCGGCGCCAGGCCGTTGAAGGTGAAGTCGTCCATGAGCGAAGCGAAGGCGTCCGAGCGGGTCGCGACGACCTCCTCGTCCGCTCCCACCAGGAGCGGACCGGCCGGGCCGGCACCGGACGACACCGACCTGCCCGAGGCCGGGACGCCGGGAACGGGGCGGAGGGACCCGCGCGCTTCCTCGGCGGCGCGGCGACCACGACGGGTCGTGACGGCGTCGGCGGCGGCGAGCCGGTCCTCCCGGGCCTCGGCGTCCTCGAGCAACGCGAGGATGCCTGCGCGACGGGGCCCACCCGCGTCGATGGCGACGCGCGCCACCGGTTCGTCGCCGGGCGCCGGCACCTCGACGGTCGCCTCGTAGTGGTGCTTCCGGAACAGGCCGCCGATGCCGCCCGTCGTCACCCGCTCGGCCGCGACGATGCGGGCCGCCGGGCCGAACTCGGCGCGGACGTCGGCGCGCAGGGCGTCGAGCGTCGGCGCACTACGCTGCGATCGGATCGGCGGCACGGACGACTCCCACGGTCTCGATGGTGGAGCCCGCGGCGGTCGCCTCCTGGTAGGAGAGCACCGGCAGGCCGTTGGACTGGGCGGACACCAGGCGGTGGATCGCCGGACGGAGCTGCGGCGCACACACGAGCACGGCCGACAGGCCCTGGTGCTCGACGGCGCCCACGGCATCGCGGACGGATCCGAGCACCTGCTCCACCCGGTGGGCGTCGAGCAGGATCTGCGTGCCCTGCTCGGACGGGCGGAGCCCCTCGAGCATGGACTGCTCGAGCCCGGGGTCGATCATGATCACCCGGAGCACGCTGCCGTCGAGGTAGCGCGCGGCCAGGGCGGGGCCGAGCGCCGCACGGGCCGCCTCGACGAGTCCCTCGGGGTCCGTCGAGACCTTCGCCCGGAGCGTCAGCGCCTCGCAGATGCGCCCGAGGTCGTTGATCGGCACGCGCTCGGCGAGGAGGCCCTGCAGCACACGCTGGAGCTCGGCCATCGACAGCATGCCCGGCACGAGTTCCTCGACCGCTGCCGGGTTGGTCTGCTTGACGCCCTCCGTCAGGACCTTGACGTCCTCACGCGTGAGCAGCCGGGCGGCGTTGTCCCCGATGATCGCCTGCAGGTGCGTGACGAGCACGGACACGCGGTCGATCACCGTCGCGCCGGTCATCTCGGCGGCGTGCCGGAGTTCGGCAGGAACCCACCTGCCGGCCAGCCCGAACACCGGCTCGGTCGTCGGCTCCCCCGGCAGCCCGTCGAGCTGGTCGCCGAGGGCGAGCACGCTCCGTGCCGGCGCGGTGCCGCGGCCCGCCTCGACCCCCGCGATGCGGATCGCGTACGTCGACGGCGGCAGGTCGACGCTGTCCCGCGTGCGCACCGGCGGGACGACGAGTCCCATGTCGACCGCGATCTTGCGGCGGAGGGCGCGGACGCGCCCGAGCAGGTCGTCCGAGGCCCCGGACACCATGTCGACGAGGTCGGGCGCGAGCAGGATCTCGAGCGCGTGCACCCGCATCTGCTCGATGAGGTCCTCGGGGGTGTCCCCCGTCGGGGCGACGGCCGCGGCCCGCTCGGCCCGTTCCGCGGCGGCCGCATCGGCCTTCGCCGTGACCCCGAGGCGGTACGCGACGATGAGGAGCGCCGCCCCGACGAGCAGGAACGGGACGATCGGCATGCCCGGGATGAACGCCATGCCGCAGGCCGCGATCCCCGCGATGAGGATCGCGTTGCGGGACTGCGTCAGCTGCGTGGCGGCCGAGGAGCCCATGTCGGCGTCCGCGTTCGACCGGGTGACGATCATGCCCGTGGACACCGCCATGAGCAGCGCCGGGATCTGCGTCACGAGGCCGTCACCGATCGTCAGGATGCCGTACTTGCCCAACGCGTCGGTGATCGACAGCCCGTTCTGCACCATGCCGATCGCGATGCCGCCGACCAGGTTGATGACGATGATGAGGATGCCCGCGATCGCGTCCCCCTTGACGAACTTCGAGGCGCCGTCCATCGCGCCGTAGAAGTCCGCCTCGGCGGACACCGCTGCCCGGCGCTCCTTGGCGACGGTGTCGGTGATGAGTCCCGCGTTGAGGTCCGCGTCGATGGCCATCTGCTTGCCGGGCATCGCGTCGAGCGTGAACCGCGCCCCGACCTCGGCCACGCGCTCGGCGCCCTTCGTGACGACGACGAACTGGATCACGACGAGGATCATGAAGATCACCGCGCCGATGATCACCGACCCCGAGACCGCGACGTGCCCGAAGGCCTGGATGACGTCGCCCGCGAACCCCTTGCCGAGCACCAGTCGCGTCGACGCGACGTTGAGTCCGAGCCGGAACAGCGTCGCGACGAGCAGCAGCGACGGGAACACCGAGAAGTCGAGCGGCTTCCGCACGAACAGCGTCGTGAGCAGGATGACGAGCGCCAGCAGGATGTTGCAGATGATGAGGAAGTCGAGGACGAACGACGGCACCGGCATGATGAGCAGCAGGATGATGCCGACGATGCCGATCGGCACGGCGAGCTTGGGCAGGTCCTTGCGGTTCACGCTGGGGCTCCTTCGGTGGTCCGGGCATGACGGATGCGGCGGGGCAGGGCGTCCCCGGCGAGCTGGTCGGCGGCGATGACGGTGGCGACCTCGTCGGCGGTCGTGGGACGCGGGGCCGAGTGCACGCCGGTGGCGGCGCCGCGGGCGCGGAGCGCCATGACGAACGACAGGACCCGGGCCACGGGCGTGTAGAGGTCGACCGGGATCTCCGTGCCGATCTCGCACGCGGCGTGCAGTGCACGGGTGAGCGGGACGTCGCGGACGATGGGGACACGGTCCGCCTCGGCACGGTCGCGGATGACCTCGGCGACGGCGCCCGCGCCCTTGGCGACGACCTTCGGTGCCGACTTGCCCGGCTCGTACCGGATCGCGACCGCGAAGTGCGTCGGGTTCGTCAGGACGACGTCGGCCGTGGCGATCGCACCGATCATGCGGTTCCGGCTCATCGCGAGCTGTCGGGAGCGCCGGTGCGACTTGACGTGGGGATCGCCGTCCGTGCTCTTGTGCTCGTCCTTGACCTCCTTCTTCGTCATCCGGGTCTTCTTGCGGTTCCGGCGCATGACGACGAACACGTCGACCGCCGCCAGGAGCAGGCCGGCCGCGATCGCCGCGCGGAGGAGCGTGGCGGCACCGTTCCCGGCGGCCTGCAGCACCGCGGTGAGCGGCAGCGACCCCGAGGACATGAGCACGGGCACGAGGCCCTGCACGGCCTCCCAGAGCACGAGCCCGACGACCGCGCTCTTGAGCAGGGCCTTCGCGCCGCCCCAGAGCGCCTGGGTGCCGAACACCCGGGTGATGCCGGTGAGCAGGTTGAACTGCTCGTAGTTGCCGGTCATGCGCTTGATGTGCACGCCGCCCTGCGCGATCGCGGTGGCCGCCACGACGACCGCGA
This sequence comes from Curtobacterium sp. MCBD17_019, assembly GCF_003234555.1. Taxonomy (NCBI): domain Bacteria; kingdom Bacillati; phylum Actinomycetota; class Actinomycetes; order Micrococcales; family Microbacteriaceae; genus Curtobacterium; species Curtobacterium sp. MCBD17_019. The sequence goes on along the minus strand of NZ_QKTT01000006.1, from coordinate 176,079 downwards.
CGACGCCGAGCATCGGGGCGAGGGTCGACCCGATCGAGCCGAGGTCGGCGGCCATGGTCTCGCGGACGGCGCCCACCGTCGGGTGGGCGATCACCCGCTCGATCCGGAACACCTGGTCAGTGCCCGCTGCGGCGGCCGATGCGATGGTGGACGGCACCATGACGGCGGCCGCGGCGACCCCGAGCCAGGCGCTGAGGTCGGTCGAACGGCTGAGCTGGCCCTTGCGGTGGACCTCCTTCATCCGCTTCTCGGTCGCCTGTTCGGTGCGTTCTCCCGTGTCGGACATGGTCACCGCCCTCCGGTCAGCAGGGTCACCGCGTCACCCGTGAGCGAGGACACGACGCTCGGCAGCGCCATGAACAACGCGCCGGCGAACATGACGGTCAGACCGATCTTGATCGGGTACCCGAGCTGCAGCGCGTTGAGCGCGGGTGCGACGCGGGTGAGCAGGCCGAGGCCGACGTCGGACAGGAACAGCACGACGACGAGCGGGCCCGCGATCTGGAGCGTCGACAGGAACATCTGCGTCGTGCCGGCGAGCATCGCGTGTACCGGGTCGGCCAGCGAGAACGACCCGGCCAGCGGCACCGCGTCGAACGAGCGGGTCAGGCCGCCCACGATGAGCTGGTACCCGCCCGAGGCGAACAGGAGCGCGAGCGACGTCATCTCGAACAGGCGCGTGAACTGCGCCCCGTTCACCTGGGACTGCGGGTCGTACGCCTGCGCGAGCGTGAACCCGCCGAACAGGTCGACGAGCGCGCCGGCCGACTGGACCGCCGCGAACACGAGGTAGACCAGGAACCCGAGGGTCAGTCCCACGGCGAGCTCGACGACGAGCGCGACGACGAACGCGCCGGTGTCGAGCGCGTGGTACCGGGCTGCCGCCCGTGGCGCGACCGCGAGCGCCAGGCCCATCGCGAGCATCGCCTTGACCGTGCCGGGGAACGCCTTGTACGAGAACGGCGGCGCGATGACGATGAACGCCACCATCCGCACGCCCGCGAGCATGGTGCCCTCGAGCTGGTCGAAGTCGATCGACAGGTCCACGTCAGCTCCCGAGCAGGTTCGGGATCTGGTCGAACAGGAAGTGCGTGAACCCGACGATCTCGTCGATCATCCAGTTGCCGCACACGACGAGCGCGACGGCGACGGCGAGGGCCTTCGGGACGAACGCGAGCGTGACCTCCTGGATCTGCGTGATCGACTGCAGGAGCGAGATCGCGAACCCGACGACGAGGGACGTGATGAGCACGGGCGCGGCGAGCTTGCCCGCGACGATGAGCGCCTGCAGGACGAGGTCGATGACGGCTTGTTGGTTCACGACACCACCTGGTAGCTCTCGATGAGCGACTTGATGATGAGTCCCCAGCCGTCGACGAGCACGAAGAGCAGCACCTTGAACGGCAGCGAGATCATCACCGGCGGCAGCATCATCATGCCCATCGACTGGAGCGCCGCGGACACGACGAGGTCGATGACGAGGAACGGGAGGAAGATGACGAACCCGATGATGAACGCGCTGCGGAGCTCCGAGATCATGAACGCCGGGACCAACGTCGTCATCCCCACCGCGGCCTCGTTCTTCGGGTTGGGCCGGCCGGCCGCGCGGGTCATCAACGCCAGGTCCTCCTGCCGCGTCTGGTGGAGCATGAACTTCCGCAGGGGCGCACTGCCGACGTCCACGGCGTGCTGGAAGTCGATGTGCCCGGCGAGGTACGGCTGCAGGGCGTCGTCGTTGATGTGCCCGATGATCGGCCCCATGATGAACAGGGACAGGAACAGGGCGAGCCCGGCGATCACCTGGTTCGGCGGGATCGACTGCAGCCCGAGCGCGTTCCGGGTCATCGACAGGACGACGAAGATCTTCGTGAACGACGTCATCATGAGCAGCAACGCGGGTGCGACGCTGAGCAGCGTGATGCCGACGAGGGTGACGACGGCCGACGAGGGGGTGCCGTCCGGCCCGTTCACGGACACGTCCAGGCCGCCGTTCGTCGACGGGGTCGCGGGCGCGGTGGGGGCCGCGGGTGCGGTCGGCCCGACCACGCCGGCCGCGTGCGCGCCGCCAGCGGTGAGCATGAGGAAGCCGACGACCGCTGCGAGACCGAGGAAGACCAGGACGGCGATGCGTGCGACCCGGACCGCGCGGGCTCGGCTGCTCCGGGCCTCCCGGCCGACGCCGGGCGCGAGGACGAGCGGGCGCAGCGGGGTGCGTCCGCCGGGGACGAGCGTCATCCGGCGCGCCTCGCGCGGACGGCCGCGGCGGCCTGCCGCCACATGTCCGCCGACAGGATCGAGCCCTGGAGCTGCTGCTGCGTGGGCACGGCGATGTGCGCGGCGCGGCGGTTGCGGGGGCGGGCCCGGAGGACGGGTGCGGCGCTCTCCGGCTCCTCGGTGAGCGCCTGCGCGGCGGCCGGGAGGGACGGTGCAGCCTGTGCCGCCAGGACCGCCCGGAACGGGTCGGTCGCGTCGGACCCCGCGTCGGACCCCGCGGCCGACGCCGCGGGCGCGGTCCCGGAGGCGAGCACGGCCACCTGCTGCTCGGTCACACCGAGGACGAGCCGCTCGCCCTCGACGTCGACGACGACGACGCTGGCCTTGCCACCGATCCCCTGGCGCGCGACGACCTGGACCGCCGCCGAGCGTCGTCCGCGACCACGCGACGAGCCGGTCGTGCTCTTCGCGACGCGGCGCTGCACGAACCAGAGCAGGGCCAGCACGACGCCGAGGGAGAGCGCGACCCGCAGGGCGACGACGAGGGTGTCCACGGAGGGTCAGATCCCCTCGGCGACGTCGAGGATCTTCGTGATGCGGACGGCGTAGTCCTGGTCGACGACGACCACCTCGCCGTGCGCGATGAGGCGGCCGTTGAGCAGCACGTCGGCCGGTGCGCCGGCGGATCGGTCGAGTTCCACGACGGCCCCGGGCTCGAGGCCCAGGACGTCACGGACGGCCATGCGGGTGCGACCGATCTCGACGGTGAGCGCCATCTCGACGTTGTTGATCCGGCCGAGGTTGCCGCTGATCGACGAGGCGACGGCCGCGGCCGCGGGTGCGTCCTCGCGGATGCGGATGGCGAACCACCCCGCCGGGACGCCCGCGGCGCTCAGCTCGAACACGGTGGTCTGGGGGTCGAGCAGGAGCGACGCGGCGGACGCGCGCACGGCCTCGCCGAGCACGCCCACGCCGAGCATGCCGGCCGCCGCCTCGAGCGCCGGCCGGACGACGTCCGTCACCGAGACGAGCGGCGCGTCGACGCCGCCGGCGGCCGTCATGCCGTCGAGGTCGAGGAGCACGAGCGCGAGGTCCGCCGACAGGGCACCGACGAACGACGCGACGACCGCACCGCCCGCCTGCCCGGCGGCACCGCTCGCCGCTCCCGGCGTGAGCGGGCTGGCGCGCAGGGGCGTGGGGGTCGGGAGCTGACCGACGAGCGCCTCGGCGACCGAGGTCTGCAGGGTGATGGTGGCGGTCATGACGCCCTTTCGGTGTTCGGAGTGCGTGCGTGGGCGCCGGCGGCGGCGGGCGTGGTGGCGACGACGACGCCGGCGAGACGTGAGCCGTTCGCGCCGACGGCCGCCGTGCCGATCGGCTCGCCGTCGACCGTCAGGGTCAGCGGACGGTGCTGCGGGTGCGGGAGCGGCACGACGTCGCCGACCGCGAGGCCGAGGACGACGGCCGGACGCACGACCGCCGGGGCGAGCTGCAGCGAGACCCCGACCGGCACGTTCGCGATCTGCGCGTCGAGGAGTTCGCGCGGATCGGCCGTCGTCACCGTCGGGTTCGACTCGCCGAGCTGCGGCAGGACGACCTCGAGCGGGATCGCCAGGGTGGCCGGCGCGATGCGCTCCCCCACGCGGATGTCGAACGACGCGACGAGCATGAGGTCGCTCTTCGTGGCCGCCTGCGCGAACTGGCTGTTCCACTGGAACGAGCCGACCCCGATCGGCTGCACGAGGAGCGTGCCGAGCGAGTAGCGGAGGTCGTCGAGCGCGTCCTCGACGAGTTTGCGCACGAGCGCCTGCTCGATCGGGGTGAAGGTGCGCTCGGAGGCCGGCAGCGGTCGGGCCGCTCCGAGCATGTGACTGACCCACGTGAGCACCGAGGTGAGCGGGAACTGCAGGACGCCCTTGGCGCTGGCGCCCTCGATCGTCAGCAGCACCATCGCGGTGAGCGGCGGGAGCGACGCGGCGTACTCGTCGTACGTCAGCACCTGCACCTGCTCGCAGGTGACCTGGGAGAGCACCCGGACCTTCGCGGTCAACTGGGTGCCCCACTGCCGCGCGAACGTCTCGAACGCGAGCTCGAGCACGCGGGACTGCTCACGGGCGAGGGTCGTCGGTCGACGGAAGTCCACCACCTCGACCTGGGCGTCGTCGTGCGCACGCTGGTCCCCACCGTGGTCGTCGCGCGGGGACGCCACGGCGCGCTGGGCGAGGAGGTCGGTCACGACGGGCACTATCGGTCCCGCGGTGATCCGTCGTTAGCGCTGTCCCCCGGACTGGGCGGGGATCCCGTCGCCGCTACCCATCGCCCTCCGCGGTCGTCGGCGCCGTGGTCCCCGCCGTCTCGCCCCGATGCGCCGCGTCCTGCGCAGCCGCGATGGCCGGCATGAGCGCGCTGACGTCCTGGTCCTGGTTCGACAGCACGACGATGTCGACGCGACGGTTCAGCGCGAGGTCGGCGTCGGTCGACCCCTTGGACAGCGGCCGGCTCGACCCGAACCCGACGCTCTGCACGTGGTCGGCCGGCAGGCCTCCGCGCTCGACGAGATCCCGGAGCACGCCGGTCGCGCGGGCCGCGGACAGCTCCCAGTTCGTGGCGTAGGGCGCGGTCGAGTTCCGCTGGTCGGCGTGCCCCTCGACGCTGATGTCGTGGCCGCTGCTCTTGAGGACCGGGGCGATCGCGTCCATGACCCCCCGGGCCTCGTCCGACAGGTCCGCGCTGTTGGTGGCGAAGTACGTCTCGCTCCCGACCAGCCGGACCGTCAGCCCGCGGGCGTCGAGGTCGAACTGCACGTTCGCGGTCTTGCCCTCGGCCGTCAGGTTCTTCTTGATCGCGGCCTCGATCGCCTTCAGGTCGTCGAGCTCCTTCTTCGCCGCCTCGACGTCCGCCTTGCTCGCCTTCGCCACGGCGGTGTTCGGCGACGGGGCCGCCGCGGGGACCGCGACCGCGCTCGGGTCGGCGCTCGTGCCGTCCGCGTTGCTGTTCGCCGTGCCGCTCGCCGCACTCGAGTGCTCCGCGTCGGACTTCGACAGCGCGTAGCCCTTGCCGTCCTTCTTCGTCACCTCGTCGGGCTTGACGACCGTGCCGGACGCCGTGTCGACCTTCTGCTTCTGCACCTGGCCGAAGCCGGTCGCGAGCGAGTCCTTGAGCGCGATGAACTTCTGCTGGTCGACCTGCGACATCGCGAACAGGACCAGGAACATGCACATGAGCACGGTGATCATGTCCATGTACGACGCCATCCAGCGCTCGTCCGGGTGGTCGTCGTCGTCGTGTCCGCCGCCGCCGTGACCGCGGCGCCCGCGCCCTCTGCCAGCCACGTCAGGCCGCCAGCGCTTCGTCGTCGGCGGCGCCCTTGCCCTTGCCCTTGGCGCCCTTGGCCGGAGCCGCGTCACCGCGGGCCGACGGCGGCACCATGGCGCGGAGCCGCTCGCCGAGCAGGCGCGGCTGACTGCCCGCCTGCACGGCCAGGAGGCCCTCCATGAGCAGCGTCTGTCGAGCCACCTCGAGGTCGGCGAGCTTCTTGAGCTTGCCGCCGATCGGCAGCCACAGGAAGTTCGCACTGAGCAGGCCCCAGAGCGTCGCCACGAAGGCCGACGCGATGAGCGGCCCGAGCTCGTCCGGCTTCGACAGGTTCGCGAGCACGTGGGTCAGGCTGACGACGGTGCCGATGATGCCGACCGTCGGGGCGTAGCCGCCGAGTCCCATGAAGAACTTGCTCGCGTTCCGCAGGGTCGACGCGTTCGACTCGATCTCGTCCTCGAGGAGGATCCGGAGCTCCTCGCCGTCGGTGCCGTCCGCGATGTTCTGGAGCGCCTTCTTGAGGAACGGGTCGTCGTGCTTGTCGGCCTCCTGCTCGAGCGACAGCAGGCCGTTCGTCCGCGCCGTCTCAGCCAGACCGACGACGTCCTCGATCACCGATGCCGGGGGCACGACCTTGCCGGTGAACGCGGTCGGGATCGCCTTGAGGTTCGCGATGGCGTCCTTGAGCGTGGTTCCGGCGAGGCCACAGGCGAGCGTCGCGCCGAACACGAGCACCATCGGGGCGGGGATGATGAGTCCGGAGATCTCGACGTGCTCCATCGAGACCATGCCGAAGAGCGCCCCGAACGCGAGCAGGACGCCGATGATCGTCGCGAGGTCCACGTCAGCGCCGCCCCTCGGACGTGCGCGGTGCGGCGATGTCGGACACCGGCGCGAGGACCGGCTGCGGGCCCGTCGTGTTCACGCTCGAGGCCGTGTCGTCGGCCACGCCGGAGGCGATCGCGATGATCCGGGCGCGGTACGCGGCGATCATGTCGATGACCTCGGCCATCGACTCCTGCACGATGTACTTCGCGCCGTCCACCATGATGAGGGTGGTGTCCGGGCTCTCCTGGATGCGTTCCACGAGATCCGGGTTGACAGCGAATCTGCTGTCGTTGAGTCGCGTGACGACGATCATGGCCCGTCCTAGGTCGTGTGCTCCCGCCGCCGTCCGTGGGGCGGGTGTCCCGCTCGTCCTGAGCGGTACAGGCACGACTATCGGCCGTGGCGTCGCCGCCGTTAGCCCGGTGCCCCGCGCCGTCGGCGGTCTCGTGCCCGGGGGTGGACCGGGCCGGTTCGGCGGCCGCTCACCGGATCCCGTGCCGCTGCAACCACAGCTCGAGCACCGCGAGCTGCCAGCAGAGTGCGCCGCCGACGCGCGTGCGGAACGCGTCAGGCCGGTCGATGACGGCCTGCACGACGTCCTGGCGCAGCAGCCCGCGCTGCCGGGCCTCCGGCGCGAGCAGGGCGTCGCGCGCGACCCCGGCCAACGCGCCGTCGAGGTGCCGGAGCGCGGGGACCGGGAAGTACCCCTTCGGCCGGTCGACGACCTCCTGCGGCAGGAGCCGCCGACCGAGTGCCTTGAGCAGGCCCTTGCCGTCGTCGGCGATCTTCAGCGCGGGCGGGCACGCCGCCGCGAGGGTGACGAGGTCCTGGTCCAGGAACGGGACCCGAGCCTCCAGACCGGAGGCCATCGTCATGCTGTCGACGCGCTTGACCGGGTCGTCGGGCATGAGCAGGTGCGTGTCGAGCCGGAGGACGGCGTCGAGCGCGGTCTCGGCACCCGGGGCCGCGAGGTGCGCGGCGATGGTGTCACGGCTCACGTCACCGGCCGGCAGCCGGCCGGGTTCCACGAGCGCGCGAACGCCGGAGGCACTCTCGGAGAAGGCGCCCGCGAAGGCGTCGAGCGCCCCGTCCCGCGACACCCGACCAGCACGCCGGTGGTATCGGTAGCCGGCGAACACCTCGTCGGCACCCTGCCCGGACTGCACGACCTTCCGGTCCTCCGAGACCGCCCGTGACAGCAGGAAGAACGCCGCGACGTCCTGGGTGGCCATGGGCTCGGTCATGGCGTCGACGGCCTCGTCCACCGCCGTCGGCAGATCGGTCGTCGGGACCAGGATGCGGGTGTGCTCGGTGCCGAACCGCTCCGCGACGACGTCGGACCACCGGAACTCGTCCCCGGACTCCCCCGCGGCGTCCTCGAACCCGATGCTGTACGTGCCGACGGGGTCGGCGGACTCCTCGGCGAGCAGGGCGACGAGGAGGCTCGAGTCGAGTCCACCGGACAGCAGCACGCCGACCGGGACGTCGGCCACCAGGCGGCGTCGGACCGCGGTGCGGAGGGCGTCCTCGACGGCGTCCTCCCAGTCGCGGGCCGTCCAGCACGCCCGTCCCGCGTCGCGTTCGTACGTCGGCGCCCAGTACTCGCGGTCCTGTGTCCCGCCGCGCTCGTCGATGACCCGCACGGTGGCCGGCGGGAGCTTCCGGACCCCCCGCAGCACGGTGCGCGACCCCGGAACGATCGAGTGCCAGCTCAGGTAGTGATGGAGCCCGACCGGGTCGAGCTCCGTGTCGACGCCCCCACCCGCCAGGAGTGCCGGCAGCGTCGACGCGAACCGCAGCCGACCGCCGACGGTCGCCAGGTAGAGGGGCTTCACGCCGAGGCGGTCACGAGCCAGGACGACCTCCCGCCGCCGTTCGTCGACGACCACGACCGCGAACATCCCGACGAGGTGGTCGACGAACCGTGCGCCCCAGCGTTCGTACGCGGCGAGCACCACCTCGGTGTCGCTCGTGGTGCCGAAGGGGCGGCCCGGTTCGAGCTCGTGGCGGAGCTCCCGGTGGTTGTACACGCAGCCGTTGAACACGATCGTCACCCGGGCGTCGGCCGACTGCATCGGCTGGCCCCCAGCGTCCGAGAGGTCGATGACGCTGAGCCGTCGGTGCCCGAGCGCCGCCCACCCGCACGACCAGCTTCCCTCGCCGTCCGGGCCCCGGTCGCGCATCGTCGCCGCCATGCGGCGGACGACGTCCGTGTCGGCCCGTTCTCCGTCGAACGTGACCTCGCCTGCCACACCACACATGCTCGTGCCTCCACGCCGGTGCGAGGGTTCCGCAGGCCGACCGCGTCCACCGAACCCGGTGACACCCGAGCGTCGATCCAGGTGGTCCCGCCCGGACCGGCGGTGCGCGAACCGCGGGTGCGCTCGCGAGTCCGCGCGCACGTTCCGCGCGCCCGCGTACCGCCGTGTGCTGCTCCTGACAACCCCGTGAATCCTCCCGGCCGCATCCGCACACAGTTGTCCCATGCGAACGATGGGTGTGGAGGAAGAACTGCTGTTGGTCGACGGCGAGACCGGCGAGCCGGTGCCCCTCGCCGACGAGGTCCTCGGCTGGCGGACCCGGCTGCAGGGGTCACGTGCCGACGGATCCCTGACGGGCGAGATGCAGCTCGAGATGCTGGAGACCGTGTCGTCGGTGCACAACCGGCTGTCCGCGCTCGAGCAGGAGGTGCTGGCGAACCGCGGCACGGTCGACGCGATCGCGGCGCTCGAGGGTGCCCGGGTCGCCGCACTCGCGAGCGCGCCGCTCCCGACGCGACCGCACGCCCGGGACACACCGCGGTACCGGACGATGCTCGACCGCTACGGAGCGCTGCCCCGTCGGAGCCTGTCCTGCGGGCTGCACGTGCACGTCGGCATCGAGTCCGAGGACGAGGGCGTCGCCGTGCTGGACCGGATCCGCACCTGGACACCGATCCTCATCGCCCTCACCGCGAACTCCCCGTTCCACGACGGCGAGGACACCGGGCACGCGAGCTACCGGAGCATCGAGTGGACGCGGTGGCCCTCCGCCGGGCCGATGGAGCGGTTCGGATCCGTCGCCCGGTACAACGCCGTCGAGCAGGCGATGCTCGGCACCGGTGCCCTGCTCGATGCCGGCATGCTCTACCTCGACGCTCGCCTGTCGCGGGCGTTCCCCACGGTCGAGGTGCGCGTCGCCGACGTGCCCCTGGACCCGGCGGTGACGGCGATGATCGCGGGCATCGTGCGGGCGATGGTCGACACCGCCGCGGCGGACTGGCGCAACGGCGTGCCCGCCCCGGACGCTCCCGCGTGCGCGGTTCGACTGGCGAACTGGCGGGCGGCACTCGAGGGACTGGAGGGCGAACTCGTCGACCCGGTCACGGGACGTGCGGCGGAGGCGCGCACGGTCATCGGGATGCTCCTCGAGCGCCTCGGCCCGGCGCTCCGCGCGAACGGTGACGAGCAGTTCGTCGAGCGGGGCATCGCCGAGGTCCTCGCGCACGGCACGGGTGCCCAGCGGCAGCGCGCCGAGTACGCGCGGACGGGCGATCTCGGCGCCGTGGTGCGGAGCGCGGTGCTCGAGACGCAGGGACGCAACCGCTCCGGGACGATCCACCTCGAGGAGCCGGACCCGTCCGGAACCCCGCACCGGGCCTCCCGGCCGAGGACCGCGACCGCCTGACGACCGGCAGCGGGAACCCGCCGAGCCACGGCGCGGACCCGTCGGCCGGGCTCCGCGACGTGCCAGGATCCAACGGTGACGACCGCGGTGTTCCTGTTCGTGGCCGGTGTCGCCGCGGGCGTCATCGGCACCGCGGGCGGCATCACGTCGCTCGTGGCGTACCCGGCCCTGCTCGCCGTGGGCATCCCGCCCCTCGCCGCGAACGTGACGAACTCCGTGGCCCTGCTCGGCAGCGGGGCGGGATCGGCCCTCCGCGCGCGGGGCGACCTGGTCGGGCACGCGCCGACCGTCCGGCGGTGGCTGCCGGTCACGGTCGTCGTGTCGACCGCGGGCGCGGCCCTGCTGCTCGCGACGCCGTCGCACGTGTTCGACCGCATCGTCCCGTTCCTCGTCGCCGCGGGGTCCGCCCTGCTGCTCGTGCAACCGTGGATCGACCGCCGACGGACGGCGACGACGATGGCGCGCTCGGTCGCCGCGGCGAGCGTCGCCGGCGTCTCGCTCTACAACGGGTACTTCGGGGCGGGCTCCGGCGTCCTCATGATCGCCGTGCTGCTGCTCGACGGCGAACCCGTCCTGCACCGTGCGAACGCGCTGAAGAACGTGTTGCTCCTCGCTGGTGACATCGTGCCCGCCGTGCTGTTCGCCCTCTCCGGGACGGTCACGTGGGCGGCGGTGTGGCCCCTCGGCCTCGGCGCGCTCATCGGCGGGCTGATCGGTCCGAGCGTCGCACGGCGTGTCCCGCAGACCGTCCTCCGTGTCGCCATCGCGGTGTGCGGGTTCGTGCTCGCCGGGTACCTGCTCGTCGCGGCATGACGAGCGGATCGGGAGCAGGCTCGGGGCATGACCGCTGACGACGCACTCGGGTCCATCGACCTCCCCGGCACCCCTCGACTGGTGGGCGCACCGTGGGGTGACACCTCGCGGCGGGGCCGCCCGTACGCGAAGGACCCGTCGGTGATCCGGTTCGGCGGCCGCTACCTGCTCTACTGCTCCTTGCCGTCCGGGTCCGACGACGTCGCCGAGGGCTGGTCGGTCGCCGTGGCCGAGAGCGACGACCTCGTGTCCTGGCGCACCGTCGCCGTCCTGCCGCCGTTCGGCGACTACGACGCGACGGGCGCCGCCGCCCCCGGTGCGGTCGTGCTCGACGGACGCGTGCACCTGTTCTTCCAGACCTACGGCCGTGGTCGCGAGGACGCGATCTGCCACGCCGTGAGCGACGACGGCATCGCCTTCACGCCGCACCCCGAGAACCCGGTCTTCGCGCCGTCGGGCGACTGGACGTGCGGACGTGCGATCGACGCCGACCTCGTGGCGACCGACGAGCACCTCGTGCTCGCCTGGGTCACGCGCGACCCGGAGATGCGGATCCAGATGCTCGGCACCGCTCGCGCGCCCCTGGACAGCGCGTTCGGCAGGGCGGACTGGGAGCAGCTGTCGGTCGACGGTCCGGCGCTGGCACCGGAACTGCCGTGGGAGCAGGAGTGCATCGAAGCGCCGGCGCTGCGCTGGGACGGCACGACGTTCACGATGTTCTACGCCGGCGCGTACAACAACTGCCCGCAGCAGATCGGCTGGGCGACGAGCACGGACGCGCGGACGTGGACGCGGGGTGCCCACGAGCCGCTGATCCCGGCGGGTCCGGTCGGCGCCTGGAACCACAGCGAGTCCGGACATCCCGGGTTCCTCGCCGACGGCCCCGACGCCGGGGTGCTGTTCTTCCAGGCGAACGCGGACGACGGGCACACGTGGCGGATCGGCGCGACGCGGGTGTCGTTCGACGGTGCGACCCCGCACGTCGAGTTCCACGGGGAGGCCGCGCGATGACCGCCCCGATGCGCGTCGGCCTGGTCGGCGTGGGCACCATCAGCGCCCAGTACCTCGCCGACCTGCCGTCCCTGCCCGGACTCCGGCTCACCGCCGTCGCGGACGTCCTGGAGGACCGTGCGGCTGCCGTCGCCGCGGCTGCGGGCGTGCAGGCACTCGCGGTCGACGACCTCCTGACCTCGCCCGACGTCGACGTGGTGCTCAACCTGACGATCCCCGCCGCGCACGCCTCCGTGGCCACACGCGCCGTCGCGGCCGGCAAGCACGTGTACGGCGAGAAGCCGCTCGCGCTCTCGACCGCCGAGGCCGCCCCGGTGCTCGAGGCCGCCGCGCGCGCGGGGGTCCGGGTGGGCAGCGCCCCGGACACCGTGCTCGGTACCGGCATCCAGACCGCGCGGGCCGCGATCGACGACGGGCTCATCGGCACACCCGTCGGTGCCGCCGTCGCGTGGAGCGCGCCCGGGCACGAGCTGTGGCACCCCGCGCCGGGGTTCTACTACCAGCCGGGCGGGGGTCCGCTCTTCGACATGGGTCCCTACTCCCTGTCGAGCCTCGTGACCTTCCTCGGCCCCGTCGCCCGGGTGAGCGCGAGTGCGACGCGATCGGACCGCCGGCGCACGATCGGTACGGGCCCGGCGGCCGGGACGGACATCGACGTGTCGGTCGACACCCACGTCGTCGCGATCCTCGAGCACGTCGACGGCAGCGTCTCGACCGTCACGATGTCGTTCGAGGTCTGGGCGACCCGCGCACCCCTGTTCGAGGTGTACGGCACCGCGGGCACGCTGGGTGTGCCCGACCCCAACCGCTTCTCGGACCCCGTGTCGGTGTTCGTCGCCGGGAGCGACGCGTGGCGGGAGCTCCCGGTCGCCGGCGGGTACGCCGACGCGGGCCGCGGTCACGGCCTCGCGGACATGGCCCACGCGATCGCCACCGGCCGGCCGCACCGGGCCTCCGGCGCGCTCGCGTTCCACGTGCTCGACGTGATGGAGTCGATCACCCGTGCCGCCGCCGAGCACCGCGTCCTCGAGATCGCGTCGCGCGTCGAGCGACCGGAGCCCGTCCCGCTGGGAGCGCGTCCCGACACCTGGTGAGCGTCCGCGCGTCGCGCGGAGCGAACACGAACACCGAGATGAGCCACGAGGGAGCGAGCATGCCATTGACGTTCGGGATGATCGGGGCGTCGACGATCGGTCCATCCGGGTTGCTCGAGCCTGCCGCACGTCGTCCGGACGTGCGCGTCGCGCGGGTCGCGGCGCGTCGCCCCGGGGCAGCCGCGGAGTACGCGCGGACGTGGGACATCCCGCGCGCGTCGGAGCACTACGAGGACGTCCTCGCCGACGCCGACGTCGACGCGGTGTACATCGCGAACGCCGCGGCCGACCACGCACGGTGGACGATCGCGGCGCTCCGCGCGGGCAAACACGTGTTGTGCGAGAAACCGATCGGTGTGAGCGGCGCCGAGGGTCGCGCGATCGTCGCCGTCGCGGCGGACTCGGGGCGGCTCGTCATGGAGGGCTTCCACTACCGCTTCCACCCGCTGTTCGACGCACTCCGGGCGCTGGTCGGCGACGGCCGGTACGGGCCGCTCTCGTCGATCAGCTCGTCGGTCAACGGCACCCGCCCGTACGACCCGCGGTCGATCCTGCACGTCGCCGCGCTCGGAGGCGGTGCCCTCCTCCACAACGGCGTGTACGCCGTGCACTGGTCGCGACTCCTGTTCGACGCGGAGCCGAGCGAGGTGACCGCCCGTCAGCGGCGGAACCCGAGCGGCGCGGACTCGGACACGATCGCGACGCTGCGCTTCTCCACGGGCACCACCGCCAGCATCCACTGCTCGTTCGACCAGGACGATCCGGTGTCCCTCACGCTCCAACTCGCGGAGGCCGAGGTGACGGTGACGGGACCGATCGTGCCGCACCACGGAAACAGCCTCCGTGTCATCCCCTGGCACGGCGCTCCGACGATGACGACGGTCGCCGGCGGCACGAGCTTCGACCACCAGCTCGACGCCTTCGTCCGTCGTGTCCGTGCCGGTCCCGCCGATCCGAGCGCGACGTACGGACGCGGCGACGACATCGTCGCCAACCTCGACGTGGTGGATGCCATCCGCCGAGCCGCACGGTCCGGAGGGACGGAGCCGGTCCGACGGTGACGGGAACGCTCAAGCCCCCGGCAGGAACAGGCAGAACGGGTGGCCGTCCGGGTCGAGCATCACCCGGACGTCCTCGGTCGGCTGCCACGCGGCTTGCCGTGCGCCGAGCCCCTCGGCTCGCGCGACCGCGGCAGGCAGGTCCTCGACCAGGAAGTCGAGGTGGAGTTGCATGCCGGGGGCGTCCGATCGGCCGGGCCAGGTCGGCGGGACGTACTCGGGCTCGAGCTGCACCGAGAGGCCCGGGCCGTCGTCAGGACGGACCCGGGCCCAGCTGTCGTCGTCCTCGAACACCGTCCAACCCGTCAGGGCGCCGTAGAAGCGGGCGAGCTCCAGGGGGCGCGGCGAGTCGAGGACGGTGGCGACGAGGGTCGGCATCGCGGGGTCGGCGGCGGTCATGCCGGGGAGCGTACGCCCGGTGGTCGGGCGGTGCCGCTCCCCGGCACGGGCCGTCATCGTCCGTTCGCGGCCTCGCGCTCGAGTGCCCAGGTGACGTCGACCCAGCGGGTCCTCGGTGTCGGGATCACCAGGAGCGGCACGGTGTCCACGCCGACGGTCTCGACCTGCGGTGCGGCGCTCACCGGGCGCTCCTGGCCGGTGCGGCGTCGACGACGCTCGTGGTCACCGCGGTCCAGCCGATGGGGGTGCCGTCGGGCACCTTCCAGGAGGCAGCCGCCCCGCCCGTGACGACCTCGCGTTCGCCGATGAGCAGGCCCGTGGACGGATCGATGATGAGCTCCTGCTGGTCGCCGTTGCCCTGTGCGTAGCCGATCGCGACGCCGGTCCGTCCCTCGAGGTTGGCCTGGCGGTCGGTCAGGACGACCCCGGGGATGCCCGCGGCCGCCTTGTACAGGGCTGCGCGGAGGTCCGCCGGTGCGAGTCCACTGCGGAGCGTGTCGGCGATCCACCCGAACGCGGCGAGGTCCGGGTCGTCCTGGCCCTTCGTGGCGTCGTAGGCGTGCCGGAGCAGCGCGGCGGGGTCCCGTGGAAGGGCCGCGAGGTCCGACGGCGACACCACGGCCGGGCTCCCGTAGAACCCACCACCGGCTGCGCGCAGGTACTCCCCCTTCGCCTTGTCGGACACGCGCGCGGCGCGCTCGGAGTCGGGCCCGAACGTCTGCACCACCCGCTCCGGGTCGCGGACCCAGACCCAGTCACCGGCCGTGTCGGCGGGGACGTACAACTGGCCGTCCTGGGACGACAGGTAGGTGCCGGAGCCGTGGTCGTCCTCGAACCCGGATGCGTAGACGGCCCGCGTCGCGACCTCGAGGTACTGACCGGGGTGCACGACCGGGTCCGTCGTGGCGGTCGTCGAGGCGGCGGCGTGGGTGAGGACCTCCGCCGCGGCCGGTGCCGCGCTGCCGTGCGGTCCGGTGCCGGCCACGCCGATCACGTTGCCGACGACGAGGGCCGCCGCGACGCCCGCGGCGACGACGGAACCGGCGCCGATCCACCCGGCACGGCGGCTGCGCCGACCGGATCCACGTCGGACCGGACCCCGTGTTGACGTGCCCTGCTCGATGTGCGCGAGCAGGGCCTCCCGGCCGCGTGCCAACGTCTCCGGCTGGACCGGTTCCACGTCGTCACGAACGGACCGGAGCAGTGTCAACTCGTCCATGTTCCACCTCCTGTGCCGCGTCGCGGCCTGCAGCGGCACGCAGCGTGCGGCGTGCTCGGTTGAGTCGTGAGCGGACGGTCCCGACGGGAACGTCCAGCGCCAGGGCGACGCCCTCGTAGTCGAGGTCGGCCCAGGCGTAGAGCAGCAGCACGTCGCGGTCGCGGGCGGGCATCCGCTGGATCGCGGAGCGCAGTCGGCGGACCGCGAGTTCGGCCTCGAGCGCCTCGTGGTCGTGCTCGGTGACGAGCGCGGTCGGGTCGGCCCGGGCGCTCGCCCAGAGCCGCGCCTCGATCCGACGGTGCCGTTTCAGCAGCGTCGTGACGATGCCGTACAGCCAGGGCAGGGCGTCCGCGCGGTCGAGGTCGTACGCGGTCCGGCGCTCGAACGCGACGGTGAAGGTCTCGGACACCAGGTCCTCGGCCACGTCGGGTCCCGCGCGGCGCGCTGCGAACCGGTGGATCGCCGGGGCGTGCCGGTCGTACAGCTGCGCGAACTCGGCGGGCCGTTCCAGGGTCCGCCGGATGATGTCGCTGTCGGTGCTCACACCAGGTATTGCACGGACCGGGCGATCGGGTTCACGATCCGTTCCGGTCAGTCACCGCTCGGCGTGTCGCGCCGTGCGGCACGGGTGCGCCGCGGCCTGGCGGAACGGGGCGGGATGGTGCGCATGTGGTCGCGGACGCGGGCGAGGACGCGGGACAGCGCCACGACGTCGTCGTGGCCGAGCGGCTCGAGGAACAGCTCGCGGAGGACCGCGACGTGGCCCGGGAACACGCGGGCGAGCACGGCGCGACCCGCGTCGGTGACCGTCACGGTGACACCGCGCTCGTCCTCGGCCGAGGTGCTCCGGGCGACGAGCCCGGCCCGCTCGAGCAGCCCCACCTGGTAGGTGAGGCCGCTCCGACTGTAGACGACGCCGTCGGCGAGTTCGGTCATCCGGCGGCTGCCGCCCGGAGCGTCGCCCAGCGTGGCGAGGAGCTGGAACTGCACGTAGCTGAGGTCGCCGGCCTCACGCAGCTGCTGCTCGACCGTGTGGCGCAGCAGACTGCTCACCTCGATGAGCGCGAAGTACGCGTCGAGTTCGACGGGGTCGAGCAGGGGTCGGGCTTCGTCGACGGGCATCCGTCCATCGTAGGTGCTTCGAATTCCCAGCACCCGAGGGGCAGCGGCGCGCCGGTGACCGCGCACATGGCGGGAGGCCCGGCGGACGTGACCGGTGAACCGGACGTCCGCCGGGCCTCCCGGCCGCGCGGCGTGCGCGTCAGCGCTTGAGGTTCGTCAGCTCCTCGAGCACGGAGTCGGACGTCGTGATGATGCGGGCGTTCGCCTGGAACCCACGCTGCGCGACGATGAGGTTCGTGAACTCCTGCGAGAGGTCCACGTTCGACATCTCGAGCGTGCCCGACGCGAGCGAGCCGAGGCTGCCGGACGTGGGGCTCCCGACCTGCGCCGAACCCGAGTTCGCCGTGGCGCGGTAGCCGGAGTCGCCGACCTTCTCGAGGCCGCCCGGGTTCGCGAACGACGCCAGTGCGATGCGGCCGAGCGCCTCGGTCGAGCCGTTCGAGAACTGACCGACGAGCGTGCCGTCCTGCGAGATGGAGAAGCCCTTGAGGGTGCCGGCCGCGTGGCCGTTCTGGCTGCTGATCGACGCGGTCGAGAGCGTGGCGAACCCGGTGAGCTGGGTCATGTCAGCGGTGATGCCACCGATCTTCAGCGTCCCACCGCCGCTGATCTTGCCGTCGGCGCCGAACGTGATCGTGCCGGACGCGGCGTTGCCCTCACCGTCGGTGCCGCTGACGTTCCAGCCCGCGGCGGTCTTCGTGAACGCGAGCGTCATCGCGTGCTTGGTGCCGGACGCGTCGTACACGTCGCTGTCGCGGGTGATCACCTGTCCGGTCGCGGTGTCCGACGGCAGGTTACCGTCGACCGTGGCCGAGGTCGTCACGGCAGCGGGTGCCGCTGCGGTCAGCGGCAGCGTGATGTCGCCGAGCTGGCCGCCGTCGTCGACGACGCCGTTGGTGGCCGAGTAGCCCTGGACGATCTTGCCGTCCGGGGTGGTCAGACGGCCCTGGGCGTCGAAGTCGAACGAGCCGGCCCGCGTGTAGACGGTGTCGTTCCCCTGACGCGTGACGAAGAACCCGTCGCCGGAGATCATGAGGTCGGTGGCCTTGCCGGTCGCCTCGGCCGAGCCCTGCGCGAAGTTCGTCGAGACGCCGGCGACCTGCACGCCGAGGCCGATCTGGGCCGGGTTCGTGCCGCCGAGGCCGGACTGCGGGGAGCCCGCACCCTGGGTCATCTGCGACAGGGTGTCCTGGAACACGGTCGTCGACGACTTGAAGCCGGCCGTGTTGACGTTGGCGATGTTGTTGCCCGTGACGTCGAGCATCTCCTGGTGGGAGCGGAGTCCGGAGATCCCGGAGTACAGCGAGCGGAGCATGGTGCGTCCTTTCGGAGGGCGACGGGCCGGCTGGCTCGCCGTCGGTGACGGAAGTGGTGGTCTCCGCGGCGCGTCCGTGCTGTGCGGTGGTGGTCCGACCGGCCGTCCTGGCCGGGATGGTCGTGCGGGCAGCGCCCGGGGATGTGCAGGGCCGTCAGGACCCGCTGCTGGTCGTGGTCGTGACGCCGGAGACGCTGTCCAGAGCGACCTCCTTCCCGTTGACGGTCACCTGCGGGACGCTCCCGGCGTACGAGACGGCGGTGGCGGTGCCGGTCACGTCGGTGCCGGTCGTCGCGTCGGTGTAGGAGACCTGCTTGCCGACGAGGTTGGCGGCGGCGATCCGCATCTGGAGCGAGAAGTTCTCGTTCGCGGTCGACGTCTGGTTCGTCATCTGCTCCATCATCGCCATCTGCGTCTGCTGGCTGATCATGGCGTTCGTGTCCATCGGGCTCGACGGGTCCTGGTTCTGCAGCTGCGTGACGAGCAGCTTGAGGAACATCTGCGAGTCCATCGTCGACGAGGTCGTCGCCGGGTTCGCCGCGAGCGCTGATGCCTGGGCGGCCGTGTCCACGGTGCCGGTGATGCCGTCGAGTGCCATGTGCGGTCCTTCGTTCGTTCTCGGTGACTATCGGTCGTCGTTCGGGTCTCGTCAGCGCCGTCAGGCGAGGACGTCGAGCCCGGTGGTCGGAGTGGCCGTCCGTCCGGTGGCCGCAGCGGCGTCAGCGGACGCCGCCGTGGCGCCGGCGGCCCGGACCGGATCGCCCGACGCGGGCGTCGGGGCGGTCGAGGGTCGCCGGTCGCCGCCGCCCGTGTCCGACGGCTGGTTCTGCCCCGAGAGGTCGAGTGTCGTCGCCACCCCGGTCTGCCCGAGGTCACGTCGGAGTTCGGGCATGATCGACCGCACCGCGTCCCGGCCCGCGTCCGACGCGGCGAACAGCTCGACGCGCATCCCGTCGGCGGACACGTGCGCGCGGACGGTCACCGATCCGAGCGTCTCCGGGCTCACCGTGACGGTCACGACGTGCTCGCCGTGTGGCGCTGCCGCGAGCGTGAACAACGGTCGCGCGAGCTGCTGCGCCAACGGCGCGGGGGTCGGCGACGGCGCTGCGGCGGTCGCCGACACCGCGGGACCGGCCGGTCCGGCTCCCGGGGCCACCGCGGGTACGGCGAACGGGAGGGACGGGGCCGCGTCCGGCGCGCGCTGGTCGACGGCCGCGGGTCCGGTCGTCGTGCGCGCCGGCCCGGCCGGAGCCGGTCCCGCGGTGCGGGTCGGGAGGGACGGTGCGGCGTCCGCGGACGCCATGCGGACCGCGGGTCGCTCGGTCGCCGTCGACGGCGGGACAGTGATCGCCCCGCTGGCCGCCGCCGCGCTCGGCAGGGGTCCGCTCGTCGCGGTGCCGCTCGTCGCGGTGCCGCTCGTCGCGGTGCCGGTCGTGGCGGGTCCGGTGACGCTCGCTCCGGTGCTCGAGCCGTCGGTGGCGCGCCCGGCGATGCCGACCCCGTCGGTGGTGGCTTCGGAGGTCCTGGTCTCGACGGAGCCGGTTCGGCGGGCGCCGGTGCCGGTGCCGGTGGCACTCCGGCCGAGCCGGCTGCGGCCGACGGTGTCGAGTCCGACCGGCGACGTCGACGTGACGGAGGCGCCGCCCGGGGCCGTGGTGCCTCCGGCGAGCGTGCCGGGGACGCCTGCGGTCGCGCTCGGGTCGGACGTCGCGTCGGCCGAGGTGTTCCCCGGAACGGCGTCGGACACCGGGGCGGCGGCGAGCCCGGGCAGTCCCCCCATCGGGGTGAGCGTCGCCGGCACGGCGGGTGTCGGGCCGGAGGCACCGGACCCGAGCGCCGCGCGGCGGCCGGTGGTCGTGTCCGCGCCGAGACCGACGCCCGTGGGCGCGGCGCCCCCGGCGACGGTGGTGGCCGTGGCGGTCGTGGCACCGGGGACGTCGAGCGCAGCACCCGCGCCCGTCGGGACAGCGCCGGCCGAGCCGGACGCGGCTCCGGTGTCGGCCACGGCCGAGGGCGCACCGGCGGTCGCCGAGGAGGCCCCGGTGACGGCAGCAGCCAGGCTCGCGAGCGCCGCGGCACCGGCGACGTCCACGAGCCCGTCCCCGACGTCGGCGCCGGACTGGTCGCCCGCGTCCGTCCCGTTCGCGGGCGTCGATGCCGACCGGGCTCGTTCCGCATGGCGGTCGGCGCCGTCGTGGCGACCCCGTGGTCGTGCGGAGCGGTCGTCGTGGCTGCTCCCGGGCCTCCCGGTCGATGGAGCGGGCCGGTGATCGGGTCGGATGCCGGCCTCCTGGTCCAGCCGGTCGTCGGACCGGCCGTCCCGATCGCTGTCGGTGGCGACGGAGGCCAGGGTCGCGTCGAAGTCCCCGGAGCCGGTGGGCGACGTCGGACGTCCCGTACCGGACCGTGGCGACGGGGGCGGCGGCGCCGCGGGCGTGGCGAGCACGGTCATGCGATGCTCCCGCCGCCGAGCAGCGACATGAGCGCCGCTGTCTGGAGATCGGCCGACGAGGTCCCCGCGGTGCCGCCGAGCGACGAGAGCGACGACAGGCCCCCGAGCGAGGACAGCGAGGACAGCGAGGACAGGCCGCCGAGTGAGGACAGCCCCCCGAGCGACGCCAGCGCGTCGAGCGACGACGCGCTCGAGCCCGCTCCCGTCGCGGACGACAGCGACGCCAGGAGGGACCGGGCGGACGCCACCGCGGACGCGTCGGGGGCGGCCGCGGCCGGGGGCGAGGACGTGGCGGTCGACGGCACGATGCGTCGGATCGTCGCGATGTCGCTGTCCTTCAGCCAGTTGTCGACGATGCGGACGTCCTTGCCGGGGTGCGGCGCGTGGAGCACCTTCCCGTTGCCGACGTAGATGACGACGTGGCCCTCGCCCTTCGGGATGATGAGGTCCCCGGGCTGCGCCTGGGCCAGCGAGGGCACGGCGACGCCCATCTTCGCCTGGTCCGGCACGACGCGGGGCATGTGGACGCCGAGGTCCTTGAACACCGTCTGGACGAGTCCCGAGCAGTCCATACCGGACCGGGTGGTGCCACCGAACACGTACGGCACGCCGAGGTATTTCTCCGCGTCCGCCACGACCTCGGTTCCCGTGGCCCCGGACCCCGTCGCCAGCGTGCCGGCCTCGGCATCCGTCGACGTCGGCGCGGCAGCGTCGGTGGTGGCCGGAGCAGCGGTGGCACTGGCGCCGGTCGCCGTCGTCGGGTCGCTCGCGGCGCTCAGGGCGTCCGCGAACGCGGTCGAGGCATCGGTGGAACTCGTGGCGGTCGCGCTCGCGTCGACACCGCCGCGCAGGGTGGCGATCTGGGACTGGATCTCCTGGATCCGGGCGAACACCGCGTCGACGGTCATCGGGCACCTCCGGTGGGGTCGGTCGGGGCCGCGGGACGCTCGGTCTCCGGCGGCGTGGGTCGTGCCGTGCGGGCGGCGATCTCGTCGAGGACGAGCTGTTCGGCGCGCAGGTCCTCCTCGGCGACGCGCTCGGCGTGCCGTTGCTCGAGCTTCTCGAGTCCGATCGCGGCACGGCGTGCGTCGTGGTGGGCGCTGCGGGCCCGGTCGGCGGCGGCACGGCGGGTGGCCTCGACCCCCGCGAGCTCCTCGAGCATCCCGCGGGTCGCGGCGCGGGCGGCGGCGACCGCGCTGAGCACCGCGGCGTCGGTGACCTCGGCCTGCGGGTCGTCGAGCGTGCGGCGGGCGGCCATCCGTGCGTCGGCGGCGTCGCGGAGCCGCTCGTTGGCGGCAGCCAGCTCGGCGGCGGCCTGGTCCTGTTGCGCGTGCCGGAGGCGGAGCAGTCCGGCGAGGGCGAAGCGGCGGGGCATCAGACGCCCCCGAACCGCGCGACGAGGGCGGCGAGCCGGCGCCAGGAGTCCTCGGCCTCGGCGCGCTCGTCCATGCCCTGCCGGAGGAACGCGTCGATCGCGCCCTGGTGGTCCACCGCGGCGTCGACGAGGGGGTTGCTCCCCCGCTGGTACGCCCCGACGTCGAGCAGGTCCTGCGCGGCCTTCCGCGCGGCCATGACCGATCGGAGCGTGGTGGCGAGGGCGCGGCGGTCCGCCGGCGTCACCTTGCCGGCGACGCGGGACACCGACCCGAGGGGGTCGACGGACGGGAAGTGTCCCGTGACCGCCAGGCGCCGGTCGAGCACGACGTGCCCGTCGAGGATGCTCCGCGCCGCGTCGGCGATCGGCTCGTTGTGGTCGTCGCCGTCGACGAGCACCGTGTACAGGCCGGTGACGCTGCCGACGCGGTCCGTTCCGGCACGCTCGAGCAGGCCTGCGAGGAGCGAGAAGGTCGACGGCGGGTACCCGCGGGTCGCGGGCGGCTCGCCCACGGACAGGCCGATCTCCCGCTGCGCCATCGCGACGCGGGTGAGCGAGTCCATCATGAGGACGACGTCCTGTCCGGCGTCGCGGAACGACTCGGCGATGCGGGTCGCCAGGAACGCCGCCCGGAGCCGCATGAGCGCCGGCTCGTCGGAGGTGGCGACGACGACGACCGAACGCGCGAGCCCGGCTGGCCCGAGGTCGTCCTCGAGGAACTCCCGGACCTCGCGACCGCGTTCACCGACGAGGGCGATGACGCTCACGGCCGCGTCGCTCCCCCGCGCGATCATCGACAGCAGGGACGACTTGCCGACACCCGAGCCGGCGAACAGCCCCAGGCGCTGCCCTCGGCCGACGGTGGTGAGGGTGTCGAGCACGCGGACACCGAGCTGGAGCGGGGTCGCGATCCGTGCGCGGTGCATGGCGGAGGGCGTGTCGTGGTCGAGGGGCACCAGGTCGTCGGCGTCGAGCGGCCCGGCACCGTCGATCGGCCGCCCGAGCCCGTCGAGCACACGCCCGAACAGACCGGTACCGGTGGGCACGAGCACGGGACGCCCGGTCGGCCGTGCCGGGGTGCCCGCGGTCACGCCGGTGAGTCGGCCGAGCGGCATGCAGCGGATGCCGCTCGCGTCGGTGGCCACGACCTCGACGGCGACCGGTGGTTCGCCGTCCCGCCCGACGGCGACGACCTCGCCGATCGCGCAGTCGAGCCCCGCGATCGTGAGTCCGAGTCCGACGGCGCTCGTGACGACGCCGACCCGCTGCGGACGTGCCGCCGCGACGGCGCGGTCGAGGGCCGCCGGACGGATCCGCAGCGGCGTTCCCACGCTCACGAGGCGGTCCCGTCGTCCGGCGCGAGGTCGAGCGCGGCACGCACGCGGGCGAACGCCGTGGTGATGCGCGCGTCGAGGATCCCGGAGGGCAGGTCGACCACGGCGTCGCCGTCGCGCAACGCCGGGTCCGCGACGACGGGGACCGGCAGAGCGGCCCCTGCGACGGCGGCGGCGTCCGCCGGGCTGAGGCGCACCGCCAGCGCGACGTCGGTGTCGAGGGACGCGAGCACGCGTCGGACGGTCGCGAGCGCGCCGGACGGGTGCTGCGCCTCCCGGCCGTCGCTGGGCACCGCCCGGGAGGCCCGGATCTCGTGTCCGACGACGGCTTCGGCGAGCTCCACGGCGGTGGTGACCACGGTCTCCTCGGCCTCGTGCAGCACCGGGACCACGCGTGCCACGAGCGCGCGCGTCGCGGTCTCGAGCGCGGCCACGGCGGCGGCCGTCCGCGCCTCGAGCGCTGCGGTGCGGGCCACGTGCTCGGCCTCGAGCTCAGCCCGCCGCACCGACGCCTCGGCCTCGGCGGCGCGCAGGCCCGCCGCGTAGCCCGCGGCGTGACCGCGCACGTCGGCCTGCGCCTTCCGACGCTCCTCGGCCGGGGCCGCGATCGAGGGGTAGGCGATCCGGGTGAACGTGGCAGCGCTCGTGTCGACGTCACTCAACAAAGTCGTCCTCCTCGGCGCGGTGCACCGTGATGACGCCCTGGGCCTCGAGCTCGCGGATGGAACGGACCACCTCGGCGCGTGCTTCCTCGACCTGCGACATGCGGACCGGCCCCATCGACTGCACCTCGTCGTCGAGCAGGTCACGGTTGCGCTCGGACACGTTCGCGCGGATGGTCTCGACGACCGCCTGCTGCGCGCCCTTCATCGCTGTCGCGAGCACCTTCGAGTCGATGCCGCGGAGCACCTGCTGGATGTCCCGCGCCTCGAGCTTGACGATGTCGGCGAACGTGAGCATGCGCGACCGGATGTCCTCGGCGAGCTCCGGGTCGCGCGACTCGAGGCTGTCGAGCAGGGCCCGTTCGGTCGACACGTCCGACCGGTTGATGATCTCGACGAGGGGCGCGATGCCGCCGACGACCTCGACGCTCTCGCGGGGAGCGACGACGGCGCCGGCGCGACCGCGGAGCGTCGCGGCGACGATCCCGACGGCCTCCGGGGTCGCCGTGCCCATGGTCGCGAACGCCTGCGCGACGTCGGTCCGCGCGGCCTCGTCGATGCCGGCGAGCACCGCGGACGCCTGCCCGGCGCTGAGGTGCGCGAGCACGAGCGCGATCGTCTGCGGCAGCTCGCCGTCGAGCAGCGTGACGACCTGCCCGGGCTCGGCCTCGTCGAGGAACTCGAACGACGCCCCGGCCATCGTGGACGCCAGGCGTTCCATGACACCCGCGGCCCGCTCGGAGCCGAACGACGCCTCGAGCAGTCCGAGCGCGGCGTCCTTGCCCCCGCGGCGGGTGACCCGGCCGGTCGTGCTGATGCGGTGGAACTCGGCGATCGCGCGGTCCGCCACCGTCTGGTCGACGCGGCGCATCCGGACGATCTCGGCCGTGATCTCCTCGGCTTCGAGCTCCGAGAACTGCTTCATGACCTTCGCGGCGCTGGCCGTGTCCATCTGCATGAGGATGACCGCGACCTTCTGCGCGCCGGTGAGCTGTTGCGTCCCGGCCGTCGGGGCCCCGCTGCTCGGGGTCGTCAGCGGGGTGCTCACACCGAGGTCCTGTCGTCGAGCAGCCCGCGGAGCAGGTCGGCGGTCTTCTCGGGATCACGCTCGGCGAGGGCGGCGATGTCCGCCCGCCGGCGCTCCGCCGTGACGTCCTCGCTCGAGAGCACCTCGGTCGGGGCGTCTCCGGTGGGCGCCTCGCCGAGCGCCGGCAGCGCGATGGTCGGTGCGTCCGCCGCGGCGAGCGACGCACGCGGGTCGGCACCGTCGAGCGCGATCGGCAGCTCGTACGCGTCGGAGAACGCGTCGAGCTCGCCGAGGTCGACGTCCTCGCGTTCGGCGCGCCGACCCCGGCGGGCCATCATGACGAGCACGGCGACGATCGCGAGCACGACGCCGCCCACGATGGCCGCGGTGCGGATGGTGGACCACATCGCGGTCGCCGCGGCCTGGGCGTCGGCGGCCTTGAGCGCGGCGGCGGCCTGCTTGGCCGCGTCGTTGTTGAAGTCGACGACCGCGACCTTCACCTGGTCGCCGCGGGTCTGGTCCACACCGGCGGCGTTGGCCACGAGGTCGTCGATGCTCTGCAGGTTGACGCCCTTGGCGGCCTTGCTGTTGAGCGCGACCGAGATCGTCTGCCGGTTGAGCGCACCGGCCGGGATCGTGGTGGTCTCGGTCGTCTTGTCGACGGCGTTGTCCTTGGTCGACGACTCGTTCGTGTAACCGTTGCCCGAGCCGCTGGACCCACTCGATCCGCTCGTGCCGCTCGTCGAACTGCCGCTCGGCACGGCGATGTTGTCCGGACCGAGGACACCGGTCGCTCCGGATCCGTCGGCGCCGGAGCCGTCGTAGCTCTCGGTCGAGCTGGACTCGTTGAGCGCGACCGGGCCGCTCGTGGGCTGGGCGAACGACTCGGTGGTGCGCGTCCCGGAGTTCGGGTCCATGGTCGCCGCGACGACGACCGAGGAGTTGCCGGCGCCGACCACCTTGTCGAGCAGTGCCTGGACCTGCTGGCCGACGCGGGTGTCGTAGTCGCTCGCCTGGTCGTCGGACCCGCCGGTGGTGCCGGTGCCGACGGCCGAGAGCACGTCGCCCTTCGCGTCGACGACCGAGACGTCGGTCGGCTGCATGCCCTCGACGGCGGCACTCGTCAGGTGGACGATCGCCTGGACCTGCTCGGTGCTCAGCGTCTGGCCCGCCTTCGGCTCGACGAACACCGAGGCGGTCGGGTCCTTGGTCTCGGACACGAACACGCTCTTCTCGGGGATCGCGAGCTGCACGGACGCCGTCTGCACGCCGTCCATGGCGCTGATCGTCTTGGCGAGCTCGCCCTCGATCGCGCGCTTGTACGTGACGTTCTGCTGGAACTCCGACGCCGTGACGCCCATCTTGTCGAGCAGTGCGTACCCGCCCTCGTTCGACGACGGCAGCCCGTTCGAGGCCGCCTTGAGGCGTTCCTGGTACACGTCGCCCTGGGGCACGAGGATCGTCGCCCCGCCGTCGGTGAGCTGGTACGGCACGTTGTCCGTCGTCAGCTGGTCGGTGATCGAGCTGGCGTCGGTGGCGGCGAGGCCGGTGAACAGCGGCGCGTACGAGGGCTTCGAGAGCCAGCTCGTCAGGGCGATCGCGCCGAGCACGACGGCCGCGATCCCGATGACCGCGATGGTGCGCTGCGCGACACTGAAGCCCTTGAGGGTCGCGCCGAGACGCGCGAACGCGTTGCGGAGTGCGAGCGGCATCAGGCCTGCATCCTCATGATCTCGTTGAAGGCGTCGACGCCCTTGTTCCGCACGGCGGAGACGAGTTCGAGTGTCACCTGCGCGCGGGTGGCGGCGATGGTCGCGTCGTGGATGTCGTCGAGGTTCCCGGTCACGGCCTTGACGGCGAGCGTGTTCGATTGGCTCTCGAGCGACTGGAGGCCGTCCACCGCGTTGCCGAGACTCGTGGCGAACGACCCGTCGGTGCCGGTCGTGGGCTCGGCGGTGGTGGCGGGCGTGGTGGCCTGCGAGGTGCCGAACACGCCGGAGAGCGCGTTCGTGGTGACCCCGTTGACGGCGTCGATGGGCATCAGTTCTTCCCGATCTGGAGTGCCGCCTCGTAGGCGGTCTTGGCACGGTCGACCACGGCGGCGTTCGCCTGGTAGCCGCGCTGGGCCATGATGAGGTCCGCCATCTGCGTCCCGAGGTCGATGTCCGGCATCCGGACGTACCCCTCCTTGTTCGCGAGCGGGTTGTCCGGGTCGTAGGTCACGCGGCCGGCGGCGCTGCCGAACGCCGCGCCCTCGACGTAGGCGCCGGAGACGCCGTCGCCCTCCTGGACCTCGACGTACCGGGCCTGGAACGCCGAGTCGTCCATGGACTTGACCGTGTTGACGTTCGCGATGTTGTCCGAGATCGCGTCGAGCCACTTCCGGTGCACCGTGAGGCCGGTGCTCGCGATGCCGATCGCGTCGAACGTGGTCACGAGTCGGTCCGCATCGCCGCGCGGACCGCCGTGAGCTCCGCGTTCATCGCCTGTGACGCGAACTGGTACCGCAGGGTCGTGTCGACGTTCGACAGCGTCTCCTCGTCGAGGTCGACGTTGTTGCCGTTCGTGTTCGTCGGCTCGAGGCTCCGCGCGATGGTCGGCGTCGTGCTGCCGTTCCCGTCCGCGACGGACTGGGCGAGCGCGTCCTCGAACTGCACCTTCTCGGCGTGGTAGTTCGGCGTGTTGATGTTCGCGATGTTGTTCGCGATCACCTTCTGCCGGAGCGAGAGACCGTCGAGCGCGCTCTGCAGCGCCGAGGTCGACACGGAGTCGAGCATGACCAGCCGTTCCACGAGGACGGCGACCGTGCGGGGTCGCCGGTGGCGGAGGCCGATCCGTGGCCGAGGACGAGCGATCCGTGCTCGAGAGGGGCTATCGGCGCACCGCCCGCCCGACGTAAGCGGTCGCCCCGAACGGGGGTCGGTCAGCCCGTGACGTCGAGGTACCGAGCCGGTTCCGGCGCCCGCGACGACGCGACGGACCGCAGCGCGCCCAGGTGCGCGGCGACGTCCCTCCTGGCCGCGTCGACGCGCGCGACGGCGTCCCGCTGCGCTGCGAGCAGCCGGGAGGCCCGACCCATGAGCTCGCGCGGGATCCGTCCCAGCCCGGTCGGCGGGGTCCACGGCGGCACCGCGACGCCGACGGCGTCGGCGCGCGCGACCGCGACCTCGAGGTCGGTGAGGACGCGGTCCCACGCCGAGTGCGCGTCCACGGTCACTGCGTCGCCGCGATCCTGACCGGACTGCTCGCCGGGCGTCGACCACTCAGGCGACACCGAGTGCTCCCCCGGTCCCGGTCGCCGTCGCCGACGCGGGCAACGCCGCGGCGGCGTCGTGCCACGCGGCACGGAGCGGCTCGAGCAGACGGATGCACTGCCGTGTCGCGTCGACGTCGTGGTGCACGTTCGCGGTGATCAGCGCGGTCGACGCGTAGTTGTAGATGGCGAGCAGCCCCTCCCCGCCGTCCCACACGTCGATGCGGAGCGACGTGGACAGCTCCCCCACGATCGCCTGCGCGTGCATGAGCTGCTCCCGAGCGGTCGACCAGTCGGCGGTGGTCTGCGCCTGCTCGGCGCGGTGCAGGTCGAGGAGCAGCCGGTCGTAGAGCATCGTGACGAGCTGGGCCGGGGTCGCGGACAGCACCGACTGGGTCGCGTACTGCGCGCGGCGACGGTCGTCAGCGGCGGTGCCCTCGGCGGCGGCGCGACGGAACGCGGCGGCGGAGGCGAGGTCGAAGGCGTTCATCGGGTCACTTGCTCGACGACGAGTACGAGGGCAGCGACGAGATCTGGCTCGTGAGCCAGGTCGACTGCGACTTCAGGGTGGACAGGTTCGTCTCGAGGTTCGTGTACTCCTCCTGCAGCGTCGCACGGCGGTCCGCGAGCCGCGTGTCCCAGTCGCTGATCTGCTGGTTGAGGTCCGTGACCACGGACTGCTGCCCCGTGATCGCGGTCGTGATCGAACCGCTGTACTTGTCGGACGCGCCGTTCGCGACGTTCGCGACGTTCTGCGCCAGGCCCGAGAGGATCTTCTGCGTGCCGGCGGGGTCCGTCGCGAGCGCGGCCTGGAACGCGTCGGAGTCGAAGGTGAAGTCGCCGTCCTTCGTGATCTCGATGCCGATCGAGGACGGGGACTGCCCGTTCACCGGGGTCGACATCGCGCTCGTGATCTGCTGCACGGCGTCCCGCGTCGTCGCGTCGCCGAGGAGCACGCCGGCGGTCGTGGACTGCGAGCCGTCGGTGGCGCTCGTCGACGTCGACACACTCGTGTTCGAGGAGTAGTAGCTCGTGATCGCGTTGAGCGCGTCGACGAGACCGGACGCGACGGCGGTGGCCTTCGTCGTGTCCTGGGCGACGTTGATCGTGACCGGCGACGCGGACACCGCCGACACGTTCACGGTGAGTCCGGGCACGAGGTCGGTGAACGTGTTCGTCGAGCTCGTGATCGTCTGCGCGGCCGCGGTCCCCGCCCACAGCGTGACCGAGGCGTCGGACGCCTGCTGCACCACCGCGGCGCCGGACTCGGTGAGGACGTTCGTCGCGGTCCCCGCGTCGACGTCGCTGCCCGAGCCGCGGTAGAGGCTGAACGCGCCCGCCGACCCCGAGGCCGTGGCGGTGAGCTGGAGCCGGTACTGCTTCGTGCCGTCGGCCGTCGTGCCCGCGGCGACCTTCGTCGCGGTGACACCGGCGCCCGCCTTGTTGATCGCGCTGACGACGTCGTCGAGCGAGCCGGAGGCGGGGCTGATCTCGGTCTTCGCACCGCTCGCGGAGACGAGCGTGAGCGTCGGCGCGCTGCTCGACCAGGTCGTCATCGCTGCGGTGACGCCGACCTGCGTGGCGGCGGTGCTGCCGACCGTGAAGCTGACGCTCCCGGCGGCCGCGGTGCTCGACACGCTCGCCGTGACCGCGGAGGACGAACTCGACGCGGTGAGGAGGTTGAGGGAGGTGCTCGTGGCGGCGGCCGTGGCCTTCGTCGCCATGGTCGCGAACAGGCCGTTGATCGTCTGCAGCGACGAGATGAACGCGCTCGTCGAGGTGACCTTGTCCTGGAGCAGCGACTGCGGCAGCTGCTCGATCGACATGAGCGAGTTGATGATGCTCGTGGTGTCGAGGCCACTGGCGAGGCCGTCGATGCCGAGCGTGCCCGATGCCGACGTCGAGGTGGTCGTCAAGGCGGAGGTGGTGGACACCGTGGGGCTCCTTCCGGTCGTTCGACGGCAGCGACGCCGCCGCACGGATCACCCGAACGGATCCGTACGGCGGCGGCCGCCAGGGGTGTTACTTGAGCAGCGAGAGGACGCCCTGCGTGCTCTGGTTCGCCTGCGCGAGCATCGCCGTGCCGGCCTGGCTCAGGATGTTGTCGCGCGTGTAGTTGACCATCTCCTCCGCCATGTCGACGTCGGTGATCCGCGACTGCGCCGCGGTGAGGTTCTCCTTCGCCACGTTCGTCACGTTGATGGCGTGATCGAAGCGGTTCTGGACGGCACCGAGGTTCGAGCGGGCGGTCGACACGGCCGTGATCTGCGCGTCGATGGCACGGATCGCCGCCTGAGCGTGGTCCGCGGTGTCGAACTGCAGGCCCGTCGTGGACGAACCGGCGGCACCGACCAGGGTCGGCGTCGTGGCGGTGGCGTCCGCGGTGAGCGGGCTGGTCGTGCTGACGGCGCTGCCGTCGTCCGCACGGACGTTGAAGCCCGTGGTCGCGCCGTTCGCGTCCTTCACCGCGGTGGCGGTGAAGTTCTTCGAGAACGTGGCGTCGCCGTTCAGCGCCGACACGACGTCGTCGATCGAGGTGAACGAGCCGCCCGTGCCGGAGCCCTGCAGGGCGCCGGTCGTGATCGACAGGTCCGAGGTCGAACCGGCTCCGGACTCGAACGAGAGCGTCGCGCCCTTGAACGCGGTGTCGAGGTTCGTGCCCGCGGCGATCGTGAACGCGGTGCCGTCGGACTGCGTCGCGCCGAGCGCGTCGACGACCTTGTTCACGTTGGCGCCGGACAGGTCGACCGAGATCTGGCTGTTGGCGTCACCGTTCGCGCCGACCTGGAACTTCAGCGTGCTGTTGCTGTTGAGCAGCGACGTGCCGTTGAAGTTCGTGGACGAGGCGATGCGGCTGAGCTCCGACTGGAGCGACGAGACCTCGGTCGTGATCGCGGTGCGCGAGTCGGCGTTGTTCGAGTCGTTGCCGGCCTGCACGGCGAGGTCACGCATGCGCTGGAGGATCGAGTGGACCTCGGTGAGGCCACCTTCAGCGGTCTGCACGACGGAGATGCCGTCCTGGGCGTTGCGGGCCGCGACCGTGAGGCCACCGACCTGCGACTTCAGGCCCTCGGAGATCGACAGACCGGCGGCGTCGTCGGCGGCCTTGTTGATCCGCAGACCGCTCGAGAGCTTCTCGAGCGAGTTCGACAGGTCGTTCTGGGTCGCGTTGAGGTTCCGGTACGTGTCGAGTGCCGAGAGGTTGGTGTTGATGGACATACCCATGGTGATTTCCTCCGTGAAACGTGGGTGTGGTGCGCCGGCCCGTCCATGGGCTGGCATCGAGGACTCTCGGCCGTGCGGCCGGAGCCGTTAGGAGACGGTGCGGACCGATTTCCGCGGTGCCGTGCTCCCGACGTTCTCAGCTCGCCGCGGCGGCAGTTCCGGCGAGGGGCTCGATCACGGCGCGGGCCATGCCGACCGCCGCGTTCGAGGCGACCCGTGCGAGGTAGGCGCTGCGTCGCGCGGCCGTCGTGCGGGAGCGCGGCTCGACGACGACGTCGTCGCTGTCGCCGTAGTGGGCGGTCAGGCCGTCGTGGAGCAGGCGCATCGCCTCGGACCGCTGCTGCGACACCGCCGAGTGGGTGATCCCGAGCTCCTCGGCGACCTCGGTGACGGTGCGGTCGCCGAAGTACACGGCCTCGACGATGAACCGCATGCGCTCCGGCAGAGCGGCGACGGCGGCGCGGAGGTAGCGGGTGCGCTCGGTGGCGAGGAGGTCGTCACCGGGCAGCGGGACCTCGGCCGCGAGCGAGTCGTGCACGGTCTCGTCGATCGTGGTGACCGTCCGGCCCGCGTCGGCGAGGGCGTCCGCCGCGGACTGGCGGTCGACCCCCATGGCGTCCGCGAGCTCCTGGACCGACACCGCGCGTCCGAGCTGCGCCGTCAGGGTGTCCTGCACGGCGAGGGTCTCCTTGATGCGCTTGCGCGTCCCACGGCTGGCCCAGTCGCCGGCGCGCATGTCGTCGGCGAACGCCCCGGTGATGCGCGTGCGGGCGTACGCGCCGAACGGCACCCGGAGCGAGGGGTCGTACGCGTCTGCGGCGGTGACGAGCGCCAGGGCACCGACGGAGGCCATGTCGTCGCGCGACAGGTGGGTCGCACGGGCGCAGACCTCGGCGACGAGGTACCCCACCAGCGGGAGGTTCTCCACCACGAGTGCGTTGCGTGCCGTGCGGTCCATCCGGTGTCTCCCCCTCGATGATCGGTGCGGTCGCCCGCGGTGCAGTCATGAACCTATCGACGAGCTGAGGGGGACAGGAGACCTCCACCGGCCCCAGTCCGGGGGTTTCCTGGGTGGCAGGTGTCGTCATTTCGGGGGACAAGTCGGACCGCGTCCCCCCGAAGTGGAGGCGCACTGCCACTGGTGCCTCCCTGAGGGTTCGGCTAGCGCACGCCCAGCTCGCTCTTGCCGTGACTCCTAACGACGGCGTCCGCGCGGACCGATAGTCCCCGTCGACGCAGCGAGCCGATCACCGGGAGGAGACCTTGGGCATGAACGAACTGTCCGCCGTGCTGTGGCGGGAACGCGAGCTCCTCGAGCTCCTCACCTTCAAGCTCGAGGAGGAGCAGCTGCTCCTGACCGCCGGACGCTCGCGGTGGGTCGACCACGCGAGCCGTGAGGTCGAACAGGTCCTCGAGCGGCTGCGCGCCGTCGGCCTCGAGCGCAGCGTCGAGAGCGCCGCCGTCGCCGAGCAGCTCGGCGCGCCGACCGACGCACCCCTCCGCGAGATCGTGTCGGCCGCCGCGCCGGAGGGGCCGTGGGGCGAGATCCTCGCTGCGCACCTCCGCGCGATGATCGAGCTGACCGCGCAGGTCGCCGCGCTGCGGGACGAGAACGAGCGGTTCCTCCGAGCGGCGGCGCGCGCCACGCAGGAGACGCTGGCCGGTGCGGTCGGGGAGGTCGCGACGTACGACGGCCGCGGGTCCGCCGACGCCGGCGCCGCCGGAGCGCACTTCTTCGACGGGAGCCTGTAGTCATGGTCAGCACCTTCGGATCGCTCGCAACCGCCTACTCCGGGCTCTCCGCCGCCCGTGCCGGACTCGACGTCGTGGGTCAGAACATCGCGAACGCGGGGACGACCGGGTACACCCGGCAGCGGATCACCCAGACGTCCATCCCGCCGGTCGCCGCGACCGGGCTCCTCACCGGTACGGTCGCGACCGCCGGCCAGGGCGTCTCCGTCGACGGCATCGCCCGACTCGCGACCATGACGCTCGACACGCAGGTCCGTGCCTCCGCGTCCGCCTCCGGGTACGCGTCGGCTCGCTCGTCCGCACTGTCCGACCTCGAGACGTCGTTGAACGAACCCGGGGCGAACGGACTGTCCAGCCAGCTGGACACGATGTGGTCGGCCTGGTCGGACCTCCAGAACAATCCCGGGGACACCGCGTCCGGCGGCGTCGTGCTCAGCTCGGCCACGCAGGTGGCGAGCACGCTGCGGACCGGATCCCAGGCGATCGACGCGCAGTGGGCCTCCGCGCGGTCCGACGTCGGCGACGCGGTCGGGCAGCTCAACACCGCGGCGACCCAGGTCGCGGCGCTCAACGACCGCATCCGCACCACCGCCGCAGGGGGCGGCTCGACGAACGAGTTGATGGACCAACGCGACGTGCTCACCGAACAGATGGCGTCCCTGTCCGGCGCCACGGTGCGGGACAACGGCGACGGCACGGTCGACGTGGTCATCGGCGGGAACGCGATCGTCGACGGCACGTCCGCCCATGCCGTGGCCGTCACCGGCTCCGACACGCTGCGCGGCGCCGCCGCCTCCCCGGTGACCCTGTCGTGGGTCGGCGGGTCCGGCTCGGCCGTCACACTGGACGGCGGCAGCATCGCCGGCACGCTCAGCGTCCTCGCGCCCGCGAACGCCGACGGCACCGGGGGCGCCCTCGCCGAGGCCTCCGCGGGGTACGACCGTGTCGCGACCGCGCTCGCCACGCAGGTGAACGCCGTGCACGAGACCGGGTACACCCCCGCGGGTGCCACCGGCACGGACTTCTTCGCGATCGCGGCCGGTGTCCCGGCCGCGCAGGGCCTCACCGTCGTCCCGACCGACGCCGCCGGCATCGCCGTGCGGACCGCGGACGGCTCGTACAGCGGCAGCATCGCGGACACCATCGGCCAGATCGGCTCCGCCGCGGACGCCCCCGACCGGACCTGGTCGGACGTCGTCACCGGCATCGGCACGACGTCGAAGACGGCCGCGACCCAGACCACCCTCACCGGACTCGCCGCGACGAGCGCCAAGACGCAGCAGCAGTCCGGGGCCGGCGTCGACCTCGACGAGGAGAACGTGAACCTGCTCACCTACCAGCACGCCTACCAGGGGGCCGCGCGCGTGCTCACCGCGGTCGACCAGATGCTCGACACCCTCATCAACCACGTCGGCGTCGTCGGGATCAGCTGATCGTCATGCTCACTCGTGTCACGACCCAGATGTCCATGGCGGCGGCGCAACAGCGTCTCCAGACCGGTGCCGCGCGGCTCGCGCAGCTGCAGGACCAGGCGTCGAGCCTGAAGAACATCACCGTCCCGTCGGACGACCCCAGCGGTACCGGCAAGTCGATCACCGTGCGGAGCGCCCAGGCCCAGAACGCGCAGTACTCCCGCAACGCCGACGACGGCGCCGGGTGGCTGGCCACGACCGACTCCGCGCTCGCGAGCGTGTACTCGGTCATGAACAAGGTCCGTGACCTCACCGTGCAGGGATCCAACAGCGGCACCATGAACGACACCGACC
Organism: Curtobacterium sp. MCBD17_019; assembly: GCF_003234555.1. Taxonomy (NCBI): domain Bacteria; kingdom Bacillati; phylum Actinomycetota; class Actinomycetes; order Micrococcales; family Microbacteriaceae; genus Curtobacterium; species Curtobacterium sp. MCBD17_019. The sequence goes on along the minus strand of NZ_QKTT01000006.1, from coordinate 141,179 downwards.
GGAACGCGATCGTCACCGAGCTCCAGGGACTCAAGCAGGACCTGCTCCAGGACGCCAACACGCAGTACGGCGGTCGGACCGTCTTCGCCGGCAACACGGACGCGTCCGCCGCGTACGGCAGCGACTTCACCTACAACGGGTCGACCGACGGCACCGACGTCGGCGTGCAGCGCCGGATCGCGTCGGGGACGACCGTGCGCGTCGACACCGACGGCAGCGCCGTCTTCGGGACCGGGAGTGACTCGGTGTTCAGCCTCATCGACGACATCAGCAGCGACCTGCAGTCCGGTGCCGACGTCAGCGCGCGGATCAGTCAGGTCGACAGCCGCATCGCCGCCGTCCGTGGCGTCCAGGGCGACGTCGGCACACGACACTCCTCGGTCATCGCCGCGCAGTCGACGCTCGCGTCCCAGTCCACCGACCTCGAGGGACAGCGCTCCCAGATCGAGGACAAGGACGTCGCCAAGGCGATCCTCGACCTGCAGCTCCAGCAGACCAACTACCAGGCAGCCCTCGCCGTCACCGCGAAGACGCTGCAGCCGACCCTGATGGACTACCTCTCATGAACATCCCGCTGACGTTCACCGTCCCACCGTTCGGTCTCGAACCCCTGACGTCGTTCACCCTGCAGGAGGTCACCGGTGCCGAGGGGCTCTTCGCCCTCGCCGGGCACGGCACCACCGCTGCCGGCACCGAGGATCCACGCCTGTTCGTCCTCGACGCCGCCGTGCACCTGCCCGACTACGCGCCCGTCATCACCGAGGAGCAGACCGCGCTCCTCGACCTCCGCGACGCGGGCGAGGCGATGCTCCTCGTCGTCGCGAACCCCGCCGAGAGCGGCACGACGGTGAACCTGCTCGCGCCGGTCATCGTCAACGCCCGGACCGGCATCGGCGCGCAGCTCATCCTCGAGGGGCAGAACCACCCCCTCCGAGCGGTGCTCGCGCGCCGCTGACGCCGCCCCGCCGCTCCCGCTGGTTTCCCGACAGGTCAGCGGTCGTCCGACACGCACGACGTCGCCGAATACGCGTGCATCTGGTTCCCGCGCATACGACGACATCGCCGATGACGGACGACAGCGGGATCGTCGCCAGGTGACGCACCACTCGCTTCCGACGGTGACGACGCTCCTCCCCAGGTGATCCACCAGGAGGCCCGTCCCCAGTCCAGTGCTCCCGGTGCGTGGGCGCGCCCGGAGCTCCACGAGCATCACTGCATGCCGTCGACTCGTCACGCCCGCTCTGGTCGCGCCGCCGACGGCCGCCGGTGCCGCCACCGACCGGGAGGCCCACCTCGTCCCCGCCGGACCGGCAACCGCCGGGCGCGCACGGTCGATGCGGGCCCCGTTCACGGATCCCCGCAGCGCACGACCGGCGTCCACGCCGCCAGCACGCGTCCACGACGCCGACGCCGCCCGCGGGCCGAGCTGCCGACGCTCCCCCGCGCGGGCTTACCCCTCCGCCCCATCGCCGCCCCGACGCGCAGTCTGAAGCGGAAGAAGCGCGCAGGCAGGGCGGGCGGAACGCACCGGCCCCGGCACCCGCGAAACCGCCGAGCGTAGGGTGCACGAATGGCCAAACGAGGCACCCCGGGCGATCGAAACGCCATCGTCCCCCTTCCCGTCACGGTTCCGACCGACAACACCTCGGTCGAGGCGCAGACCGACGTACCCGGCCCGAGCGGCCTGGCGTCCACTCGCTGGTCGGCGACGCTCGACCGCGTGCTCAGCGTGCAACGCCCGGTGGTGGTCGCACACGTCGACCGGATCCGTCGGCGCCGCCCGGACGCCACACCGGCCGAGGTCATCGCGATCCTCGAGCGCCAGTACCTCACCGCGGTGTCGACGGGCGGCGCCGCGGTCGGAGCGAGCGCGGTGATCCCCGGGGTCGGGTTCGCGACGAGCCTCGGCCTCACGGGCGCGGAGACGGCGGCGTTCCTCGAGGCGAGCGCCCTGTTCGCCCAGTCGGTCACCGAGGTGCACGGCATCGCGGTGACCGACCCCGAACGAGCGCGGACGCTCGTGATGGCGATGATCCTCGGCGCGCCCGGAACCTCGCTCGTCAAGCAGCTCGCGGCCCAGGCCGGGGGTGGCCCGACGCGGACGGCGTTCTGGGGCGAACTCGTCACGTCGAGCCTGCCCCGCTCGGTCGTCAGCGGCATCGGCGGGCGGCTCCGTGACTCGTTCGTCAAGCGCTTCCTGGCGCGGCAGGGGGCGAGCGTGCTCGGCCGCGCGGTGCCGTTCGGGATCGGTGCGGTCATCGGCGGGGTCGGGAACCACGCGCTCGGCCGCAAGGTGATCGACGGCTCGCGGACGGCGTTCGGCCCGCCGCCGGCACACTTCCCGCTCCCGGTGTCGCCGCGCCCCGAGCGGGCTCGACGCGGGCGCGACGTCGCCCCGGGCGTCGAGGCCGGGACCTCGCGGCGCCGGCAGCGCGCCCTGCCCTGGCGTCGTCCGGCCGACACGGACGACCTCTGGGCCGACCCGGACACGGGCACGGACACGCCCGCGTCGTAGCGAGCGGGCCGGGCGCGTCACGGCCGCGCCGACGGTGGACTCAGCCCCGCCGGACCGGCGTCCGGACGACCTGTCCGGCGTGCGCGAAGCCCCCGCCGAACCCGAACAGCAGCGCGGGCACGCCCTCGGGCAGTTCCCCGGCCGCCCACGCCTTCGACAACCCGAGCGGCACGCTCGCGGCCGAGGTGTTCCCGGACTCCTGCACGTCGGTGATCACGAACTTCGTGTCGCCCCCGAGCGCCTTGGCGAGCGGCTCGATGATCCGGAGGTTCGCCTGGTGGAACGCGAGCACCTGGATCTCGTCCATCGTCATCCCGGCCTTCTCGACGACGCGGCGCGCGTGCCCCTCCGCCTCGGTGATCGCCCAGCGGTAGATCGAGCGGCCTTCCTGCGAGAACCGTTGCGGGTCCCCGTCGACGAGCACGGCCTCGAGCAGGTGCGGGACGCTCCCCCAGGACACCGGGCCGATCTCGGCGGTGTCGCTGCGTTGGACGACGGCGGCTCCGGCTGCGTCGCCGATGAGGACGCACGTCGACCGGTCGGTCCAGTCGACGAGACCGGAGATCTTCTCGGACGCGATCACGAGCGAGGTCGTGGCGCTGCCGAGCCGGATGGACTGGTCGGCGAGGGCGAGCGCGTACTCGAAGCCGGAGCATGCGGTGTTGATGTCGATGGGCGCCGGGCCGGCAGTGAGTCCGAGCGCGACGGCGACGCGTCCGGCCGTGTACGGCGCGCGGTCGGTGGCGGAGGTCGACGCGACGAACACCTGGTCGATCTCGGCGGGGTCGATGCCCGCATCGGCGATGGCGGCGCGGCCGGCCTCGATCGCCATGCTCGTGACGGTGTCGGTCTCGGACGCGATGTGCCGCGTGCGGATCCCGGTTCGGGTCCGGATCCACTCGTCGTTCGTGTCGACGATCGCCGCGAGGTCGTCGTTCGTCATGATCCGGGCGGGCTGGTGGTGCCCGAGGCCGATGATGCGGCTGCCGGGCGTGTTCGCGTCGTTCACCGGATCGACGCTAGTCGACGCGCGCCGGGCGACCGTGCAGTGCGCACGACAACGAACCCGACCCCGTCTTGGGGCCCTCGTGCACGTTCACGAGCGGGCGTCGCGCGTCGCCTTCGCGTTGGCCTTCTTGATCGCGTCGACGAGTTCGTCCTTGGTCATCGACGATCGCCCGCTGATGTCGAGCCGCTTCGCCACGTCCATGAGGTGCTGCTTGGACGCGTTCGCGTCGACGCCCTGCTGGGTCTCACCGTCGTCACGACTCCCGGCTGCACCGGAGTCGGACGGACCGTTCTCCGCCTTGCGCTCCCAGTGGTCGCCGATCTTCTCGTACTCGTGCTTGACGGCGGCGAACGCGGTCCGGTGGGCACGCTCCCCGGGGCCGTAGGTCTCGTTCGCCGAGTCGAGCGTCTTCGCGTAGATCTCCTGCGCGTGCTCATCCGAGCGCTGCAGGGTGCTCGGGATCTCGTCCTTCGCGGGCATGGTGACTCCTCTCGCTGGTCCAGTCGTACCCCACACGGCCGGGTGTCGGACGGGAGGCGCGGCACCGGCCCGGTGTCGCGCCTCCCGTCCGTCCCGTGGTCGCGGATCAGAGGATCGGCGTGCCGCCGGTGACGGCGATGCGGGCACCGGAGACGTAGCTGCCGTCGTCACTGGCCAGGAGCACGTACACCGGGGCGAGTTCCGCGGGCTGGCCGGCGCGACCGAGCGGCGCCTGCGACCCGAACGACTCGACCTGCTCCTCGGGCATCGTCGACGGGATGAGCGGCGTCCAGATCGGCCCGGGCGCGACGCTGTTCACGCGGATGCCGCGCGACCCGACGAGCTGCGCGAGCGCAGCCGAGAAGTTCGCGATGCCGGCCTTCGTCACGTCGTAGGGCAGGAGCGTCGGCACGGGGTTGTCCGAGTTGACCGAGCTCGTGCCGATGATCGACGCGCCCGACTCCATGTGCGGCAGGGCGGCCTTCGCGAGGTGGAAGTAGGCGCTGAGGTTCGTGGCGATGGTGTGGTCCCACTCCTCGTCGGGGATCTCCTCGAGCGTCTCGTGCGTCATCTGGAACGCGGCGTTGTTGACGAGTACGTCGAGCCCGCCGAACTCCTCGACCACCGTCGCGATCACGGAGCGGCAGTACGCCGGGTCGGACAGGTCACCGGGGAACAGGACGGCCTTCCGGCCGGCGTCCTCGATCCAGTGCTTCGTGTCCTGGGCGTCCTCCTCCTCGTCCGGGAGGTAGCTGATGAGCACGTCGGCACCCTCACGGGCGAACGCGATGGCCACGGCCTTGCCGATGCCGCTGTCGCCGCCCGTGATGACGGCACGCTTGCCGGTCATCTTGCCTGAGCCCTTGTACGACTGCTCGCCGTGGTCCGCCTTGGGGCCGAGCTCGGCTTCACTGCCGGGGGTGTCCTGCTGCTGCGGGGGCTGCTGCTGGTCGCTCATGTGGTCCTCTCCTGTCGTTGCTCCGTCGGCGTCCGTTGGCGATGCGTGGCGGACGCACGCACCCAGGCTGGTCCGCTGCTCCTGGACCCGCGCTCAGCGGGAGGCGTAGACCCGGAGGCATGGAATACACACACCTCGGACGCACCGGCCTGTCCGTCTCCCGCGCCGTGCTCGGCACCATGAACTTCGGACCACAGACGAGCGAAGAGGACTCGTTCGCGATCATGGACCGCGCCCACGACCTCGGCGTCAACTTCTTCGACACCGCCAACGTGTACGGCTGGCAGAAGGGCGAGGGCGTCACCGAGCAGATCGTCGGCCGCTGGTTCGCGCAGGGCGGCGGCCGCCGCGAACGCACGGTCATCGCGACCAAGCTGTACGGCGACATGGGCGACTGGCCGAACGAGTCGAAGCTCTCGGCCCTGGCGATCCGTCGTCAGCTCGACGACTCGCTCCGCCGGCTGCAGACGGACCACGTCGACCTGTACCAGTTCCACCACATCGACCGCGAGACGCCCTGGGAGGAGATCTGGCAGGCGATGGAGGTCGCCGTCCAGCAGGGCAAGGTCCTGTACGCCGGGTCGAGCAACTTCGCCGGGTGGCACATCGCCCAGGCGCAGGAGGCCGCCGCGCGCCGGAACTTCGTCGGCCTCGTCAGTGAGCAGTCGATCTACAACCTGCTCGTCCGCGACGTCGAGCGCGAGACCCTGCCCGCCGCGCGCGCGTACGGCCTCGGGATGATCCCCTGGTCGCCGCTCCAGGGCGGTCTCCTCGGTGGCGTCATCGAGAAGACCGAGGAGGGCTCGCGCCGGCTGGAGGGTCGCGCGAAGGAGGCCCTCGAGGCGAACCGACCCGCGATCGAGCAGTACGAGGCGTTCGCGAAGGAGATCGGCCACGCGCCGGGCGAGCTCGCGCTCGCGTGGCTGCTCCACCAGCCGGGCGTGACCGCGCCGATCACCGGCCCGCGGACGATGCAGCAGCTCGAGTCGGCGGTGGCATCCGTGGACATCCACCTCGACCAGGCGGCGCTCGACCGCCTCGACGAGATCTTCCCGGGGCACAAGACGTCCCCGGAGGACTACGCCTGGTGACGACGGACGCGCCGGTCACCCATCCGGTGGCAGGGAACTCGGAGAGGACGACGACATGGTGAACGACCGCGGCGGGATGAACGAGGGTGCCGCGAGCGTGGGTGCGAGCCTGCAGCACGAGGCATCCGAGTCGGGCGACCGGCACATGGACCAGCACCCGGAGCAGATGGGTCGCGCCGAGGACGGCTCGTCCGGCCTCGACCGGGAGGACCGGGGCGAGCAGGAGCAGAGCGCCCTGGCCGCGCTCGGCGACGACGCGCGCGGCGGCGACGCGATGGTCGGCGCGGCCGATGCGGCCGGCGACGCGTCCTCGGGCACCCAGCAGGACGACCAGGAGGCACCGGGCGGCGACCGCGCGGACGGCGCCGACGTTCCGTGATGCCCTGACCCCGGGACCCCGGACCCGGGACCCCGGACCCGGGACCCCGGACCCGGGACCCGGGACCCGGGACGATCGAGGTCGCACGAGATGCCGCTCTGACACACGACAGGGCGGCATCGTCCGCGATCTCGCGGTCCCCGGGCCGGGGGCCGGGACCCGAGGTCAGAGTCGGTCGACCTCGCGGTCGCTCAGCCCGAGCCAGCGCAGGTAGCCGCGGACGGACAGGAACCGCTCCTCCACGTGCTCGACGACCGCGACGGCCGTGGCGGCCTCCGATCGGGCGTTCCGGTCGAAGTGCTCGGCGTCGGCAGCCTCGGCGCGTTCGCGGGCGAAACGGTCCGCCAGCGCCGCCCCGGTCGCGGCGTAGTCCGCGCCGATGCGGTCGAGGTCCGCGCCCCAGAGCCGGGCGAGCAACGCGCTGACGACGCCGGTACGGTCCTTGCCCGCGGAGCAACAGACCAGCACGTCGCCCTCGGTCTCGGCCAGGGCGCGGAACACGAGGAGCATCGTCGCTCGGTGCCGCACGAGCCAGTCCACGTACTGGTCGCGGAGCTCGAGGGCGTCGGGGGCCGACTCCTCACCGGCCGCGGGGTCGAACAGCGGCACGTTCCGGTAGCCCGCGGCCGCGCGGAGCGGGTGCGCGAGCGCGGCGACCTCGTCGCCGCGGCGCAGGTCCACGACCGTCTCGAGCACGACGGGGTAGGCGGTGGCCGGCACGTCCTCGGTGTTCGAGCGGTAGACGGTGCGGGTCCGCCCCGCCTGGAACCCGGGTCCGCCGACCTCACGGAAGTTCGCGAGCGTGGGCGGTGTCGTCGTGGTCACCGCGTCAGTCTGCCACCGGACACGACGACGCCCCCGGCGCGGAGCCGGGGGCGTCGTGCGTGTCGCGTGGGTCAGCGGACGGAGACCGGGGTGCGGTCGGCCTCCTCGTAGAGCACGTAGCCCTCCTCGCCGTGGACGGCGGTGTCGATGCCGGCGACCTCGTCCTCGGCGCGGACGCGGAACCCGATGGTCTTCTCGACGATCCAGCCGATCACGAAGGCGAGGACGAACGAGTAGACGAGCACGACGCCGGCCGCGGTGGCCTGCTTGCCGAGCTGCACGAACGAGCCGGAGTAGATGAGGCCGGTGGTGTTCGCGAAGAACCCGAGCCACAGCGTGCCGACGATGCCGCCGACCAGGTGGACGCCGACGACGTCGAGTGAGTCGTCGAAACCGAGGCGGTACTTCCAGTCGATCGCGAAGCAGCAGATGATGCCCGAGACGAACCCGAGGACGACGCCCCAGCCGGGCGTCAGCGCGGCACAGGCGGGCGTGATCGCGACGAGACCGGTGACGGCGCCCGACGCCGCGCCGACCGAGGTGGCCTTGCCGTCGCGGATCTTCTCGATCATGAGCCAGCCGAGCACGGCGGCGGCGGGTGCGGCGAGCGTGTTGATCCACGCGAGCGAGGCGATGCCGTCCGCGGCGCCCTCGGACCCGGCGTTGAATCCGAACCAGCCGAACCAGAGGATGCCGGCGCCGAGCAGGACGAACGGGGGGTTGTGCGGCTTGTGGGCGCCCTTGGCGAACCCGACGCGGCGGCCGAGCACGATCGCGAGGGCGAGGCCCGCGGCACCGGCGTCGATGTGGACCGCCGTGCCACCGGCGAAGTCGATGACACCCCACGTGGCGAACATGCCGGACTTGAGGTTGAACACCCAGCTGGCGACCGGGAAGTAGACGAGGGTCACCCAGATGCCCGAGAAGATCATCCACGCGCCGAACTTGGCGCGGTCGGCGATGGCGCCGGAGATGAGCGCGACCGTGATGATCGCGAACGTGGCCTGGAACCCGACGAAGGCGAGGTCGGGGTACGTGGCGTGGAGCGTCGACGCCTGCGACTGCTCGAACGCCTGGCCGAGGCCGAGCTGGTTGAGGTCGATGCTGAAGAACCCGACCTTGCCGACGACGTGGGTGCCGGGGCCGGTGTTCGCGAACGAGATCGCGTAGCCGTACAGCACCCACAGGACGCTCACGAGACCGATCGCGCCGAAGGACATCATCATCATGCTGATGACGCTCTTCGCCTTGACCAGGCCGCCGTAGAAGAACGCGAGGCCCGGCGTCATGAACAACACCAGCGCCGCCATGATCAAGATGAAGGCCGTTTGACCTTGGTTGAGCATCTGTTCACCTCTCTGTTGCTGTGGACCGCGTCGGCGGCGCTGTCCGCGTCTGACGGGCCCGCCTCGGGTGGGACCAGTGTGGCGACGAGAGGTTTCACTCCGGAGCACGGCGTGTTTCACGGATGTAACACGACGCGCCGCCGTGTGAACGTTGTGTTTCGGCAGGCTGGCGCGGCGCTCGACAGCAGCCGAGGACCTCCCCCGAACAGGTGCCGACGCGCAGTCGACGCGCCGGAGCGGCGTTCAGGCGCGCGTCAGCGCGACCACGCGCGACGCGGCACGGAGGTACTTCTTGCGGTACCCACCCGAGAGCATGGACTCCGGGAACACCTGGTCGAGCGGAGTGCCGGACGCCACGAGCCGCACCTGGGCGTCGTACAGGCGGTCCACGAGCGCGACCCACCGGAGCGCGTCGGTCTGGTCGGTGAACGGCACGACGTCGACGAGGCCGGCCGCGTCGAGCCCCTCGACCATCGCGACGTACCGCGAGGGGTGCACCGTCCCGAGGTGCGCGACGAGGTCGGCGAACCGGTCCTCGGTGACGCGCGCCTGGCCTCCCGGCAGGGCGCGGAGGACAGCGGCGACGTCGTCGACGGTCGCGGCGGTCTCGTCGGTGGAGCGGCGGCGGAAGTCGAGCCCGTCGATGCGGAGCGTGGTGAACCGATCCGCCATCGCCTGGATCTCCCGGAGGAAGTCCTGCGCCGCGAACCGGCCCTCGCCCAGGGCCCCGGGCGGGGTGTTCGACGTCGCCGCGATGCGGGTGCCGCGCTCGGCGAGTTCGCGGATCAGTCGGGTCATCATCATGGTGTCGCCCGGGTCGTCGAGCTCGAACTCGTCGATGCACACGAGCGCCGTGCCCGTGAGCAGGTCCACGGTGCCCTGGAACCCGAGCGCACCGACGAGTGCCGTGTACTCGATGAACGTCCCGAACGTCCGGCGGCCGGTCTCCGCGTGGTACGCCGCCGCCAGCAGGTGGGTCTTGCCGACACCGAAGCCGCCGTCGAGGTACACGCCCGACGTCGTCGGGTCGGGTGCGGGACGCCGACGGCCGAACAGTCCGCGGCGGGCGGACACGGGCCGGTCGGCGACGAACCGCTCGACGGCGTCGCGGACCTCGGCCTGCGACGGGAAGTCGGGGTCGGGTCGGTACGAGGCGAACGACGCGTCGGCGAACTGCGGCGGCGGGACGAGCGCCGCGGCCATCTGCTCCGGCGTGACGACGGGGTCCCGGTCCGCCAGACGCGGCAGGGTCCCGACGGCGTCGTTCGGCATGCTGGGCGGACCTTCCGTCGAGGGATCGGGAACAGCGTCACCCGTCGTCACGTTGATCGACCACGGACGGTGCGGACGCGTAGCGTTGTCCGGGCGCCGCCCGTCGATGCTATCCGCGTCCGATGTCCACCCGCACGATCCGAACCGGCCCCGAGGGGCCCAGGAGGTACCCATGACCGCCCCGGTCGACCCGTCCGAGCAGTTCGCCGCGTACGCCCACCCCGAGCGACTCGTGTCGACCGCGTGGCTCGCCGAACGGCTGACGGCCGCGGAACCCGGTCAGCACGACCTCGTCGTCGTCGAGTCCGACGAGGACGTGCTCCTGTACGAGACCGGCCACATCCCCGGCAGCGTCAAGATCGACTGGCACACCGACCTGAACGACCCGGTGCAGCGCGACTACATCGACGGCGAGGCGTTCGCGCGCCTGGTCGGCGGCAAGGGGATCGCGCGCGACACGACGGTCGTCATCCACGGTGACAAGAACAACTGGTGGGCCGCGTACGCGTTGTGGGTCTTCACCCTCTTCGGGCACGAGGACGTCCGTCTGCTCGACGGCGGGCGGGCGAAGTGGGTGGCCGAGGGTCGCCCCCTGACGACGGACCGGACCGAGGTGACGCCGGTCGAGTACCCCGTGGTCGAGCGGCGGGACAGCGCCGTCCGCGCCTTCAAGGAGGACGTCCTCGCGCACCTCGGCGAGCCCCTGATCGACGTCCGGAGCCCCGCCGAGTACTCGGGTGAGCGCACCACGGCGCCGGACTACCCGGAGGAGGGCGCGCTGCGCGCCGGCCACATCCCGACCGCCACGAACATCCCGTGGGCGACCGCGGCGGCGCCGGACGGCACGTTCCGTCCTCGGGCCGAGCTGGACGCCGTGTACCGCGACGGTGCGGGCATCGGCGACGACGACGCCGTGATCGCCTACTGCCGCATCGGCGAGCGGTCGAGCCACACCTGGTTCGTGCTCACGCACCTGCTCGGGATCCAGGACGTCAAGAACTACGACGGCTCGTGGACCGAGTGGGGCAGCGCGGTGCGCGTGCCGATCGCGACGGGCAGCGAGCCGGGCGACATCCCGGCGGAACGGACCCGATGACCGACACGCTGCCCGCGTCGCTCGCCACGATCCGCGACGACTTCCTCGCGCTGGGGCTCCAGGACCGCCTGCAGCTGCTGCTCGAGTTCTCGGACGAACTCCCGGCGCTGCCGCAGGAGTACGCCGAGCACCCGGACCTGCTCGAGCGCGTCGAGGAGTGCCAGTCCCCCGTGTTCATCTTCGTCACGGTCGACGACGGCGTGGTCACGATGCACGCCACGGCTCCGCGCGAGGCCCCGACCACCCGCGGCTTCGCGTCGATCCTCGCGCAGGGACTCAGCGGACTGACCTCGGACGAGGTCCTGGCGGTGCCGGCGGACTACCCGCTGACGCTCGGACTCAGCGAGGCCGTGAGCCCGCTGCGGATCCGCGGCATGGTCGGCATGCTCGGCCGGGTGCAGCGGCAGGTCCGGGCGGCCGTCGCCGCGTAGGTCACGGTGCGTCCGAGGGAGACCGTGCCGGCGCCGAGACCGACCGTGAGGACACTCCTCGCGAGGCGCGCCGACGACGCCGTTCCGGTCATCGCACGCGTCCTCCCTGCCGAGCAGACCGACGGACGGCGTGCCGCCCCTCCCGGTCCCGGCTCCGGAGCCTAGTCTGCAGAGGTGTCCGATACCCCTGCACCGACCGCGGAACCCGAGGCGTTCGCGCGCCTGCGGACGTTCGTGGCCCAGGGCTCGACCCGGTCGGAGACGACCGTGACCGAGATCCCGTCGCCGAGCCGGGTGGCGCCGCACTCCCTCGCGCTGGCCGCCGACGTCTCGGGGATCGCCCACGGGGTCGACTCCGACCTCGGCACCGGTCGGTTCATCGCCATGTACGACCCGGCGGAGCCCGAGGGCTGGTACGGCCCGTTCCGCGTCGTCACGTTCGCCCAGGCGCCCCTCGAGCCCGAGATCGGGGTGGACGAGTTCGTCGCCGACGTCACGTGGAGCTGGCTCGTCGACGCCCTCGCGGCGCACGGTGCCGCCTACGACCACGCCTCCGGCACGGCGACCAAGATCATCTCGCGCGGCTACGGCGAGCTGAGCGCCCAGGGCGACGGCGCCCAGCTCGAGCTCCGTGCCTCGTGGAGCCCCACCGATGACGACCTCACGGCGCACGTGCGGGCCTGGGAGGACATCGTCGCGATGCTCGCCGGACTCCCACCGTCGTCGGACGGCGTCACCCTCCTCGCCCCGAGGCGGCTCGCCCGTGACTGACCAGCGCACGACGCCCGACGGAACGGACCCCGGCGTCGAGGACTCCCACGCGACCGTCCGCGTCATCGAGGACCTCGCGGCGTACCGGCAGGCCGTCGCGCACATCGCCGCCGGTCACGGTCCGGTCGCGGTCGACGCCGAGCGCGCGAGCGGCTACCGGTACTCCCAGCGCGCCTACCTGATCCAGGTCTACCGCCGCGGTGCCGGGGTGTTCCTGCTCGATCCGATCGCGATCAGGGCCGAGGACGCCGACGCGTTCGCCGCGCTCCAAGCGGTCATCGGGGACGAGGAGTGGGTGTTCCACGCCGCGAGCCAGGACCTGCCGTGCCTCCGCGAGGTCGGGCTCGTGCCGCGGCGCATCTTCGACACCGAGCTCGGAGCGCGGCTCGCGGGGCTCAGCCGCGTCGGCCTCGGCGCGGTCGTCGAGGAGCTCCTCGGGATCCACCTCGCCAAGGAGCACTCCGCCGCCGACTGGTCCACACGTCCGCTCCCCCAGGCGTGGCTCGTGTACGCGGCCCTCGACGTCGAGCTCCTCGTCGACCTCCGCGACGAGATGGCCGAGCGCCTCGAACGGTCCGGCAAGGCCTACATCGCCGAACAGGAGTTCGCGGCGGTCCTGACGCGCGTGCCGAAGCCCGCGCGCGCGGAGCCCTGGCGCCGACTCTCGGGGCTGCACACGCTCCGCGGACAGCGGTCCCTCGCGATCGCACGGGCGCTCTGGCAGGCGCGTGACGCCTACGCCCAGGCGGTGGACGTCGCGCCCGGGCGCACGATCCCGGACTCGGCGATCATCGCCGCCGCGGCCGCGAACCCGTCGTCGAAGCGCGAGCTGGGTGCCGTCAAGACGTTCTCCGGACGCGCGAGCCGCAGCGAACTCGACCGGTGGTGGGCCGCCGTCGAGGAGGGCCGGGCGACCACGGACCTCCCGTCGGTGCGTGGGACGGGTGAGCCGTCCCTCCCGCCGCCGCGTGCGTGGTCGGACCGCAATCCCGCGGCCGATCGCCGGTACAAGGCGGCGCGACCGGCGGTCGTGGCGCGCGCCGAGGAGCTCGCGCTCCCGGTCGAGAACCTGCTCACTCCGGACACCCTCCGGACGCTCGCGTGGGAGCCCCCCTCGCCCGTGACGCCCGAGACCGTCGCCGACGCCCTGGCCGCGCTCGACGCCCGCCCATGGCAGATCGAGGAGACCGCGGACCGCATCGCCGCCGCGTTTGTGGCAGCCGGACAGGCCGACGAGCCGGGCGGCGAGTCCGCCTCGTAGGAACCGGCCAACCGACTCGCTCCGGGGTCGCGCCCGGCATAGCGTCGGCGATGATCGAGGAAGATCAGGAGGCTCATGTGACCAAGGCATCAGACGTCGTCTTCGTGGACGGTGTCCGGACCCCGTTCGGACGCGCCGGCGAGAAGGGCGTGTTCTGGAACACCCGGGCGGACGACCTCGCGACGCACGCGATGCGTGGCCTGCTCGACCGGAACCCGTCGCTGGACGGCGCCGCCGTGGACGACGTCGCGGTCGCCGCGACGACGCAGCAGGGCGACCAGGGGCTGACGCTCGGCCGCACGGTCGGCATGCTCGCGGGCCTCCCGAAGTCGGTTCCCGGGTACGCGATCGACCGGATGTGCGCCGGCGCGATGACGAGCGTGACGACCCTGGCCGGGGCGATCGCGTTCGGCGCCGCCGACGTCGCGATCGCCGGCGGGGTCGAGCACATGGGTCGGCACCCGATGGGTTTCGGGGTCGACCCGAACCCCCGGTTCCTCGCGGAGCGCATGGTCGCGGGCGACGCACTCGTCATGGGCAACACCGCGGAACGACTGCACGACCGGTTCCCCGCGATCACGAAGGACCGCACCGACGCCTACGCCGTCCGCTCCCAGCAGCGGTACCAGGCGGCGTGGGAGGCCGGGAAGCTCCAGCCGGACCTCGTCCCCGTCGCGGTCGCGACCGGATCGGGCTGGGACGTCGTCGACCGCGACGAACCGCCGCGGCCCGGCACCACCCTGGAGGCCCTGGCCGCGCTGGGGACACCGTTCCGGCCCCACGGACGGGTCACCGCCGGCAACGCCGCCGGCCTCAACGACGGCGCCACCATGAGCCTCCTCGCCTCGGAGGACGGCGCGAAGCAGCACGGACTCCCGACGAAGATGCGCATGGTGTCGTTCGCGTTCGCCGGCGTCGACCCCGAGGTCATGGGCGTCGGACCCGTCCCGGCGACGGACAAGGCGCTCCGGAAGGCCGGGCTGTCGATCGACGACATCGGGCTGTTCGAGATCAACGAGGCGTTCGCCGTGCAGGTCCTGGCGTTCCTCGACAACTACGGCATCCCGGAGGACAGCGAGAAGGTGAACCCGTGGGGCGGGGCCATCGCGGTCGGCCACCCCCTCGCGTCGAGCGGTGTCCGGCTCATGACCCAGCTCGCCGCCCAGTTCGCCGAGCACCCCGAGGTCCGGTACGGGATCACGACGATGTGCATCGGACTCGGGCAGGGCGGCACGGTGGTCTGGGAGAACCCGGGTTTCTCGCGCAGCGCGGCACGGAAGGCGGCCTGACATGACCACGACCGGCACGAACGCCACCGCGGCACCGGACCAGGCCGTGCTCGACCGACTCGAGGCGCTCGCGGCCGACGAGGTCGTCACGAACGCCCACGTCAAGCACGTGGCGCTGCCCTCCGGAGGCCGTCTGGCGCTCATCACGCTCGACAACGGCAAGGACCACAAACGCCCCAACACGCTCGGCCCGCGGTCGCTCCGGGCGCTCGGCGAGGCGCTCGACCAGGTGCGCGCGGACGCCGCCGCCGGCACGATCCGCGCCGCGGCCATCACGGGCAAGCAGTACTGCCTCGCCGCCGGCGCCGACCTCTCCCAGGCCTCCCGCGTGCCGGACCGCGAGACCGCGCACGCGCTCGCCCGGCTCGGACACGACACCCTCCGGCGGCTCGGCGACCTCGGCGTGCCGTCGTTCGCCTTCGTCAACGGGATGGCCCTCGGCGGCGGACTCGAGGTCGCGCTGCACTGCACCTACCGCGTGTTCTCGTCCGCGGCGCAGGGCATCGGGCTGCCCGAGGTGTTCCTCGGGATCATCCCCGGCTGGGGCGGCGCGACGCTGCTCCCGCGGCTCATCGGGCCCGAGCGCGCGCTCCGCGTCATCGTGGAGAACCCGCTGAAGAACAACCGGCTCATGGACGGGCCCACCGCCGTCGAACTCGGCATCGGCGATGCGCTCGTGCCCTCGGCGATGTTCCTCACCGATGCGCTGCGCTGGGCCGACGGCGTGCTGTCCGGTCGGGTGACGGTGCAGCGCCCGAACGAGCCGGGCACCCTCGCCAAGGCCACCTGGGGCACGGTCGTCAAGGTCGCCCGAGGGCAGGTCACGGGCCGGATCGGCACCGTGCCGCGCTCGCCCCGGGTCGCTCTCGACCTCGTCGCCGCCGCCCGTTCCGGCAGCCTCGACGACCGGTTCGCGGCCGAGGACGACGCCCTCGCGGACCTCATCAGCGGCGACCAGTTCGCCGCGTCGATGTACGCGTTCGACCTCGTGCAGAAGCGGGCCAAGCGTCCGGTCGGCGCACCCGAGGCCGCTCCGCGGACGATCACGAAGGTCGGCGTGCTCGGTGCCGGACTCATGGCGTCGCAGTTCGCGCTGTTGTTCGCCCGCCGTCTCGGTGTGCCCGTGGTCATCACCGACCTCGACCAGGGCCGCGTCGATGCCGGGGTGGCCCGGATCCGCAGCGAGGTCGACGCGCTGCTCGGCAAGGGACGGATCTCGCCCGACGACGCCAACCGGATCGTGGGCCTCGTCTCCGGCACGGTGTCCCTCGAGCCGTTCGCTGACGCGGACTGGGTCATCGAGGCCGTGTTCGAGGAACTCGGCGTCAAACAGGACGTCCTCCGCCGGGTCGAGCAGATCGTCGCCCCGGACGCGATCCTCGCCACGAACACGTCGTCGCTCTCGGTCGAGGCCATGGCCGACGCGCTCGAGCACCCGGACCGCCTCGTCGGCTTCCACTTCTTCAACCCGGTCGCGGTCATGCCGCTCGTCGAGGTGGTCCGCGCACCGCGGACGTCGGACGAGGCCGTCTCGACCGCACTCGCCGTCGCGCGGACGCTGAAGAAGACCGCGATCATCACGGCGGACGCCCCCGGCTTCGTCGTGAACCGTGTGCTCGCCCGGGTCCTCGGCGAGGCGATGCGCGGCGTCGAGCAGGGCACCCCGTTCGAGGTCGTGGCCGAGGGCGCCGCACCGCTCGGCCTCCCGATGTCGCCGTTCGAGCTGCTCGAACTCGTCGGTCTGCCCGTCGGCGCCCACGTGCTCGACTCCCACCACCAGGCGTTCCCCGACCGCTACTGGCCGGGCGACGGGCTCCGGCGGCTCGCCGAGCACGGTGCCATCACGACGCGCGACAAGAAGGGCGCCGTGACCGGGTACGACCGGGCGGCGGTGGAACTCGTCGCGCCCGCGAAGAAGGACGCGACGCCGTCGTCCGCGGCCGAGATCCAGCGACGCTTCGAGGACGGCCTCGCGGACGAGCTCCACCGCATGCTCGACGAGGGCGTCGTCTCCGCCGTCGAGGACATCGACCTCGGGCTGATCCTCGGCGCCGGGTACCCGTTCCACTCGGGCGGCATCAGCCCGTACCTCGACCGGGTCGGCGCGTCCGAGCGGGTGTTCGGCGGCACGTTCCACGACCCGCGGATCGTGGGTCCGGCCTCCCGCTGAGCGCCGCTCCGGCCGCGTCGCACCGGGGTATCCCGTTCGGACACCGGGATGCCCCCGTGCGACCGGCACCCGGCGGTGCGACGGCGGTCGGGGACCCCGCCGCCGTCAGCGCTGCGCCGAGCCCGACGACGCGCGAGCGGGGGCGGGCTTCGCCTTCGGCAGCTTCGTGCCCACGACCTGGTCGATCACGTCCCGCGCGATCGCCTGTGCCGACAGTCCGACCTGCTCGAGGATCTGGGACCGCGACGCGTGGTCGATGAACGCGTCGGGCAGCCCGAGCTCGTTCACCGCGGTGTCGACCCCCGCCGCGCGGAGGTCCTGCCGCAGGCGCGTCCCGATGCCCCCGACGCGGACGCCGTCCTCGAGCGTGATGACGAGCCGGTGGTCGCGCGCGAGGTCGACGAGCGAGGTCGCGATGGGCACGACCCATCGCGGGTCGACCACCGTGGCGCCGATGCCCTGCGCTTCGAGGAGCGCGGCGACGTCGAGCGCGATCGGTGCCATCGCCCCGACCGCGACGATGAGGACGTCCTCGGCGTCCGACGAGTCCGAGGCCGACCGGAGCACGTCCACGCCGTCCGCGAGGCGGTGCACCGCGGGGATGTCCGGCCCGACCGCGCCCTTCGGGAACCGCACGACGGTCGGGGCGTCGTCGACGGCGACGGCCTCGCGGAACTCCTCGCGGAGGGTGCTGGCGTCACGGGGCGCAGCGATGCGGATGCCCGGGACGACCTGCAGGATCGCGAGGTCCCACATGCCGTGGTGGCTCGGCCCGTCCGGACCGGTGACGCCGGCGCGGTCGAGCACGAAGGTCACGCCGGCGCGGTGCAGGGCGACGTCCATGAGGACCTGGTCGAACGCGCGGTTCACGAACGTCGCGTAGAGCGCCACGACCGGGTGCAGTCCGCCGAACGCGAGCCCCGCTGCCGTGGTGACGGCGTGCTGCTCGGCGATCCCCACGTCGTACACGCGCTCCGGGTGCCGCTCCTGGAACCGGTGCAGTCCCGTCGGCCGGAGCATCGCCGCGGTGATCGCGACGATGCGCTCGTCGTCGTCGCCGGCCTGCGCGAGTGCCTCCGCGAACACGTCCGTCCAGGCGGGTCCGGCGCTCGCGCTCTCGAGCGACTCGCCCGTCTCGGGGTCGATGTGCCCGACGGCGTGGAACTGGTCGGCGACGTCACGGAGCGCGGGCTCGAAGCCGTGCCCCTTCTCGGTGATCGCGTGCACGATGACCGGCGTCCCGTAGTCCTTCGCCTGCCGGAACGCGGCTTCGAGCGCGCGCTCGTCGTGGCCGTCGACCGGTCCGATGTACTTGATGTCGAGGTTCGAGTACAGCGCCTCGTTGTTCGTGAACCGCGACAGGAACCCGTGCATGCCGCCCCGGAGTCCCCGGTACACGGCACGTCCGGGATGCCCGAAGTGGCTGGCGAAGCGTTGGGTGCGCTCGTACATCTCGCGGTACTCACGCCGCGTCCGCACCTGGTTGAGGAACCGCGCCATGCCGCCGATCGTCGGCGCGTAGGAGCGGCCGTTGTCGTTGACGACGATGACGAGACGGCGGTCGTTGTCGTCCGAGATGTTGTTGAGGGCCTCCCACGTCATGCCGCCGGTGAGCGCGCCGTCTCCGACCACGGCCACGACGGTGCGATCACTCTGCCCGGTGAGCTGGAACCCCCGCGAGATGCCGTCCGCCCACGACAGCGACGACGACGCGTGCGAGGACTCGACGATGTCGTGCTCGGACTCGGATCGCTGCGGGTACCCGGCGAGACCGCCCTGTGTCCGCAGGCCGCTGAAGTCCTGTCGCCCCGTGATGAGCTTGTGGACGTACGACTGGTGCCCGGTGTCGAACACCATGGGGTCGTGCGGCGAGTCGAACACCCGGTGCATGGCGAGGGTGAGTTCCACCACGCCGAGGTTCGGCCCGAGGTGCCCGCCCGTCTTCGCCACCTCGGCCACGAGGAACGTGCGGATCTCCGCTGCGAGCTCGACCATCTGGGTGTCGGACAGACGCTTCAGGTCGCGTGGCGACCGGATGCCGGACAACAGGCTCACGGACGCTCCTTTCGTGGGCGAACGCTCAGTGTATTCGCGCCACCGCAGAACGGTCTGGTTGCTGGCGGCGCGGGGCTCGTCGCGCAGATGGTGACCTGGACGGACGGGAGGGACGGTGCCAGTCGCACCCTCCCTCCCGTCCGTCCACCGGTCACCTAGACGAGCGAGCGGAGCACGTACTGCAGGATGCCGCCGTTGCGGTAGTAGTCGGCCTCGCCGGGGGTGTCGATGCGCACCACCGCGTCGAACTCGACGGGCTGGGCACCCGCGGGCGAGTGCTCACTCGGCGTCGCGGTGACGTGCACCGTGCGCGGGGTCGTCCCGTCGTTGAGCTGCTCGAGCCCCGAGATCGACACGACCTCGGTGCCGTCGAGTCCGAGCGAGTCCGCGGTCTCGCCCGCCGGGAACTGCAGCGGCACGACACCCATGCCGATGAGGTTCGAGCGGTGGATGCGCTCGAAGCTCTCCGCGATCACCGCACGGACGCCGAGCAGGTTCGTGCCCTTCGCCGCCCAGTCGCGGGAGGACCCGGAGCCGTACTCCTTGCCGCCGAGGATCACGAGCGGGACACCCTGCGCCTGGTAGTGCTGCGACGCGTCGTAGATGAACGCCTGTGCACCCTCCGGGGTCGTGAAGTCCCGCGTGTACCCGCCCTCGACGCCGTCCAGCAGCAGGTTCTTGAGGCGGATGTTCGCGAACGTCCCGCGGATCATCACCTCGTGGTTGCCGCGGCGCGACCCGTACGAGTTGAAGTCCTTCCGGTCCACCCCGTGCTCGGCCAGGTAGTGCCCGGCGGGGCTGTCCGCCTTGATGGACCCGGCGGGCGAGATGTGGTCGGTCGTGACGGAGTCGCCGAGCTTCGCGAGCACCCGGGCGCCGCTGATGTCCGACACCGGGGTGGTCTCGATCGTCAGGCCTTCGAAGTACGGGGGCTTCCGGACGTAGGTCGACTCGGCGTCCCACTCGAACGTGTCACCGGTCGGCGTCGGCAGGGACTTCCAGCGGTCGTCGCCCTCGAACACCGAGGCGTACTCGTGCGTGAACATCCCGGTGTCGATGGAGTGGTCGATGACCTCCTGCACCTCGGCCGCGTCGGGCCAGATGTCCTTGAGGTACACCGGCTCCCCCGACTGGTCGGTGCCGAGCGCGTCCGCGTCGAAGTCGAAGTGCATGGACCCGGCCAGCGCGTACGCGATCACGAGGGGCGGGGACGCCAGGTAGTTCATCTTGACGTCGGGGTTGATGCGCCCCTCGAAGTTCCGGTTGCCGGAGAGCACCGCGGTCACCGCGAGGTCGTTGTCCTGCACCGCCTGCGAGATCTCGTCGGGCAGCGGGCCGGAGTTGCCGATGCACGTGGTGCAGCCGTAGCCGACCGTGTAGAACCCGAGGTCCTCGAGGTACCCGGTGAGCCCGGCCTTCTCGTAGTAGTCCGTGACGACCTTCGACCCGGGCGCGAGCGTGGTCTTGACCCACGGCTTCGACTTCAGGCCCTTCTTCGCGGCGTTCCGGGCGAGGAGCCCGGCCGCGAGCATGACCGACGGGTTCGACGTGTTCGTGCACGACGTGATCGCGGCGATGGCGACCGCGCCGTGGTCGATCGTGAACGCGTCGCCGCCGTCGAGCGCCACCCGGACCGGCTTCGACGCCGTGTTCGGCGCGCTGGCGGCGTGGAGCGGGACCTCCGGCGGCTGGGCGTCCGCGTCGTCCTGGACGGCGTGCTCGTCGCCGGGCGCGGCGGCCACCGGGTCCGACGCGGGGAACGAGTCGGCGACGGCCTTGTCCTCTTCCGACGGCGTCATCGTGGCGTAGTTCGCCAGGTCGACCTCGAACTGGTCCTTGGCGACCGAGAGCTCGATGCGGTCCTGAGGGCGCTTCGGTCCGGAGATCGACGGCACGACCGTCGAGAGGTCGAGCTCGAGGTACTCGGAGTACGCCGGCTCCACCGAGGGGTCGTGCCAGAGGCCCTGCGCCTTCGAGTAGGCCTCGACGAGGGCGATCTGCGACTCCTCGCGCCCGGTGAGGCGCAGGTACTCGAGCGTGACGTCGTCGACCGGGAAGATCGCGGCGGTCGACCCGAACTCCGGGCTCATGTTGCCGATCGTCGCGCGGTTCGCGAGCGGCACCTGGGCGACGCCCTCGCCGTAGAACTCGACGAACTTGCCGACCACGCCGTGCTTCCGGAGCATCTGGGTGATCGTCAGGACGACGTCGGTCGCGGTGACGCCGGCCGGGATCGCACCGGACAGCTTGAACCCGACGACCTTCGGGATGAGCATCGACACCGGCTGACCGAGCATCGCCGCCTCGGCCTCGATGCCGCCGACGCCCCACCCGAGGACGCCGAGTCCGTTCACCATCGTGGTGTGCGAGTCGGTGCCGACGAGGGTGTCCGGGTAGGCCGTCAGCTCGCCGTCGATCTCGCGCGTGTAGGTGACACGGGCGAGGTACTCGATGTTCACCTGGTGGACGATGCCGGTGCCGGGCGGGACGACCTTGAAGTCCTCGAACGCGGTCTGCCCCCAGCGGAGGAACTGGTACCGCTCGCCGTTCCGCTCGTACTCGATGTCCGTGTTGACCTTCAGCGCGTCAGCACGCCCGAAGAGGTCGGCGATCACCGAGTGGTCGATGACGAGCTCGGCCGGTGCGAGGGGGTTGATCTTCGTCGGGTCCCCGCCGATCTCCGCCATCGCCTCACGCATGGTGGCGAGGTCGACGATGCACGGCACGCCGGTGAAGTCCTGCATCACCACGCGCGCGGGCGTGAACTGGATCTCGGTGTCGGGTTCCGCGGTCGGCACCCAGGAGCCGAGCGCGCGGATCTGCGCCTCGGTGACGTTCGCGCCGTCCTCGGTGCGGAGCAGGTTCTCGAGCAGGACCTTCAGGCTGTACGGGAGTCGCTCGTGCCCGGGCACGGTGTCGATGCGGTGGAACGCGTGGTCGACACCCCCGACCGTGAGGACGTCCTTCGAACCGAAGCTGTTCAACGCAGCCATCGTGCCGCCTCCAATGCTGGTCGGGTCCGCTCCGTCGCGGGCCCGAGATGTCTCGATGTCGAGACAGATGCTACACGCGGTCGCGGCCTCCGGCGGCGTCGACGTCCCCGGTGCCGCCGTCGGCGACCTGCCCGAACACGGAGCGGACGAGCAGCCACGTCACCCAGAGCATCGCCGCGTAGAGCGGTACCCCGGTGACGAGCTTGATGCCGGCCAGGAGCTCCACCTGCGCGGCGAGGTAGAGCGGGACCTCGATCGCGAGCCGCACGGCGAACAGCCCCGCCCAGAGCCAGGTCGCCACGGTGAGCACACGGCGCTTGCCGGGGTCGCTGCGCCAGTGGTCGCCCTCCGGCAGCAGGAGCCCGACGACGATCCCGATGAGCGGCCGTCGGGCCACGAGGGTGGCGAGCAACACGGCCAGGGACACCGCGTTCACGACGATGCCCGGCACGAAGTTGCTCTCGGCGCGCCCGGTGAACAGCGACAGGCCGGCGGAGATCGCGACGCCGAGGATCCCGGAGAGCGCGGTGACGAGCGGCTGACGCTGCACGAGCCGCAGCCCGACGAACACGAGCCCGACGAGCACGGGGACCACGACACTCGGCACGAGCTGGTGCGTGACGGCGAACACGATCAGGAACGCGAACCCCGGGAGGATCGACTCGGCCAGTCCGCGCACCCCGCCGACCGCCGCGACGAGCGCCCGACCCGATGGTGCCTCGCCCGGAGCGACCCGCGCGATGCCGGCCCGCGCGACCGCGTCACGCAGCTGCGCCGACAACGACAGCGCGTCGGCGTGGTCGGTGGCGTGGTCCTCGGGGAGCGGGGCGCTCGGGTCCGACGTCATCAGATCGTCGCGGTCGGCATCGTCTTCGGCATGTGGAGCGGGATGAGGTCGCGGGGCGGCATGGGACTCGTCCCGCGGACGACGACCACGCTCCGGAACAGGTCCTCGATCTCGGTCGCGGCGTCGGGGTCTTCCGCCGCCTTGCCGGCGATCACACCGCGGAGGAACCAGCGGGGCCCGTCGACCCCGACGAAGCGCGCGGTCCGCAGGCCGTCGGTGACGCCGTCCTCGCCGACCACCGGGACGTCCGCGCGGAGCTCCGGGCCGAGTGGCCCGTCCACCTCGGTCGCCACGCCACCCTGCCGGCCGATCTGCTCGGCGATCTGCGCGCGGATCTCGTGCCAGAGCCCCGTCGTCCGGGGCGCGGCGAACGGCTGCACCTGGAGCGTCGACTCCTCGAAGTCGAGACCGACCGCGACGACCCGCTGCGAGCCCTCCTCGACCTCGAGGCGGAGGTGGAGGCCCTCGCGCGGCAGGATCTTCACCCCGCCGAGGTCGACGTACGGACGCACGGGATTCGCCTCGGTCTCGTCGAGCGGCCCGTTCTCCTCGCGGTCCGCAGGAGCCGACTTCGCCGTCGGCTCGACCGTCACGACCTCGTCGAGCGCCTCGTCGGCCTCGTCCGCGATGTCCACCTCGGGCGTGGTCGAGGCGAGCTCGACCTCCTCGGCGGGCTCGGTGCCCTTCTTGCCCCTGCCGATCCTCATGCGCCGGCTCCTTCCTGGTCGTCCGTTCCGGGTCGCGTGCCGTGCGCCGAGCCCTCCGTCGTGGGGGCGGCCGCCACGCTCACGTCCACCGCCGTACCGTACCCGGACGACCCGAATCCGCCGTGTCCGCGGACGCTGTCCGGGAGCTCGTCGACGGCGACGAACCGCACGGCGGGCACGGGCATCACGACGAGCTGGGCGATGCGGTCCCCCGCCGCCACCGAGTACGACTCGCGCTGGTCCGTGTTGAGCAGGGCGACCTTGAGCTCCCCGCGGTACCCGGCGTCGATCGTGCCGGGCGCGTTGACGATCGTGATCCCGTGCTTGGCGGCCAGACCGCTCCGCGGCACCACGAACCCGGCGTACCCGTCGGGCAGGGCGATCCGCACGCCGGTGCCGACGAGTCGACGCTCACCGGGGGCGAGCACCACCGCCTCGGTGGAGACGAGGTCGGCTCCGGCGTCTCCCGGGTGGGCGAACCGAGGGGCGTCCGCCCCGGTCCATGGCACGTCGAGGGGCTCGGTCACGTGACGAGGGTAGTGCACACGGCGTGGTCGAATAGGGGGGTGACCGTGTACCGCGAACGACTCTGGGCTCCCCCGACCCTCTACCTCGCGACCGCGCTGGTGATCCCCGCCAGCCTGCTCGTGTTCCTGCCCATCAACACCACCGTCGGCGTCGTCGTCGCGATCGGCATGGAGCTCGCGGTCCTCGTCATGCTCTGGCTGCTCGCACCGATCGTCGAGGTGACCGAGGACGAGTTCCGGGCCGGTCGCGCGCACCTGCCGCGGAGCGCGGTCGGCGCGGTGCAGGGGTACGACGGCAGCGCGGCGACCCGCGAGCGCGGGCCGACGTTGGACGCGCGTGCATGGACGCTCTTCCGTGGCTACGTCCACGGCGTGGTCAAGGTCGAGGTCGCCGACGCGCAGGACCCGACCCCGTACTGGTTGGTGTCCGTGCGGCACCCCGACCAGGTCGTCGCGGCCCTCGGACGCTGACCCGTCGGGAGGACGACGAACGGCGCCGGTCGGGAGGACGACGAACGGCGCCGGTCGGGAGGACGACGAACGGCGCCGGACCCGATCGGGATCCGGCGCCGTTCGACGTGCGGGGTGTGGGCTACGCCGAGGCGCACTCCATGCAGACGGGACCGAGCTTCGTCTCGTGGTCGAGCTGCGAGCGGTGCTTCACGAGGAAGCACTCGACGCAGGTGAACTCGTCCACCTGCGGCGGCAGCACGACGACGTCGAGGTCGACGTCGGAGAGGTCCTGTCCGGCGAGTTCGAAGCTGCCGGGGTTGTCGGCGTCGTCGACGTCCACGACACCCGACATCTTGTCGGGGACGCGCTCCTTCAGTGCCTCGATCGACTCGGAGTCGTCGTCGGTCTTCCGAGGGGCGTCGTAGTCGGTGGCCATGCCCATCCGTTCTCGTTGAGAGGGGTCGTCGCCGGGATCGGCGGCGACAGTTTGCATCAAGTACCGATGATTCGCAAACCGTGCGATCCGGTGCTCCAGCAGGCGGTGCAACCCGTCGGGCCGGCTGCGCATTCCCGCTTCCAGCCCGTCTTCACGCCATCGTCGGCACCGGCGTCAGCGGCCGGCCACGGACACGAGGCCGACGACGTTTCCGCGCGGCACGCCCACGACGTCCCGGTCGCGGGGTCGGGCGGGTGGCACACTTCCGGACTGTACGCATGCACGGGAAGGCGGACAGATGCAAGACGTGAGAGTCATCGGTGTGGAACCGGGCGCGATCCTCCTCGCGACCGACTCCGGGAGCGAGTACCGGCTCGCGGTCACCCCCTCGCTGTCCGGCCAGGTCCGCCAGGCGAGCCCCGCCGAGGGCGAGCCGCACCGCCGGATCCCGCCCAAGGAGATCCAGGCGCGCATCCGCGCCGGGCTGAGCAGCGAGCAGGTCGCCGAGCTCATGGGCGTCGCGGTCGAGGACGTCCGTCGGTTCGAGGGGCCGGTGATGGCCGAGCGGTCGTTCGTGCTCGACGCCGCCCGACGCGTCTCCGTCACGGGCGAAGCGGGAGCACCCGAGGTCTTCGGTGACGCCATCACGGCGCGGCTCGAGGCCGGCGACGCCACCGACGTCCGCTGGTCCAGCCGGAAGGACGTCGAGCACGGCTGGCAGGTGCAGGTCCACTACATCGCGGACGAGGTCGAGCACGACGCGCAGTGGCGCTTCGACCCGAAGACCTCGACGCTGACGCCCGACAACGGCGACGCGCACCGCCTGTCGCGCGAGGACGACGACGAGGGCCTCACCCCTCGGCTCCGCGCCGTCGATCCGGAGCCCGAGGACAGCGCGTCCACCCGGTTCGACTCCGGCGCGTTCCGGGTCGAGACCGACCAGCGTCCGGCACCGGACCGGGAGGCCGCCGACCGTCCGCCACTCCGCGCACCGCTGCCGCGCATCGGCGCGCCGGCCGTCGAGGAACGGGGCCCGGGGAACGAGACCGCCGACCTGCTCGAGGCGCTGCGGCGCCGGCGCGGTGAGCGCGAGGCCGCCACGTTCGGCGACCACTCGGACGACCGCCGCGGGGACGACCGGCAGCGCCGGTCGGTGACCGTCGTGGACATCCCGCTCGACACCCTCGCTCCCGGCGAGGTCGGCGACGCCGACGGGGTCGACGACCCGGTGGGCGACGGCGGCCGCCCGTCGTCCGCGCCCCGGGCGGACGAGTCCGGCTCCACCGCGGAGCAGCCCGACGGAGGCCGACCGGACCGGAAGAAGCGGAGCCGACGGGCGATGCCGAGTTGGGACGAGATCGTGTTCGGCACGCGGCCGGACGACGACCTGGCCTGATCCGGCACCCCGACCTCAGGTGGCGAACGCCCCCGCGAGGAGCAGCGGGACGTAGGTCTCGTCGTCCGACATCGATCCGTGCTGGCCGAGCATCCGCCGGGGGTGTTCGCCGGCCTCGCGGTCGTCGTTGAACGCCCACTGACCGCGAGCGGCGACCACGACGTCGCCGAGTCGCGCCCGGACCGGGTCGGTGACCGCCCCGAACCACCCGGCGGCGATCGCCTCGTCGCGGCTCGCCACCCACGCGCGCTTGCCGACGCGCTTCCGCCACGCGCGCACGGTGGCGTCGACGTCGGTCCCCCGCGCCAGGGTGAGCTGTCGGCAGCGCGGATCCCCCGCGAACCCGACGACCGGTTCGAGCAGGTCGGGAGCGATGGCGACGTTCGCCTCGTCGGGGACGTCGAGCACGCCGTGGTCCGCGGTGACGACGAGGCCGACATCGGCCGGGAGCGCCGCCGCGAGCCGGGCCAGTTCGGCGTCGAGGGCCTCGAGCGCGCTCGTCCACCGGTCCGACTGCCAGCCGTGCTTGTGGGCGATCGAGTCGAGCTCCGGCACGTACAGGTAGACGAGCGTGGCCGGCCCGTCGGCAACCGCCTCGAGCGCGGCGTCCACCCGGGCGGGGATGGTGTCGGCGTCGACGTAGTCCGCGCCCGCCAGGACGTTCGCGGTGAACCCCGACGTCCGGTATCGCGCCGGCCCGACCGACCGCACCACGAGCCCGTCGGCCACGGCCCGCTCGAACAGCGTCGGGACGAGCAACCACCCCGCGGGGACCTCGGTGTCCCAACCGCTGAGCAGGTTGACCACGCGGCCCGAGCCCGGGTCGAACCCGCTGTACCCGACGACGCCGTGCGTCCCGGGCGTCGCACCCGTGCTGAGCGTCGTGAGCGCGGCGGCGGTCGTCGTGGGGAACCCGCTCCGCAGCCGGCGCTTCTCGGCGGCGAGGAACCGCGCGTGACCGGCGCGCGCCCGCACGGCGTTCGCACCGAGTCCGTCGACGAGCACGACGATCGCGGACCGGGCGGGACGGAGCCGGATCCGGGCCTCCCGACCGAGCCCCGCGAGCGCCGGTCCAGGGTGGCCGAGTGCGGTCAGGCAGGCCGGCACCACGTCGGCGAGGTTCGCGGTGTCCTGCGTCGCCGTCGGTACCATCGGAGTCATCCGGCCCAGTCAACCAGACAGCGCCGCGACAGAGAGGGCCCATGGCACGCACGGACGCAGTCGGCCTCCCCGACGGTGAGCGCATCGAGGACGTCGACGTCTCCGAGGAGATGCAGGGCTCGTTCCTCGAGTACGCGTACTCGGTCATCTACTCCCGCGCGCTGCCCGACGCCCGTGACGGCCTGAAGCCCGTCCAACGCCGGATCCTGTACCAGATGTCGGAGATGGGCCTCCGCCCGGACCGCGGACACGTCAAGTGCGCGCGCGTGACCGGCGAGGTCATGGGCAAGCTGCACCCGCACGGCGACGGCGCGATCTACGACGCCCTCGTGCGGATGGCACAGGACTTCACGATGCGCGTCCCGCTCGTCGACGGCCACGGCAACTTCGGCTCGCTCGACGACGGACCCGCCGCCGCCCGCTACACCGAGGCACGACTCGCCGAGCCGTCGATGGCGATGACCGACGGCCTCGGTGAGGACGTCGTCGACTTCGTCCCGAACTACGACAACCAGCTCATGCAGCCCGAGGTGCTGCCCGCGGCGTTCCCGAACCTGCTCGTGAACGGCGCGTCCGGGATCGCGGTCGGCATGGCCACGAACATGGCGCCGCACAACCTCGGCGAGGTCGTCGAGGCCGCGAAGCACCTGCTCCGTCACCCCGACGCGACCCTCGACGAGCTCATGGAGTTCGTGCCCGGCCCCGACCTGCCGTCGGGCGGCACGATCGTCGGCCTCGCCGGGGTACGGGACGCCTACGCCACCGGTCGCGGCTCCTTCCGCACGCGCGCCAAGGTGAGCGTCGAGAGCATCACCCCGCGCAAGACCGGGCTCGTCGTCACCGAGCTGCCGTACCTCGTCGGTCCCGAACGGGTGATCGAGAAGATCAAGGACGGCGTCCAGTCCAAGAAGCTCTCCGGGATCTCGGACGTCACCGACCTGACCGACCGGAACCACGGACTCCGGCTCGTCATCGGGATCAAGACCGGGTTCAACCCGTCCGCCGTGCTCGAGCAGCTGTACAAGCACACTCCGCTCGAGGACGGCTTCGGCATCAACAACGTCGCCCTCGTCGACGGCACCCCGCAGACGCTCGGACTCAAGGAACTCCTCGAGGTCTACGTCGCACACCGCCTCGACGTCGTGACCCGCCGGTCCCGCTACCGCCTCGCGCGGCGTCGCGAGCGCCTCCACCTCATCGAGGGCCTGCTCATCGCGATCCTCGACATCGACGAGGTCATCGAGGTCATCCGGACGTCGGACGACTCCGAGGCCGCACGCACGCGGCTCCAAGAGGTCTTCGACCTGTCCGAGGTGCAGGCCGAGTACATCCTCGAGCTGCGCCTGCGGCGCCTCACCAAGTTCTCGCGCCTCGAGCTCGAGCGGGAACGCGACGAGCTGCTCACCGACATCGCCGCCCTGGAGGAACTGCTCGGCTCCGACGCCCGGCTCCGGACCCAGGTGGCCACGGAACTCACCGAGGTCGCGGACCGCTTCGCGACCCCGCGCCGCACCCTGCTCACCGAAGCCGACGCGCCCGTGCGCGGCGGACGCAAGGCCGCCGTCGAGCTCGAGATCGTGGACGCCCCGTGCCGCGTGCTCCTGTCCACCACCGGACGGCTCGTGCGCGTCGACCAGACCGAGGGCTCCGACCGCGTCGCGCGCTCCCCGGCGCGATCGAAGCACGACGCCGTGCGGTCCACCGTCGCCACCACGGTGCGGTCCTCCGTCGGCGCACTCACGGACCGTGGCCGCGTCGTGCGGTTCTCGCCCGTCGACGTCCCCGCCGTCCCGCCGGCCTCGGTCCGCCTGGACGCCGGCGTGCGAGTCCGCGACTACCTGGGCCTGCCGTCGGGTGAGACCGTCGTCGCGCTCCTCGACCCCGAGTCACCGAACGCGCTCGCGATCGGCACACGGCAGGGCGTCGTCAAGCGCGTCGTGCCGAACGCGTGGCCGGACAAGCCCGACGTCGTGGCGATCGCCCTCAAGGACGGCGACGCCGTGGTCGGTGCCACACAGGGACCCGAACAGGACGACGTCGTGTTCGTGACCTCGAACGCGCAGCTCCTGCGGTTCCCCGCCGCCGTGGTCCGCCCGCAGGGGCTCCCCGCGGGCGGCGTCGCCGGCGTCCAGCTCGCCGCGGGTGCCACGGTCATCGCCTTCACGACCGTCGACCCAGCGGCCGACGTCGTCGTCGCGACCGTGTCCACGTCGTCCGCGACGCTCGCCGGCACGGACCCCGGCCGCGCCAAGGTCTCCGCTCTGTCCGAGTTCCCCGCCAAGGGGCGCGGCACCATGGGGGTCCGGGCGCACGCGTTCCTCAAGGGCGAGGACGGCCTCGCCGTCGCGTGGGCCGGCGTCGCTCCCCCGCACGCGCTCGGTCCGGACGGCGCGGCCCGGACGCTGCCCGACTGGTTGTCCAAGCGGGACGGCTCCGGGTCACCGCTCGAGGCCGTCGTGACCACGATCGGTGCGAGCCCCGCCGTCCCCATCGGGGCGGAGTCCGACCCCGCGTAGCGGGCCCGGAAGGCGACCCCGCGGAGCGGCCGGAAGGCGACCCCGCGGAGCGGCCGGAAGGCGACCCCGCGGGGCGGCCGGGGCCTGGGCCGGTCAGGCGTCGATGCGGTCCCGGTCGAGCCCCTGGCCGGCCAGGATGAACTCCTTGCGTGGCGCCACGTCGTTGCCCATGAGCAGCTCGAACACCCGGGCGGCGTTCTCGGCGTCCGAGACGTTGACGCGCCGGAGGGTCCGGTGCGCCCGGTCCATCGTGGTCTCGGCGAGCTGGTCGGCGTCCATCTCGCCGAGGCCCTTGTACCGCTGGATCGGCTCCTGGTACTTCTTGCCCGACTTCTCGAGCTTCCGGAGCACGCCCTGCAGCTCCTGCTCGGAGTACGTGTACAGCGTGTCGTTCGGCTTGCCCCGGTTCACCACCACGACGCGGTGCAACGGCGGGACGGCGGCGAACACCCGGCCGGCCTCGATCATCGGGCGCATGTACCGGAAGAACAGCGTCAGCAGCAGCGTGCGGATGTGCGCACCATCGACATCGGCGTCGCTCATGACGATGACCTTGCCGTAACGGGCCTGGTCGAGCTCGAACGAGCGTCCGGATCCGGCTCCGACCACCTGGATGATCGACGCGCACTCGGCGTTCGAGAGCATGTCGCTCACCGAGGCCTTCTGCACGTTGAGGATCTTGCCGCGGATCGGAAGCAGCGCCTGGTACTCGCTGTTCCGGGCGAGCTTGGCGGTGCCGAGCGCGGAGTCGCCCTCGACGATGAACAGCTCGCTCGCGGCGACGTCGTTCGACCGGCAGTCGGCGAGCTTCGTGGGCAGGGACGAGCTCTCGAGCGCGTTCTTGCGGCGCTGGGTCTCCTTGTGCGCGCGAGCGGAGATCCGGGACTTCATCTCCGAGACGACCTTCTCGAGCAGCGCCTGCGATTGTGCCTTCTCGGTCCGCTGCGTCGACGTCAGGATCTCGGTCATCCGGGCGGCCACCACGTTCGCGACGATCTGCCGGACCGCCGGCGTGCCGAGGATCTCCTTCGTCTGCCCCTCGAACTGTGGCTCGGGCAGCCGCACCGTCAACACCGCGGTGAGTCCGGCGAGCACGTCGTCCTTGTCGAGCTTGTCTTGCCCCACCTTGAGCCTGCGGGCGTTCGCGTCCACCTGCGCGCGGATCGCCTTCATCAGACCGTTCTCGAAGCCCGTCTGGTGCGTCCCGCCCTTCGGCGTCGCGATGATGTTGACGAAGCTCCGGGTCACGGTCTCGTAGCCGCTCCCCCAGCGCAGCGCGACGTCGACCTCGCAGGTGCGCTCGACCTCGGTCGCGACCATCGCCCCGGCGTCGTTGAGCACCGGCACGGTCTCGGTGAAGGTACCGGTCCCCGTGACGCGCCACGTGTCGGTCACGGCCGTGTCCGGAGCGAGGTGTTCGGCGAACTCGCTGATGCCACCGTCGAACCGGAACCGCTCGACGACCGGTCCCTCGAGCCGCTCGGCGCCCTGCCCCTCGGCGAGCCGGGACGCCGCGGCGATCGCGTGCGGGCGTTCGTCGGTGATGGTGATGCCGAGACCCGGCACGAGGAACGCCGTCTGCCGCGCCCGGTTCGTCAGGTCGCCGAGCTGGAACACCGCGTCGGCGGTGAAGATCTGCCGGTCGGCCCAGTACCGGACGCGCGTGCCGGTGACGCCGCGCTTCACCTTGCCGATCACCCGGAGCTCGCTGCCCGAGGTGAACGGGGTGAACGGTGCGTCCGGGCCGATGCCCGCAGCGTCGTCGAACACGCCGGGCTCACCGCGGTGGAACGACATCGCGTACGTCTTGCCGCCGCGGTCGACCTCGACGTCGAGGCGTTCCGACAGTGCGTTCACGACGGATGCCCCGACCCCGTGCAGACCGCCGGACGCGGCGTACGAGCCGGACCCGAACTTGCCGCCCGCGTGGAGCTTGGTGAACACGACCTCGACGCCCGTCAGCCCCGTCTTCGGCTCGACGTCGACGGGCACGCCACGCGCGACGTCCCCGACCTCGACGCTGCCGTCCGCGTGCAGCCGCACCGTGATCTCGTCGCCGTGGCCCGCGAGGGCCTCGTCGACGGAGTTGTCGATGATCTCCCACAGGCAGTGCATGAGCCCTCGTGAGTCCGTCGAACCGATGTACATCCCGGGACGCTTGCGGACCGCCTCGAGCCCTTCGAGCACGGAGAGATGGCGGGCGTTGTAGTCGGAACTCACCTGCCGAGGCTACCCGCGACCGGTGACGCTCCTGGCGCACCACCCCGGACGTGAGCGCACGACGCGGTCGACCCGCGCCTCCCGGCGGTGTCCGCGACGCGCAGGTGACCGTCGACGGAATCCGCGGTCAGCGAAACAGCGCGACCACAATGCGGGGATCCCAGGGAGCGCGTGCTGAAATGGACGCACCAACCCCGGCACCGCCTCCGATCAACGAGGAGCACACCATGTCCCAGACCGTGCAGGACCTCTCCATCGACGACCTCGGCAGCAACCAGCTCACGGCGGCCGACCGCTGCGACAGCTGCGGCGCGCAGGCCTACATCCGAGCCACGATGGCGAGCGGCGAGCTCCTCTTCTGCGCCCACCACGGTGCCGAGTTCAAGGACAAGCTCGCCGCGACCGCTCTCGAGTGGCACGACGAGACCAGCCGGCTCTACGAGAGCAAGTAGCGCCCGGCCCCGCCACGGCGATCGCCGCGGTCGGTCCGACGAACAGAGGCCGGATCCCCATCGGGGATCCGGCCTCTCGCGTACCCGGCCGGTGTGCCGCTCGCGACCGCGTCAGGCGATGCGCTTGAACGCCTTGTCGACGTAGCGCGTGATCACCGCGCGGGCCTCGCGAGCGTAGCGGTCCACGGCGGCGGTGCGCGTCGGATCCGGCGCGTATTCGCGACCCAGACGACCGGTGGCGGCGGCCAACACCGCATCGGTCAGGTGCGGGTTCAGTGGCAGGAGCGGCCCCTGCGTGTGGGTGCCGAACGCCGCGGCGGTCGCCGAGCCCTCGGTGCCGGTGCCGTCCTGGTTGCCGCCGCCCGACACGACGTCCGCGAACACCGCCGTGGGATCGATGTTCTCGATGCGGGTCGCGTGGTCCTCGAACCCCGCCACGCGTTGGTCTCCGCCGGGCAGGGTCCCACGCACGTCGAGCAGGAAGTAGTTGACCCGGCGCTCGGCGCCGCGCACGGCGCGGGCGTCGAACACCCCGAGGCCGGTCACCGGCGTCCCCTCGGTGGGGACGACCTCGCGGGTCGCCAGGTCGTAGCCGCCACCGACCGCCACGAGCGGCACGCCGGCGGCGACGGCGTCCTGGAGGAACGGTGCGAGTCGAGCCGGGTCCCCGCCGAGCGAGCGCATCGCGCTGAGCGGGCCGTTGCCGACCACGACGACGTCGGCGTCCGTCGGGAGGCTGTCCCCGACGTCGTGGCGCACGACCGCGGTCGGGATCCCGGCGGCGTCCGCGCGGGCGACGAGGGCGGTCACGTTCCCCCGGTCGCCCGAGACGCCCATCTGCCGCGGGTAGAGGTGCAGGATCGTGAGGCGATCGGCCGTCATGCCGTCCTCTCCAGGTCGGGATGACCGAGGGCCTTGCGGGCCAGCATCATGATCTCGTAGTTGACGATGAAGTGCTTCGTGCCGGACGTCGTCGCCCCGAGTCCGGACATCAGTCGGATCGCGGCCTCGACATCGGGCTCCACACGGCCGATCCGCACCCCGGCGAACTCGAGGGCGAGGGCGATCTGCCACGCCTTGTCACCCGACACGACGTCCACGTGGTCGAGATGCGAGAAGTCGATGTCGTAGATCCAGGAGATGTCCGGCGTGCCCTCGTCGATCGCCATGAGCACCTGCTCGGGCGGCGTCGACAGGGCGTCGAGGTTGAGCTGCAGGCTCGCGGCGTTCTTGAACATGGTGAACTCGGCGTGCTCTCCCGCGATCGGGATGCGCTCACCACGCCCGTAGGCCGGCTTCATCGCGGTGAAGGCCCGGGTCACCGCTTCCGCGCGGAACTGCTCGCCGAGGGCGGCCGAAGCGGTCGCGGTTGCAGCAGCGGCGTCCACCGCGTAGTGCAGCCCCCGGGCCGGCAGCCGCACCGGGATGTCGGCCCCACCGAAGCGGACCACCGCTGCGTCCCCGGTGGACTCGACGACCTCGGCGTCCGCGGCGGTCGTGCCCGACGCTCCCCGGGCGAAGTCGTCCGCGTTCTGCAATCCGTTCGGGGCCGCAGCGACGACCTCGGGCGCGGCGCCGAAGCGCAGGACCCGCTGGCCGGCCCGGCCCTCGTAGGCGTCGAGGAACTGGTCGTCGTGGTTCGTGATGACGTTCCGCGACGACGTCGCCGCGGTGTCGAGCATCATCGTCGCGACGCGCTCCGTCTCGAAGAACCGGTACAGCTGGTCCACCTGCACGTTGAGCATCGTGACCGTCGACGGCGAGAGGATGCCGGACAGCTCCACGGCGAAGGCCTCGTCGACCTCGAGGATGCCGATGTCCGCCTTGAGGCGTCCCGTCAGCCCGACCTCCGAGAGGAGCGCCGACGCGATGCCCTGCGGCAGGTTCGCCCCGGACGGGTTCGTGAACACGCGGAGCCCGTGCGCCCGCATGATCTCGGAGATCATGTGGGTCGTCGTCGACTTGCCGTTCGAACCCAGGACGAACACGATCCCGTTCGGGAACTGCCGCGACACGTGCCGGAGGAAGTCGGGAACGAGCTTGAGGAGGATGTAGCCGGGGTAGGCGGATCCCCCGCCGCGCGCACGAGCGAGGGCGCGGAGGATCCGCCCGATGAGGATCGGGACGACGAAACGCACGCGGGGCCTACTCGAGGTAGTCGCGCAGTGACTGCGACCGCGACGGGTGGCGCAGCTTCGCCATCGTCTTCGACTCGATCTGGCGGATGCGCTCGCGGGTGACGCCGAACGTGTCGCCGATCTGGTCGAGGGTCTTCGGCATGCCGTCGCCGAGCCCGAAGCGCATGCGGATGACGCCCGCCTCGCGCTCGGACAGCGAGTCGAGCAGGCTCTCGAGCTGCTTCTGCAGCATCGTGAAGCCCACTGCGTCCGCCGGGACGACGGCCTCGGTGTCCTCGATGAGGTCACCGAACTCGCTGTCGCCGTCCTCGCCGAGCGGGGTGTGCAGCGAGATCGGCTCGCGGCCGTACTTCTGGACCTCGACGACCTTCTCGGGCGTCATGTCGAGTTCACGCGCGAGCTCCTCGGGCGTGGGCTCACGTCCGAGGTCCTGCAACATCTGCCGCTGGACGCGGGCGAGCTTGTTGATGACCTCGACCATGTGGACCGGGATGCGGATGGTCCGCGCCTGGTCCGCCATGGCGCGGGTGATCGCCTGCCGGATCCACCAGGTCGCGTAGGTCGAGAACTTGAAGCCCTTCGTGTAGTCGAACTTCTCGACGGCACGGATGAGGCCGAGGTTGCCCTCTTGGATGAGGTCGAGGAACTGCATGCCGCGACCCGTGTAGCGCTTGGCGAGGCTCACCACGAGGCGGAGGTTCGCACCGAGCAGGTGGGACTTCGCGCGCTGACCGTCGCGGGCGACCCACTTGAGCTCACGCTCCTCTTGCTTGGACAGCCCCGTCGCGTGCTGGAGCTTGTCCTCGGCGAACAGGCCGGCCTCGATCCGCATCGCGAGCTCGACCTCCTCGGCCGCGTTCAGGAGCGGGACCTTGCCGATCTGCTTCAGGTAGTCCTTGACCGGGTCCGCCGTGGCGCCCGTGATCGTGGTCGAGTAGACCGGGACCTCGTCGTCGTCGGCCTGCGAGATGACGAGCGCGCCCGCCGGAGGGGCCGCCTCGGGCGCGGGGGTCGCCGTGTCCTCGGACTCGGTCTCCTCGCCGTCCTCGGTGTCGCTGTCCTCGGAGTCGGCCGCGACCTCGGTGTCGTCGGCCTCGACGTCGACGGCGTCCTCCGGCGCGTCCTCGACGGTGTCCGGCTCGTCGTCGGCGGGGGCGGCCGCCTTGCCGCGCGCGGTCTTGGCGGTCGTCTTCTTCGGCGCGGCCTTCTTGGCGGGGGCGCGCTTCTTCGGCGCGGCGGGTGCCGCGTTCTCATCGGTCGCGGTCTCCACCGTCTCGGCGTCGGCCGTGGCCTTCGTCGCATCGATCGTCGTGCTCCGGGCAGCCATGCGATCACCTCTCTCGTCGTGTCACGTCCTGGGTCGTGACGGCCCCTCGCTGTCCTGCCCCCGCCGTCGGCGGACCGACGTCAGGACCCTGCGTTCCGGGCAGCATGAGGACCCATGTCAAGTCCTCGTGCCCCGATCACCACGAGCCGGAGCTCGCCGCTGATCGGCGTACCAGGACCCGAACGGGTCCGTACGCCATTATTGCACGTCCCGCCGCCGCCCGACGCGTGTCGTCCGCTCGAGGTCGATCGAACGCACGATGCGTGGTCGGGTGGGATGCGATGTCAGGGTCTGGTCGGCCCGTCCGTCGTACGGCCGGCGCGCATACGCCGCACCAGTGCAACCCAGAGGGGGCCGACGCGTATTCCGTCCTCGGCGTGGATCCGTGCTCGCGTGCGGTTCCGCGCGACGAGGAGCATCACCACGCCGAACCCCACCACGACGTACTGCACGAGCAGGGCGACCCGGAAGGACGACCACGCGAACACCGCCGCGCCCGTGTGGTCGTGGACCGCGTCGAGCACGACGCCGATGCAGTACATCATGACGAAGGCGGCCAGGAACCCGCCGACGTTGACGACGCCGTTCGCCGAACCGAGCGACCCGACGGGGTTGAAGGTCCGCGCGAAGTCGAAGCCGATGAGGGACCCGGGGCCGCCCACGCCGAGGACCACCACGAGCACGACGACGAGCCACGTCGGCGGAGCGCCGGGCCAGAGCAGCACGGCCGTCCACGCGGCGAAGATGACGCCCACGATCGTCAGCACGAGGTTCGACCGCCGGAACGGGAAGCGTGCGCAGAGCACCCCGAGGACCGGGCCGACCACGAACCCGACGAGCACGATCACCGTGAGGAACGCCGCCGCCACGGTCGCGGAGTACCCGAGCCCGCGCTCGAGCATCGGCACGCCCCACAACAGGCTGAACACCGTCCCCGACGACTGCGTGACGTAGTGCGACCAGAAGCCGAGCTGGGTCCCGGGACGCCGCAGCGCCTGCCCGAACGTCGAGAACGCGCCGCGCCGCGAGCCGGGCAACGGGATGGCGTCCGTCCGCACCGCGATCGGACCGTTGCGGACGAACGCGGCGACCAGCACGAACCCGGCGAGGCTCACCGCGGCCGCGACGCCGTACGCGGCGCTCCACCCCGAGGCGTGGAGCAGGACCGCGAACGGGAACGCCGAAGCGATCTGCCCGAGCTGCCCCAGGTTGCCGGTCCACTGCGAGATCTGCGGGAGGATCGGCCCGGTGAACCACATCGGCAACAGCCGGATCACCGAGATGAACGTCATGGCGTCGCCGGCGCCGACGAGCACCCGACCGCCGATCGCGGGACCGATCGTCGGTGACATCGCGACCACCGCCTGACCGACCGCGAGCAACGCCGCGCCGGCGGCGACGAGCCGACGTGGCCCGACCCGGTCGAGCAGGATCCCGACCGGGATCTGGAGGCCCGCGTACACCGCGATCTGCACGACCGCCAGCGTCGAGAGCACGGCCGCGGACACGGCGAACCGCTCCTGCGCCTGGACGCCCGACACACCGAGCGACGACCGCTGCAGCACGGCCAGCACGTAGGCGAGCACGGCGACGGACCAGACGGTCCACGAGCGGCGGGAGTTCATCCCCGCCAGCGTATCCAGCGGCCGCCCTCCGGACCGTGCGGCTCCGGCTGCCGACGTCCTGCGGCTCAGTCGAGCGTGGCGTCGCCCGCGACCCCGTCGGGGCCGTCCGGGCGGCGGTCCGCCAGGAAGCGCTCGAGCTCGGCCGCGATCGCGTCCGCCGTCGGGACCTCACCGTCGGCACCGGTGAGCGGCGACGACACCGGGTTGCCCTCGACGTACGTGTCGTGCCGCTCCTCGAGTGCCTGCACGAGGTGCTCGAGCTCGCCGTTGCCCGCGACCTGCTCGTCGACGCGGTTGTGGAAGTCGCGCCCGAGTTCGCGGAGGCGGTCCGTCGGGAAGATCAGGCCGGTCGCCGCCGCGATGCCGGAGAGCGCGGCGACGGCGGCGTCGGGGTACTCGGTGTCGGACAGGTAGTGCGGGACGAGCAGCACGAGACCGGTGACCTGGCGGTCGAGTTCGCTCATGCGGTGCTCGACGAGGTGCAGCACGTTCGCCGGTGCCTGGGTCTGCGGCTTCCAGATGCTCATCGACTCGACGAGGTCCGCGCGTGTCCCGCTCACCGTGATCCCGATCGGACGGGTGTGCGGGACGGGCATGGGGATGGACTGGATCCACGTCGTGTCGGTGACGGCCAGGTCCTCGGCGAGGTCGACCACCGCGCGGACGAACCGGTTCCACTGGAAGTCCGGCTCGTACCCGGAGAGGAAGAGGAACGGGCGACCGAGTTCGTCGTGCACGAGGTGCAGCGTCAGACGGGACGGCGTGACCTCGGCGATGTGGTCGCGGTCGAACGTGATCACCGGGCGGCGCGCCCGGTAGTCGAGCAGGATGTCCGGATCGAACTCCGCGACGAGCACCGCCCCCGGACCGGCGAGCAGCGTCTCGGTCACCTGACCGACCGCCGTGCCGGCGTCGGCGAACCCCGTCAGGCCCGCGACCAGATGCAGACCGGGCGGGACGTCCGCCGCTGCCGCGGTCAGCGTGTACAGGTCTTCGGGGTTCATCCCGACCATGCTAGGCGGGGCCGTCGGACACCCCCGACCGCCGCTGCACGCCCAGAGCGAACAGCTCCGACGGTCCGGCACGAGCGCGTCAGTAGGGTTGGCGGTATGGTCCGCCCCACGCTCGACACCACCTCCGACCGCCCCGACAGCGTCGACGCCGACGTCCTCGTGCTCGGGGTCCGCCCGGGCTCCGACGGCTCGCCCGCCGTCGTCGCCCCCACCGCCGACGGCACCGTCGTCGACCTCGGGATCGACCTCGCGGCGCTCGGCGTCCGCGGCACGAAGGACCAGCTGGTCCGGCTGCCGGCGCCCGGCCTCGCCGCGCGCAGCGTGGCGCTCATCGGCCTGGGGAGCCGGGTCGACGCGGCGTCGATCCGTGCGGCTTCGGGCAGCGCCGTCCGACAGCTCCACGACGTCGTCTCGATCGCGCTGGGCCTCCCGACCGATCACGAGGACCTGGTGGACGCAGCGCTCGAGGGCGCGGCCCTCGGGACCTACACGTTCACCCGGCACCGCGGCACCGGCACCACCGGACCGGTCCGCGGCGACCAGCGGATCACGGTGCTCGCGGCCGCCCCGGCCGAGGCCACGGTCCGACCGGCGATCGTCGCCGACGCGGTGGCGCTCGTCCGTGACCTCGTCAACACCGCTGCCGCCGACATGGCGCCCGAGGACGTCGCCGAGGCCGCCCTGGACGCAGCGCGCGGTCTCCCCCTCGACGTCGAGGTGCTCGACGTCGCCGCGCTCGAGGAGCAGGGCTACGGCGGGATCCTCGGGGTCGGCCGCGGCTCCGTCCGGCCGCCCCGGCTCGTGGTCGTGCGGTACGCGCCCGACGGAGCGTCGAAGCACCTCGCGCTCGTGGGCAAGGGCATCACCTTCGACTCCGGGGGTCTCTCGCTGAAGCCCGCCGCGAGCATGAACGGCATGAAGGACGACATGACCGGCGCCGCCACCGTGCTCGCCGCCACGGTCGCCGCCGCCCGCCTGGGGCTCCACGTCCGCGTCACGGCGTGGCTGTGCCTGGCCGAGAACATGCCGTCGGGGTCCGCCACGCGCCCGGGCGACGTCCTGACGCTCAAGAACGGCAAGACCGTCGAGGTGACGAACACCGACGCCGAGGGGCGCCTCGTCCTCGGGGACGGCCTCGCCGCGGCGTCGCTCGAGGTCCCGGACGCGATCGTCGACGTCGCGACACTCACGGGTGCGCAGGTCGTCGCCCTCGGTGACCGCACGTCCGGGCTGATGGGATCGGACGACCTCGTCGACCGCGTCCGTGCGGTGGCCGAATCCGTCTCCGAGCTCGTCTGGCCGATGCCCCTGCCCGACGAGCTGGACGCTCGGCTCGCGAGCGAGGTCGCCGACATGGTGAACGCCACGCCGGGGCAACCCGCCGCCGGGATGCTGCTCGCGGGCCGGTTCCTCGAGCGGTTCGTCGGCACCCGCCCGGACGGCAGCACGATCCCGTGGGCCCACCTCGACATCGCCGGGCCCGCCGAGAACAAGGGTGGCGGGTACGGCTGGCTCGGCAAGGGTCCGACCGGCGTCATGGTCCGGACACTCGTCGCCCTCGCAGAACAGCTTCAGTCCGAGGAGTAGGGTCGTTCCGGCGGATGCGCTTGTCATCCGCCGACTGCTCACACACGGCACGGGACCCGAACCAGGGCACCGACCGCCGGGCGCCGCCGCGGCGCGGCGTTCCACGAGGGCCCGATCGGCCCTCTCGCACGAGGGAGTTGCACCAGGTGACGGAAGAGACTTACGACGTCGTGGTCCTCGGTGGCGGCAGCGGCGGGTACGCCGCGGCGCTCCGGGCCGCGGAGCTCGGGATGAGCGTCGCGCTCGTCGAGAAGGACAAGCTCGGCGGGACCTGCCTGCACCGCGGATGCATCCCGACCAAGGCACTGCTCCACGCGGCCGAGATCGCCGACGGCGCCCGTGACGCCGAGCGTTTCGGCGTCAGGGCCCAGCTGCACGGCATCGACGTCCCGAAGGTGATCGAGTACCGCGAGGGCGTCATCACCTCGAAGTACAAGGGCCTGCAGGGGCTGATCAAGGCGCGCGGCATCACCGTGGTCGAGGGCTCCGGTCGACTCACCTCCCCCACCACCGTGCAGGTCGGCGACCGTACCGTGACCGGCAAGAACGTCGTGCTCGCGACCGGTTCCTACTCGCGCAGCCTGCCCGGTCTCGAGATCGGCGGGCGGGTCATCACCTCCGAGACCGCCCTGCAGATGGACTACGTGCCGAACAAGGTGGCCATCCTCGGCGGCGGTGTCATCGGAGTCGAGTTCGCCAGCGTCTGGAAGTCCTTCGGCGCCGACGTCACCATCATCGAGGCGCTGCCGCACCTGGTCCCGAACGAGGACGAGGCGATGTCGAAGCAGCTCGAGCGGGCGTTCCGCAAGCGCGGCATCGGGTTCTCGCTCGGCGTCCGGTTCCAGGGCGTCGAGCAGCACGAGAACGGCGTCGTCGTGACGCTCGAGAACGGCTCCACCGTCGAGGCCGACCTGCTGCTCGTCGCCGTCGGCCGCGGTCCCGTCACGGCCGGGCTCGGCTACGAGGAAACCGGCATCCGGATGGACCGTGGGTACGTGCTCACGGACGACCGGCTCCGCACGAGCGTCCCCGGCGTCTTCGCCGTCGGCGACATCGTCCCCGGCCTGCAGCTCGCGCACCGCGGGTTCCAGCAGGGCATCTTCGTCGCCGAGGAGATCGCGGGGCTGAGTCCCGTCATCATCGAGGACAAGAACATCCCGAAGGTCACCTACTGCGACCCCGAGGTCGCCTCGGTCGGGCTGTCCCAGGCGAAGGCGGAGCAGGAGTACGGCGCCGACAAGATCGACGCGTACGACTACAACCTCGCAGGGAACGGGCGCAGCCACATCATCGGCACGTCCGGCTCCATCAAGGTCGTGCGCGTGGTCGACGGTCCGGTCGTCGGCGTGCACATGATCGGTGCGCGCGTCGGCGAACTCATCGGTGAGGCCCAGCTCGCGGTGAACTGGGAAGCCCACCCCGAGGACGTCGCCCCGCTGGTCCACGCACACCCGACCCAGAACGAGGCGCTCGGCGAGGCGTTCCTGCACCTCGCGGGCAAGCCCCTCCACGCACTGTGACGCTCCGCCGGACCCGGTCGAGCACCACCGCACCACCACACCACCACGCCTTCGAAGAGGAGTCCACCTGATGAGCGAATCCGTCAACCTCCCGGCGCTCGGGGAGAGCGTCACCGAGGGCACGGTGACCCGATGGCTGAAGAACGTGGGCGACCGCGTCGAGGTCGACGAGCCGCTGCTCGAGGTCTCGACCGACAAGGTCGACACGGAGATCCCGTCACCGGTCGCGGGTGTGGTCGAGGAGATCCTCGTCGGCGAGGACGAGACCGTCGAGGTGGGGACGCCGCTGGTCCGCATCGGTGACGGTTCCGACCAGGGCGCCTCCGACGACGCCCCCGCGCAGGATGCCGCGCCCGTCGAGTCGAACGAGCCGGTCGCGCCCGAGAACGAGCAGGCCGCCGACCAGGAGGCCCCGTTCGCCGCCCCGACGGACGAGCAGGACCACGAGGTTCCCGCGCCCGTCCCGGCACCGCCGGCGCCGCCCGCCGTCCAGCCGATGCCGGCCGCGCAGGCCGCTCCCGCCGCTCCGCCGGCCGCCGTGCCCGCGCCGCCCGCCGCCGTGCCCGCGCCGCCGGCGCCGGTCCCCGCTCCTCCGGCCGCCGTGCCGTCAGCCCCCGCGGCGGCGCCGCAGTCCCCGGCGACGTCGGCCACGGTCCCGAACCCGACCACGTCAGGCACCTCCGGATACGTCACCCCGCTCGTCCGCAAGCTCGCGAACGAGAAGGGCGTCGACCTCGCCACCGTGACCGGCTCCGGTGTCGGCGGGCGTGTCCGCAAGGAGGACGTCCTCGCGGCCGCCGAGGCCGCTGCCGCAGCGGCGGCCTCCACCGCGTCGACCACGACGGCTCCGGCTGCGAGCGGGACACCGTTCGTCGCCGAGGTGTCGCCGCTCCGCGGCACCCGCGAGAAGATGACGCGCCTGCGCAAGGTCGTCGCCGAGCGGGCCGTGCAGTCGATGCAGTCCACCGCCCAGCTCACGAGCGTGGTGGAGGTCGACGTGACGAACGTCGCCCGCTTCCGTGACGCGCACAAGGCCGAGTTCCAGCAGAAGACCGGCTCAAAGCTCAGCTTCATGCCGTTCTTCGCCCTGGCCGCCGCCGAAGCACTCAAGGCCCACCCGAAGCTCAACGCCACGGTGGAGGGCGACGAGATCGTGTACCCGGAGACGGAGAACCTCTCGATCGCGGTGGACACCGAGCGCGGGCTGCTGACCCCGGTCATCCGGGACGCGGCGGAGCTGAGCCTGGCGGAACTGGCCGGCAGCATCGCGGACCTGGCCGCGCGGACGCGCAACAACCAGCTCAAGCCCGACGAGCTCTCCGGAGGCACGTTCACGCTCACGAACACCGGTTCGCGTGGTGCGCTGTTCGACACCCCGGTCGTGTTCCTGCCCCAGTCGGCGATCCTCGGCACGGGCATCGTCGTCAAGAAGCCGGCGGTGATCACCGTCG
Source organism: Curtobacterium sp. MCBD17_019 (assembly GCF_003234555.1). NCBI lineage: Bacteria > Bacillati > Actinomycetota > Actinomycetes > Micrococcales > Microbacteriaceae > Curtobacterium > Curtobacterium sp. MCBD17_019. Next base: position 97,862 of record NZ_QKTT01000006.1, on the reverse strand, counting down.
ACGGTCAGGACGCGATCGCCATCCGATCGACCGTGTTCCTCGCGCTGTCGTACGACCACCGGATCATCGACGGTGCCGACGCCGCGCGGTACCTCGTCGCGGTGAAGAACCGGCTCGAGGCGGGCGACTTCACGGCGCACCTCGGGTACTGACGCGACCACGGCGGCCCCGGTCCTCGCACGAGGACCGGGGCCGCTGTCGTGCCCGCACCGGGCGACACCGGCATCGCGGTCGCCGCACGCGGCCCGCCCGTGAGCACGAGCCCGGTGACGAGCCCGACCACGCCCAAGAGGACGCCGATCGCCACCCGGAGCGGGAGCCGCCGACCCCCGGGTACCGGCAGACCCGCCGACAGCGCGCCGACGATCGTGCCCACGCGGCTCGGGAGCGACGCGGACGCGCCGTCGCCGTGGCCCGCGCCGGCACGCACCGCTCCCCCTGCGCCCCACCGCGTCGCTTCCCCATGCACCGAAGCCGGCGAGGCCCTGTCGGTGGCGACCGTGCCCGGGAACGTCGCGTCGTGAGGCCATCGGACCGGGCGAGGCACCGCCGCGGCGATCATCGCCGCGGGCACGCGATCGGTCCAGCCGTCGACGTCGGCGCGCGCCTCGTCGAGTGCGCGCAACACGCGGTCGACTTCGGGCAGACGCGGGTCCGCGCGCTCCCACACGACGCGGCACGCCACGAGCAGGCCGTCCACACCGGCAGGCGCGCGGTGGCGACGTCCCGCCGCCGAGGAACGCATCATGGCGCTCTCCGTGCCGGAACCGGGCAGGTGCGGCGGACCCCCCGCGCCGGGGGGCCGCTCGGCGACGACGACCGCCCCCGAGCGGTCCACGAGCACGTCCGACGGGCGCACCGGGCCGAACGGCAGGAGGCCCGGGGTGCTGCCCGACACGGCGGCGCGCACGGCGAGGCGGACGAGCGGCAGCCCGAGCGTCACCGCGACACCGACCGTGAGTCCGCCGAGCACGTCGAGCGCGATCGGCAGCGGGAGACCCTCCACCTGACGGACGAACGCCATCGGGAGGCCGTCCGGACCGGCCGCCAGCGCGGAGACGCGGACGAGGTGACGGTCCTCGTCAACACCTCTCGCTGCCACCCATCCGAGGAAGCCAGCAGCCGCGTCCACGTCGACGCACGGGATCCAGGAGCCGGGCCGCCCCTGGTCGTCCAGCACGACCGCCTCGGCGACGTCCGTACCCCCGTCCGCTTCGGTACCGTGGCCCCGTCCACGGTCGACGCGCGGGGTACGCCGGTCGGGTCTCCGGGTGATCCGGACCTGCGGTGGCGCGATCCGGCCGTTCCGTCGCCCGTTCCTTCCGCGCAACCATCCGTCCATGCCCCGTAGCATCACGGTCCCCACGCCGCCACGGCCGGCCACGGAATCCACCAGGGGAACGATCCGGCGGCCAGGCACATGTGGACGACGGCTCCCGCGCCCTCCACACGGACCAGGACGGTTCGTTCGCCCACAGCGCCGACCTCGAGATCGCCGGTGTCCGGGCAGGCCGTATCCTGGACGCATGGCACGCACCACGACCCCGGAGCCGACGGCGAAGGAGCCCGGACGTCTCAAGCAGATGTTCCAGGTCTTCCAGATGACGCGGCGCGCCGACCCGACGTCGCTCGGGTGGTTCATCCTCGCGTTCGGCGTTCCCGTGCTCGCGGGCGTCCTGCTGGCGTTCCTGCTGCCGAACCAGACCGTCTTCGCCCAGATCCTCTGGATCGTCGCGGGCGTGCTGCTCGGCGTCCTGTTGTTCCTCATCGTGCTCGGGCGTCTCGCCGAGCGGGCGGCGTACTCGCAGATCGACGGCCAGCCCGGCGCGGTCGGCGCCGTCCTGTCGAACTCCCTCCGCCGCAACTGGCGGTCGAGCGAGATGCCCGTCGCCGTGCATGCCCGGTCGCAGGCCGCGGTCTACCGCGCCGTCGGGACTCCCGGCGTGGTCCTCATCACCGAGGGACGGACGGCGACGCTCTCCCGCCTGGTCGAGGAGGAGCGACGCAAGGTGCACCGCATCGTGCCGAACGTCGCGCTCCACGTGATCGCCGTGGGCGACGGCGAGGACGCCGTCACGCTGCACCGGCTGCCACGGCGGATGAACCGTCTGAAGCGTTCGCTCAACCGCAACGAGGTCGTCGCCGTCGCGAACCGGCTCGACTCGCTGACCCAGAACCCCGCGTCCGCGATCCCGAAGGGCATGGACCCGACGCGCATGCGTGCCGGGCGACCTCGCTGAGCACCCCGGATCACGACGAAGGCCCCGCTCGACTGCGGGGCCTTCGTCGTCGGCCCCCTTCGCTCGCGGGGCGAATCGTCGGCGCCCCTCAGCTCCCGGCGCGAAACGTCGGCGCCCTCCGCTCCCGGGGCGAAACGTTGGCTCCCTCCGCTCGCGGGGGCGGAATTCGCGCGTCCGCCTCGTCCCCTGAGGGCGCGCTCGGCTACCGGCGGACGAGCACGGTGCCCGGGATCCGGTCGTGCAACCCACGCTGATCCCGGTCGAAGATGAACGCGGGGATCACGATGCACAGCAGGACCGTGCGGACCACCGGCCGAACCACGCCGATGTACCCGGGTCGAACAGGTACGACCCGCAGCCCCACGCACAGGTGACCGAAGCTGCCGCTGAGCACGGCGATGAAGACGATCTGCAGCACGGCGAAGATCCCGAGGACCCACCAGCCCTCGGCGACGTCGCGGCCGGACGGGTAGACGTGGAGCGCCACGGCGACCAGGTCCGCCAGGACACCGTCGATCGCGAGAGCAGCGATCCGACGACCGAGCCGAGCGACGCTCCGGGACCCTTCAGCCGGGAGCCCGAGGTCCTTCCCGGGCCAGGTGTCCGACGAGGCGGCGGGGGCTGAGTTGGTCGGACCGGGCATACCACCCAGGGTACTGGGCCGACCGCCACGTAACATGCCGGAAACAATGCAGTCACGTCGGGGAAATGCCGGGTCAATAGCCTCGACGGAGGTAGCCTCCTGGCCCCCGCCATCACCAACCATTGGAGAACGACTCACATGTTCAGTGATTCCTCCGAGGTGCTCGCGTTCATCAAGGACACGGATGTCAAGTTCCTCGACATCCGCTTCACGGATCTGCCCGGTGTCCAGCAGCACTTCAACATCCCCGCCTCCACGGTCGACGAGGACTTCTTCGCCGTCGGGCAGCTCTTCGACGGTTCGTCGATCCGCGGGTTCGCCTCGATCCACGAGTCGGACATGCAGCTCATCCCCGACGTGACGACGGCCTACATCGACCCGTTCCGGGCCGAGCGGACGCTGATCATGGTCTTCGACATCTACAACCCGCGGAACGGCGAGATCTACGCCCGTGACCCGCGTCAGGTCGCCAAGAAGGCGGAGAAGTACCTCGCGTCCACGGGCATCGCGGACACCGCGTTCTTCGCTCCCGAGGCCGAGTTCTACATCTTCGACGACGTCCGCTACGAGGTGAAGCAGAACAGCAGCTTCTACGAGGTGGACAGCGAAGAGGGCGCCTGGAACAGCGGTCGTCGCGAAGAGGGCGGGAACCTCGCGAACAAGACCGCGTACAAGGGCGGGTACTTCCCGGTGTCGCCGGTCGACAAGACCGCCGACCTGCGTGACGACATCTCGCTCAAGCTCATCGACTCGGGCCTCGTGCTCGAGCGCGCCCACCACGAGGTCGGCACGGGCGGGCAGCAGGAGATCAACTACCGCTTCGACACGATGGTGCACGCGGCCGACGACATCCTGAAGTTCAAGTACATCGTCAAGAACACCGCGGAGCAGTGGGGCAAGGTCGCGACCTTCATGCCGAAGCCGCTGTTCGGCGACAACGGCTCGGGCATGCACACGCACCAGTCGCTGTGGAGCGACGGCTCGCCGCTGTTCTACGACGAGAACGGCTACGGCGGTCTGTCGGACATCGCCCGCTGGTACATCGGCGGCCTGCTCAAGCACGCCCCGGCGGTCCTGGCCTTCACGAACCCGACGATCAACTCGTACCACCGGCTCATCCCGGGCTTCGAGGCCCCCGTCAACCTCGTGTACTCGGCGGGCAACCGGTCGGCGTCCATCCGCATCCCGATCACGGGCACGAACCCGAAGGCGAAGCGCATCGAGTTCCGTGCACCGGATGCCTCGGGGAACCCCTACCTCGCGTTCGCCGCGCAGATGATGGCCGGGCTCGACGGCATCCAGAACCGCATCGAGCCGCACGAGCCGGTCGACAAGGACCTCTACGAGCTCCCGCCCGAGGAAGCCAAGGGCATCCCGCAGGTGCCGTCGTCGCTCCAGGAGGCCCTCGCCGCGCTCGAGGCCGACCACGAGTTCCTCACGAAGGGCAACGTCTTCACCGAGGACCTCATCCGCACCTGGATCGACTACAAGTACGAGAAGGAGATCCTCCCGTACGCGCAGCGCCCGCACCCGTTCGAGTACGAGATGTACTTCGGCGTCTGAGTCGCAGCCGCTCGCGAGAGGCCCGCACCCGGCAGGGTGCGGGCCTCTCGTCGTCTCGTCACCACGGAGGACGACCGGGAGACACGGATTGGGAGGCACGGGCCGGGCCGCCCGCGAGCGTCACCGCAGCGCGCGACGCGGGACGGACCTCCCGGCCGTGTGCGGGAACGGCGAAGGGCCCGTGTCCGCCGACACGGGCCCTCCGGTTCCCCGCGGGGCTAGCGACTCGTGGCCATCAAGTCGTTCGTCCCAGCGGCGATGCTCACGGGTGCACCCGCGACCGAGGCGGTCCGGCCCAGGGATCGGACGGACCACCCCGCCTTGACCCAGTCGGTGACCGGGATGCAGTTGCGCGCGTCGATCACGATGGCGCGACCGACGAGCGCACGGAGGCTCGACGGGTCGGCCTGCACGATGTCGTCCCACTCGGTGAGGACGAGCACCATGTCGGCACCCTCGACCGCGGCCTCCATGCTCTCCGCGTAGGTGAGCGTCGGGAAGCTGCGCTTGGCGGTCTCCATGGCCTCCGGGTCCCAGAGCGAGACCTGCGCGCCGCGGAGGTGCAGGGCCGCGGCGACGTTGAGCGCCGGGGAGTCGCGCACGTCGTCGGTGAGCGGCTTGAACGCGGCGCCGATGACGGCGATGCGCCGGTTGAGCACCGAGCCCTGGGCCGCCTCGATCGCCATGTCGATGACGCGCTGGCGCTGGCCCATGTTGATCTCGTCGACCTGCTGCATGAGGCCGACGACCCGGTTCGCGCCGAGTTCGGACGAGCGGTGCATGAGCGCACGGATGTCCTTCGGCAGGCAGCCACCGCCGAAGCCGAGGCCCGCGTTCAGGAACTTACGACCGATGCGCACGTCGTGCCCGAGGGCGTCGGCGAGCGTCGTGACGTCCGCGCCGGCGATGTCGCACAGCTCCGAGATCGCGTTGATGAACGAGATCTTCGTGGCGAGGAACGCGTTCGCGCTCACCTTGACGAGCTCGGCGGTCGGCAGGTCCGTCGCGATGACGGGCGTGCCCTCGGCGATCGGTGCGGCGTAGACCTCGCGGATGACGGCGTCCGCCGCCGCGGAGGCACCGCCCCAGACCAGGCGGTCCGGGTGCAGCGTGTCCTCGACCGCCTTGCCCTCGCGGAGGAACTCGGGGTTCCAGATGAGCTCGACGTCGATGCCGGCGGGCGAGAACTCGGCGACGAGGGAGCGCAGCCGTGCCGCCGTACCGACCGGGACCGTCGACTTGCCCACGATGAGGCCCGGGTGCGTCAGGTGCTCCGCGACGGACCGGGTGGCGCTCTCGACGTAGCTGAGGTTCGCCGCGTGGCTACCCGCTCGCTGGGGCGTGCCGACGCAGATGAAGTGCACATCGCTCGACGCGACTGCCTCGGCGAGGTCCGCCGTGAAGCGGAGCTTGCCGCTCGCGACGTGCTTGGTGATGAGTTCGGGGAGCCCGGGCTCGTAGAACGGGACCTCGCCCGCGGCGAGGGCCGCGAGCTTCGACGGGTCGACGTCCACGCCGATGGTGTCGAACCCCATCTCGGCCATGGCTGCGGCGTGCGTCGCACCGAGGTACCCGGTCCCGATGACGCTGATCCGGGGCGCCGGGCGGGTGTCGAGCCCGGTGGCGGCGTGCTCGCTGTTGCTGTTCGTCACTTGCTGACCTCCTGCAGGTCGTAGTCGATGTCGGTGCGTGCGATGCCCGCCGTGAACGCGGCGAGGCTGTCGGAGCGCGAGTCGATGCGCCAGTCGTTGGTGCTGCGGACGCCGTCCGCGATCGTCGTCGCGGTCTCGTCGAAGTACGAGAACCCGATGATGTCCTTGTTCTGCGGTTCGGCCAGGGCGTCGAAGAGCGACGTGATCCACGCGGCCTTCTGGCTCGGTGCGTTGGCCGAGCCGATGCTGCCGCCGGTCTCGGTCGCGCCGATCTCGGCGAGGAAGATCGGCTTGCTGCCCTCGGTGTGCGGGAGCGCGCGGATCTGCTTGAGCGTCCCGGCGAAGGTCTCGTCGAAGGTCGCCGGCGTGGACGCGTCGCGGTAGTACCCGCTCATCCCGACCCAGTCGACGTACGGGTCGCCCGGGTAGTACTCGTTGAGGTACCCCTGCGTCATCTTCACCGAATTCGCGTTCGGCGACAGGTTGTCGATGCGCGTCGGGGACCAGTCCCAGATCACGTCGGCGTTCGCACCCTCGTTCTGGAAGATCGTCCAGACGTGCTTCCACATGTCGGTGTAGCTGTGGGTCGCGTTGCGCTCGTTCGCGGGGAGGCTCGTGATGTTCTCGGACCAGTTGTACCAGGATCCGTTCATCTCGTGGTCGAGCCGGATCACGAGCGGCATCCCATTCGCCTTGACGGCGTCGGCGTACTGCTTGATGTAGGCGTCGAAGTTGCCGTTGATGATGTCCGCGTTCGAGTACCCCGCGATGTAGGGGCTGTCGTTGCCGGTCTGCGACGGTGCGGTCTCCCAAGTCATCACGGGGAGGCGGCCGTTCGCCCACGACCGCTGCACGGCAGTCGCGTTGAACGCCTGGTCGAAGCCCTGGAAGTACCCCGCCATGTTCGCCGCTGTACCGACCTTCTGCTCGATCGCGTCGTAGTCCGCCCAGTTGAACGGGGACTGCGGCGTGTACAGGCCGTACCAGCGGGACGTCTGCGCGAGGACCTCGGCCTTCGTCGGGGCCGCGACGGCCGCCGTCGAGGTCGACGACGCCTTGGCCGGGTTCCCGGCGGCCGCGGGGGCGGCACCGGACCCGCCGGACCCGTTGGAGGCGCTGGCGGAACCGGACCCGCCCGACGTCGATCCGGACGCGGTCGTGGTCCCACCGGACGCCGCCGACTCGGCCGTGCCGAGCTTGGCGTACGCGGTCTTGAGCTGCGCCTGCAAGGAGGCGAGACGTTCGGCGCGAGAGGCGCCGGAGGCATTCGCGGACTGGAGCTGCCCCTCGAGCTTCCAGATGCGGTGCTGCGCGGCGGTGAGCTTCGCCTGCAGCTTCGCCGCGTCGGCTGTGGCGTCCGCGGTCTTCTGGGCCTGGGTCTTCACGCCCAGCGCGTGGTGCACGGCGGTGCTGACCACGTTGCCGGGCGAGATCCAGACGGCCCACGTGATGAGTGCGAGGGCGACGACGATGGCGGTGGTCCCGACGGCGGTGCGCTTGGCGTGCTTGCTCGACGGGGCCCACCAGCTTCCGGAGTGGCGGATGGATTCAGACAATGGTGAGTGCCTCCAGGGCGAAGATCGCGACACCGATGAGGTACGGGATCACCGCGTAGGGGTTGACGCGCTTGGCGGGCGTCGCCGCCGCCTTGCGCGAGATGCGGGCGTCCCGGACGGTGTCCCGACGCGTCGCGAGGACGGTGGTGGTGGAGGTGCTGGTGGCGTCGGCGCCGGTCGAGGAGCCGAGTTGGAACATCTGCTCGAACTCGCGGTCGACGTCCTCGGAGCGGACCTCGTCGACCCGGTCGATGGGGCTGACGGGCGGGGTGCTGTCGTGGCCGGGGACGGGTACGGCGGGCTCGGTCTCCATCGGTCCGCCCGCGTACGCACCGGCGCGCGTTCCCCAGCCCGAGGCGTGCGCGAGGCGGAAGAACCCGAGCAGCCGGATCGGCATGAGGAAGAACGTCGAGACGATGATGAACATCGGCAGGCGGACGAAGTCGGACGGCTTCTCGGCGAGGTGCCGCATCTGCCGGATCGCCATGCTGAGCACGCTCGAGACGACCATGAGCGCGGCGACGTAGACGAAGCCGGTCGAGAACCCGTACTGGTGCAGGATGCCCTGGTAGAGGTTCTGGCCCTGACCGGTGAACGCGCGGTACACCCAGCCGGCGATGACACCGAAGAGCATGAACGGCAGGATGATGTCGGTCACGAAGAACAGCGCGAGGATCGGGGCGTGGCCGATCATCCACGGGAGCATCCGCAGCGTGTTGTACTGCGAACCACGCGCCCAGCGGAGCTGCTGCTTGAACAGCTTCTTCACTTTGAGCGGCGCATCCGTGTACACGAGTGACGTGTACTGGTAGACGGTCCGGTAGCCCTCCTTGAGCGTGAGGTTCGTGAGCGTCCGGTCGTCGGACACCTCGAGGAACACGCCCATGAACTTCTCGGTCATGAACTTCTCCATGACGCGCATGAGGATGCTGCGGCGGAACGCGATCGTCCGGCCCGGGAGGCACCCGATCTGCCCGAGCACGCTCTGCGCCGGCATCGAGTAGAGGGCTCGGGAGTTCTCGAGCCAGTCGGCCCAGCGGGTGATCCAGCTGCGCTCGGGTTCGAGGATGCGCTGGCGCGTCGTGACGCCGCCCACGGACTCGTCGGCGAACGGCTTGACGAGTTCGTCGAGCGTGCCAGGGGTCCAGACGGTGTCCGAGTCGACGAGGATCGTGATGTCACCGCGCGAGAGCTCGGTTCCGATCTTGACGGCGTTGCGCTTGCCGGGGATCGGGGTGTGCGTCCAGGTCACGAGGGGTGCGAATTCCTCGCAGACCTGCACGAGCCCCGCGTTGGGCGCGCCGTTGATGACGACGATGATCTCGCCCGGACGCTGCTCGACCATGCGGCCGATGACGTCGCGGAAGAGGTCGAGTGGCTCGTCGACGACGGGGACGACGACGCTCGTCGTCCCCGTGAACGTGCCCGTGTACGGCCGGTACCGGGCGGAGATCACCACCTTGGCGATCCAGAGGAGCCAGATGATCGCCGAGTACACGGTGAACAAGTAGAACTCCGGGTGTCCATCGACCATCTGGCGGATTTGGAGGATGAAAGTGAACATCGATCCCTGCTTCGGCGTTCGAGGTGGGATTCCGCGCCATCGGGGAACCAGGGTCAGTTCGGGTGCTTCATTTCTGACAGAGCGTGCCGGAGTCCGCAACGCGGCCCCCGTCCGGGGGTGTTTCACGCGCGTTACGGGGTACATCGGGGTCGGTCGTTCGCCCTACCCGACATGTCCGCCGTCCGCCCGACAGCAGGAAGGGGGACCGACGGTTCCGCATCGAGCCGATGTTCCAGCGCCGGAACGGCCGTTCGCCGCTTCGGTCCGTCTCGCATGATTCCCTGGTCACAGCCTGTTTTCGTCCTCGACAGGTGTCGCCCGGGGGCCGGACCGGGACCACTGCGTCGAACCGCGGGCGGCGCCGCGCCGGAGCCGCGCAGTCCCTGAGCGCCGGGGTACACCGTTCCCAGGTCGGGGGACGATCCGCGCCAACACGAAATCACCCGTGATCGTCGGGCGCATCACCCGCGAGATCTGCATCTCGGGCGTGTCGGGCGCAGATCCGAGTGGTCTGCCGGCCCGGGAGCACCGGCTGTCGCCCGGCGGCTCTCGTCCGCAGGAATGTCAGCCCTCGACGGGGCTCCGGTCCGGTCCTCCGTAGAACTCGCGCTCGAACACCTGCCGAGCGCGGCGCGTCGTCGCGAGGTAGTCCTCCTCGAGCTGCGACGCCGACCCGTGCGGGTACCCGAGCAACCGCGCGACGCCCTCGAGCTGGGCTCGCTCGACGGGGAGCACGTCGGTCGTGCGGCCCGTCCAGAGCACCAGCGCGCTGCGGGCCCGCGATGCCAGGAGCCACGCGTCGGCCAGGCGCTCGGCGTCGTCCGTCGTGACCAGCCCGGCGCGCTCGGCGGCGCGCAGTGCCCGCAGGGTCGACGTCGTCCGGAGCCCGGGGATCGCGAGTGCGTGCCGGAGCTGGAGGAGCTGTACGAACCACTCGACGTCGCTGAGTGATCCCCGCCCGAGCTTGAGGTGCCGAGCGGGGTCCGCGCCGCGAGGCAGCCGCTCCGACTCCACGCGCGCCTTGATGCGCTTGACCTCGCGGACCTCGCGGTCGTCGAGGTGTTCCGGGTACCGCGTCAGGTCGGCCAGGTGCTCGAAGTTCCGGAGCAGTGCGTCGTCGCCGACCGCACCGCGGGCGCGGAGGAGCGCCTGCGCCTCCCAGGTCAGGGACCAGCGGGCGTAGTACGCGGCGTACGACTCGAGCGTCCGGACGACCGGGCCGTTCACACCCTCGGGCCGCAGTCCGATGTCGAGGTCGAAGGGGAACAGGGCGTCCTCGGTGCAGGTCCCGAGGCGCGTCACGATGCGGCGGGCGGCACGTGCGGCGGCCTCGCGGTCCCAGCCGTCCGCGCGGTACACGTACAGGACGTCGGCGTCGGAGCCGAAGCCGAGTTCGCGGCCGCCGAACCGGCCCATCGCCACGATGCCGAACTCGAGCCCCGGCGCGGTCCCCCGGCGCGCGAGCTCGAGCGCGCCCGTGAGCATGGCCTCGGACACGTCCGTCAGCGCCTCACCGAGTTCCTCGACCCGGATCCGCCCGATGACCGCGGCCATGCCGAGCCGGAGCGTCTCGCGCCGACGGGCAGCGCGGAGGACCGCGGCGGCGCCCACGTCGTCCGTCGCGTGGCGCGCGACGGTCGCCTCGGCCTCGGCGACGAGCGCGGCACGTGGACGCGGTCGCAGGAGCTCGTCGGGGTCGTCGAGCCACCGTGCGGCCTCGGGCGTCCGCTCGAGCAGACCGGCCAGGAACGCGGACTCCGACAGCACGACGGTGAGGCTGTAGGCGGCGCCGTCCGAGTCACGGAGCATGCGGAGGAACCAGTTCGACTCCCCCAGCGCGTCGCTGAGCCGTCGGAACGCGAGCAGGGCGCGGTCCGGTGCCGGACCCTCGGCCATCCACCGCAGGAGGACCGGGAGGAGCGTGCGCTGGATCGTCGCCCGTCGCGACACCCCCTGCGTGAGCGCGCGGATGTGCTCGAACGCGCCGTCCGGGTCGACGAACCCGATCGCCGCGAGGCGCTGCCGCACCTGGTCGCTCGTGAGCACGATGCCGTCCGCCGACGTCGCGGCGACCGCCGACAGCAGCGGTCGGTAGAACAGCCGCTCGTGCAGGCCGCGGACCTCGCGCTTGACCGAGCGCCACCGGGTGAGCAGCTGCTCGGCGCTCGTCGCGAGCCCGGTCGACCGCGCCAACACGCGCAGGTCGGACTCGTCGGCGGGCATGAGGTGCGTGCGACGCAGCCCCCGGAGCTGGATGCGGTGCTCGAGGACCCGGAGGAACGCGTAGTCCGGCCCGAACCGCGCCGCCTCGGGACGCCCGACGTACCCGGCATCGGTGAGGGCCGCCATCGCATCGAGCGTCGCACGCTGCCGGACGGTCGGGTCCGTGCGACCGTGCACGAGCTGGAGGAGCTGCACCGTGAACTCGACGTCGCGCAGCCCACCCGGTCCGAGCTTGATCTGCCGGTCCACCTGGTCGCCCGGGATCGCCGCCGTGACGCGTTCGCGCATCCGCTGCACGGACTCCACGAAGCCGGGCCGGTCGGACGACTCCCACACGAACGGCGCGACCGCCGCGACGTACCGCTCGCCGAGGTCGCGCGAACCGGCGATCGGCCGCGCCTTGAGCAGTGCCTGGAACTCCCACTCGCGGGCCCACCGGGCGTAGTACGCCACGTGCGAGTCGAGCGTCCGCACGAGCGCGCCGTCCTTGCCCTCGGGGCGGAGGTTCGCGTCGACCTCCCAGAGGGGCGGTTCCGCTGCGAGGTCCGTGATGACGTGCGTCGCGGCGATCGCGATGCGCGTCGCGATGAGGACCGCGCGGTCGGTGCCGACGCCCTCGGTGGGCTCGGTGACGAAGATGACGTCGACGTCGCTGACGTAGTTGAGCTCGCGGGCGCCGGCCTTGCCCATGCCGATCACGGCGAGCGGAGTCGCGGCGACGTCGCCCTCCGGGAAGGGGACCTCGCGCCGGGCGATCGCGACGGCGACGTCGAGGGCGGCGCCAGCGAGGTCGGCGAGTCCCGCGGCGACGGCCGGGAACGCCTCGGTCGCGTCCGGGTGCATGACGTCGTGGAGCGCGATGCGGGCCAGGAGGCTGCGGTAGCGCACCCGGAGTCGGACCCGGGCGTCCTCGCCGACCGCGCCGTCGACCGCCCGCTCGAGCGCCTGCCGGTAGGTGTCGGCGTCGTCCGGCGGTGCGACGGGGTCGAGCAGCAGGGCGAGTTCCCCGGGCCGACGGACGAGGAACTCCGCCAGCCCCGCCGACGCCCCGACGAGGCGGATGAGGCGCTCGGTGGCTGCTCGGTCGGCGAGCACGGGGGCGACGGCCTCCGGCGCGGCGTCGAGCAGCCGCTCGACCGCGAGCAGTGCGCCGTCGGGGTCGGCCGTGGCCCCCCAGGTCGACGCGGCCTCGGCGACGGGAACCCGACGGCCGAGGGCCGCGATCCGCTCCTGTGCCGTCCCGAGGTCCGCGAACCCGAGGCGCGCCAACACGCTCCGCGACGTCGTCGTCGTGTCGCTCATGCGGTTCCTGGTCCTGCTCGGCGGTGGTTCCGGGTCCGGAGCACCGTGCGCTCGGACCCGCTCGTGGTCCGGTCCGGCTAGAGCCGCTCGAGGTTCGTCTCGAGCTCGAACGGCGTCACCTGGTCGCGGTAGGCCTTCCACTCCTGCCGCTTGTTGAGCAGCACGAAGTTGAACACCTGTTCGCCGAGTGTCTCGGCGACGAGCTCCGAGTCCTCCATGAGGCTCAGCGCGTGGTCGAGGCTCGCCGGCAACTGGTTGTAGCCGAGCGCACGGCGTTCCGCGTCCGTGAGGCTCCACACGTTGTCCTCGGCCTCCGCGGGGAGCTCGTAGCCCTCCTCGATGCCCTTGAGCCCCGCGGCGAGGAGCAGCGAGAACGCGAGGTAGGGGTTGGCGGCGGAGTCCATCGCCCGGTACTCCACCCGGCTCGACTGCCCCTTGTTCGGCTTGTACAGGGGCACGCGGACGAGGGCCGAGCGGTTGTTGTGCCCCCACGTCACGAAGGACGGAGCCTCGTCACCGCCCCAGAGGCGCTTGTACGAGTTGACGAACTGGTTCGTGACGGCGGTGATCTCGGGCGCGTGTCGGAGCAGCCCCGCGATGAACTGACGGCCCATCGTCGACAGCTGGTACTCGCCACCGGGCTCGTAGAAGGCGTTCTGGTCGCCCTCGAACAGCGACACGTGCGTGTGCATGCCGGAACCCGGCCGACCCGACAGCGGCTTCGGCATGAACGTGGCGTACACGCCCTGCTCGATCGCGACCTCTTTCACGACGGTGCGGAAGGTCATGATGTTGTCGGCGGTCGTCAGGGCGTCCGCGTAGCGGAGGTCGATCTCGTTCTGGCCCGGGCCGGCCTCGTGGTGGGAGAACTCCACCGAGATGCCGAGGTCCTCGAGCATGCGCACCGAACGACGCCGGAAGTCGTGGGCACTGCCGCCGGGCACGTTGTCGAAGTACCCGGCCTGGTCGACGGGCTCCGGGCGGCCGTCGGTGAGCGCCAGGCTCTTGAGCAGGTAGAACTCGACCTCGGGGTGCGTGTAGAAGGTGAAGCCGCGCTCGCCGGCACGTGCGAGCGTGCGCTTGAGGACGTTGCGCGGATCGGCCACCGCGGGCTGCCCGTCCGGGGTCGTGATGTCACAGAACATGCGGGCGGTCGGGTCGACCTCGCCGCGCCAGGGCAGGATCTGGAACGTCGAGGGGTCCGGGTGCGCGAGCACGTCGGCCTCGTACGAGCGGGTGAGGCCCTCGATCGCGGAGCCGTCGAACCCGATGCCCTCGGCGAACGCACCCTCGACCTCGGCGGGGGCGATCGCGACGGACTTGAGCGTGCCGATGACGTCGGTGAACCAGAGTCGGATGAACTTGATGCCGCGCTCCTCGATGGTGCGGAGCACGAAGTCCGTCTGCTTGTCCATGCACGCCCTTTCTGATGGTCGTCACTAGGGTAGTGGCCATGCCCCGACTCCGCTTGGCGCTCGCACAGACGAACCCGGTCGTCGGGGCGTTCGAGCGCAACGCGGCAGGCATCATCACGGCCACGCGATCGGCCGCCGAGCAGGGCGCGGACCTCGTCGCCTTCGGCGAGATGGCGATCTCCGGGTACCCCATCGAGGACCTCGCCTCGCGCCCGTCGTTCCTCCGCGCCGCCCGGGAGGCCGTGGAGACCCTCGCACGCCGGCTCGCCGACCAGGGCCTCGGGGACGTCGCCGTCGTCGTCGGCCACCCGGACGGCCCGTTCGAGCCCCGCTCGGTGGACGTCACCACCGCGCCGAGCGCCATCGCCCAGAACTGCGCGAGCGTGCTCCAGCACGGGCGGGTCATCGCCACGACCGCCAAGTACCACCTGCCGAACTACTCGGTGTTCGACGAGTACCGGGTGTTCATCCCGGGCGACGACCTGCTGGTCGCGCGCATCGCCGACGTCGACGTCGCGATCATCATCTGCGAGGACCTGTGGCGCGAGGGCGGTCCGGTCGCCCGGGTGCTCGCCGCCGACGCCGGCTTGCTCCTCGTCGTCAACGCCTCCCCGTGGATCGCGGACAAGGACGAGGTCCGCCTCCCGCTCGTCACCCGGCGGGCCACGGAGTCCGACACGATCGTCGCCTACGTCAACATCGTGGGCGGCCAGGACGACCTGGTCTTCGACGGGGACAGCCTCGTCGTCGACGAAGCGGGGACGGTCCTCGCCCGCGCCCCGCAGTTCCGGGAGCACCTGCTCCTCGTCGACCTCGACCCCGCACCGGCGACCGACCCGGTCGTGACCGAGGACGTCCACCGGGTCCTCCTCGACACCCCGGACACCACCCCCGGGAGCATGGCGCTGGACGGCCAACGCCCGGCACTCCCCCGCGACGTCGCCGAACCCCGTGACGACCTCGAGGAGATCTGGAACGCGCTCGTCCTCGGCACCCGCGACTACGTCGAGAAGAACGGCTTCCGTTCGGTCGTCCTCGGCCTGTCCGGTGGGATCGACTCGGCGGTGTGCGCGGCGATCGCGGTCGACGCCCTCGGCCCCGACCGCGTGTACGGCGTCTCGATGCCGTCGCAGTGGTCGTCGGAGCACTCCCGCTCGGACGCCGACGACGTCGCCGAACGCCTCGGCCTGCACTACCGGACCGAGGCGATCGCCGACCTCGTACGCCCCTTCGAGGACCAGCTCCACCTGACCGGGCTCGCCGCGGAGAACATCCAGGCCCGCGCCCGGGCGCTCGTGCTCATGGGGCTGTCGAACCTCGATGGTCACCTGGTGCTCACGACCGGGAACAAGACCGAGCTGTCGGTCGGGTACTCCACCATCTACGGTGACTCGGTCGGCGGCTTCGCACCGATCAAGGACGTCCCCAAGACCCTCGTGTGGGAACTCGCCACGTGGCGCAACCGGTTCGCCGCGGGACGGGGCGAGACCGAGCCGATCCCCGAGAACTCGATCACCAAACCGCCATCCGCCGAGCTCCGTCCCGACCAGAAGGACGAGGACTCGCTCCCGCCGTACGAGGTGCTCGACAGCATCCTGGACGGGTACATCACCCGGGCCCTGGGTGCCGCCGACATCGTGGCGGAGGGTCACGACCCCGACACGGTGGCCGAGGTGACCCGGCTGGTCGACCGCTCCGAGTGGAAGCGCCGGCAGGGTGCCATCGGCCCGAAGATCTCGGGCATGGCGTTCGGACGCGACCGTCGTCTGCCGATCACGTACCGGCCGCAGCAGTACCGCTGAGGCCGGGCCTCCCGGCCGGATGACGAACGGCCCGGCACCCCATGGGTGCCGGGCCGTTCCTCGTGTCGGCTAGCGATCGACCAGCGACGACGGGTCGTCGCTGAAGAAGTCCTCGTACCGTGGGCCACCGCTGCTCGTCAGCGTGCCGCGGCGCCATTGCTGCCGGAGCCGGCGGTAGGTGGCGATGCGGGCCGGCTCCACGCCGGACTGGGACTCGTACAGGCTCATCTGGTGCCTCCTCTCGACGGAGCGAGGACACCGGACCGGATGCTGGCGTCGGTGGGTCGCCGTGGTCAGCCTCCCCGCCCGTTCCGACGCTACGTCCGGCGGGGTCGCGACGCGATCGGACTGCGCGAGCCGGACGAGGTCCTGCGCACATCGGACCTCCGCTCGCGCGAACCGGACATCGGCGCGGCGGCGGCGGGACGGTCAGCCCTGCGCGTCCTCCTGGTCCCACCGTGCGTTGTTCGCACGGACACGCTCGAGTGCCGCCTGCGCCTCCTCGCGCGTGTCGAAGGGCCCGATGCGGTCGCGGTTCGGGGACTGCATGCCCTGTTCGACCTGGTGCGTGGTGGTGTTGAACCAGAACTGGGACTCGATCCGTTCGTCGCTCATGACCGCGAGCGTACGCGCGAGGATCCGGCCCGTGACCGCCGGATAGACTCGGCAGCATGCCCCGGGACGAACACGGACACCTCACTGCCGGCCGCATCAGTCCCACCCGCCCCGTCCCCGCGGACATCGCCCGACCGGAGTACGTGGGCCACGTCGAACCGCACGAGCACGGCCTGGGCGACACGTACACGCCCGACGAGGTCGAGCGGATCCGGACCGCGGGCCGCATCGCGTCGCAGGCCATCGACGCGGTCGCCGCCGCCATCCGCCCGGGGGTGACCACCGACGAGCTCGACCGGGTCGGCCACGAGTTCATCGTCGCGCGCGGCGCCTACCCGTCGACGCTCGGCTACCGCGGGTTCCCGAAGTCGCTCTGCTCCAGCGTCAACGAGGTCATCTGCCACGGCATCCCGGACGACACGGTGCTGCAGGACGGCGACATCGTGAACATCGACATCACGGCGTACAAGGGCGGCGTCCACGGGGACACGAACCGGACCTTCGTCGTCGGCACCGCGAGCCAGGAGGTCCAGGACCTCGTCACCCGGACCGAGGAAGCCATGCGCCGTGGCATCCGCGCCGTCGCTCCCGGACGCCAGGTGAACGTCATCGGGCGGGCGATCGAGTCCTACGCCAAGCGCTTCGGGTACGGCGTCGTCCGCGATTACACGGGCCACGGCGTCGGGCGGGCGTTCCACTCCGGGCTCATCATCCCCCACTACGACGCCCCGCAGTACGACACCGTCATCGAGCCCGGCATGGTGTTCACGATCGAACCGATGCTCACCCTCGGTGGCATCGACGCGGACATCTGGCCCGACGACTGGACGGTCTCGACCCGCGACAAGTCCTGGACGGCACAGTTCGAACAGACCCTCGTCGTCACCGAACGCGGTGCCGAGCTCCTCACCGTTTCCTGAACCCACCAGCACCGGAAGGCACTCCCCCCATGGCACAACTCGCGGTCGGCGTCGACATCGGCGGAACCGGCATCAAGGGCGCGATCGTCGACGTCGAGTCCGGCGCGCTCACGAGCGACCGGATCAAGAAGGCCACGCCCGAGGGCGGCAAGCCGGACGACATCGCCGAGGTCGTCGTCGAGATCATCAACGAGCTCGGCATGACGAACGACGAGCCGATCGGCATCTGCTTCCCCGCCGTGGTGAAGGACGGCCGGACCATGTCCGCGGCCAACGTGTCGAAGAAGTGGATCGGCTTCCCGGCCGAGGAGCTGTTCGAGAAGCGGCTCGGGCGGCAGATCCACTTCGTCAACGACGCCGACGCAGCGGGGTTCGCCGAGCAGCAGTTCGGTGCGGCGAAGGGCGTCGACGGCCTCGTCATCATGACGACGCTCGGCACCGGCATCGGCACGGCCCTCATCAACGACGGGGTGCTCATCGTCAACGCCGAGCTCGGCCACATCGAGATCGACGGCGTCGACTACGAGACGAAGGCGTCGTACGCGGCGAAGGAGCGCGACGACCTCTCCTGGAAACACTGGGCCAAGCGCCTGCAGAAGTACTACTCCCACCTCGAGGCGTACCTGTCCCCCGAGCTGTTCGTCGTCGGCGGCGGCATCTCGAAGCAGCACGAGGAGTTCCTGCCCCTGCTCGACCTCCAGGCGAAGATCATCCCCGCGACGCTCCGCAACAACGCGGGGATCATCGGGGCCGCGAAGCTGGCGGCGGACAGCAAGGAGTGACGGTCGGGAGGGGCGGCGCCGCCTGGCACCGCCCCTCCCGTCCGTCGGTCCTGCCGCGTCCCGCCCCGTTGAACCGGTTGCTTCCGGCGGAACCGCGGCATGCCGGTGTTCAACCGGAAGGTACCGGTTCGGCGGCCGTTGCCGACGTCGGTGCGAATGGGCCGGCCGTACGCCGGGTTCTGTCCCGCCGCTCGCGCGGCGGTGACGGCCATCTATCTCGGACCGACGTCGCCGTCGGCCTCCAGCGGTCCACCCGAGGACTCAGCGAGCAGCTTCGTCGTCCTCTGTCTGACCTTGCTCCGGGCGAGGTTTACCGAGCAGATCCGGTCACCCGGATCCCTGGTGGTCTCTTACACCACCGTTTCACCCTCACCGCCGGGTCGCCCCGACGGCGGTCTGTTCTCTGTGGCACTGTCTCGCGGGTTGCCCCGGGTGGGTGTTGCCCACCGCCCTGCTCTGTGGAGCCCGGACGTTCCTCGGCACCCCGAGGGGTGACGCGACCGTCTCACCGACCCATTCGCGCGTCCAGCCTACCGGCCCGATCGCCGAGATCGCAGTCGTCGCCGCTCGGACGGCCATCAGCACGGCCACCGCGGCGATCGCACCGGGTGGTCAGAGCCCGGACTCGGCCGTCCGCACGAGGATCGCGTCACTGTCCGGGCAGAGCAGGACCTCGTCCGGCGCGGCCGCGCGGACGGTCTGGAGGTCCGAGGCCGTGAGCGACACACCGGACGCGGTCGAGACCCCACCCTGGAGCAGACTCGCGCCGAAGCCGTACCGCGCCCGCTGCCGCTCGTACAGCGCGAGGAGGTCCGCGGGGACGCGCGCGGCGACGGTCTCGCGGTTCGCCCGCACGTGACCGAGGTCCTGCTCGAGCGAGGCCACCTGGGCCTCCCGCTCGTGGAGCAGCCGGTCGTGCTCGCCGTCGATCTCGGCGAGCTGCGCCTGGACGTCGCCGAGGCGGGCCTGCGCGACCTCGAGCCGTTCCATGACCTCGAGCTCCGTGGTCTCGAGGTCGTTGATGCGCCGGGTGAGGCTGGCGAGTTCGCTCTCGAGCCCGGCGGCGTCCTTCGCGTTCTTCGCCGCCTGGAGCAAGGTGGTGTCGCGGTCGATGCGGGCCTGTGCCGTTGCCGTGTCGGACTCGAGGCGCGCGAGCTCGCGCTCGGCGTCCTCCACGCTGCCGGTCGCCGCGGCGAGGTCGCTGCGGAGCACCGCCGCACGCCGACCGAGCTCCGCGAGGTGCTCGCCCTTGCGGAGTCCGGTGATGCGGTGGCCGATGCGGGTCACGTCGTTGTCGATGCGCTGGAGATCGAGGAGGAGGAGTTGTGCCTCCGGGGCTGCCTTCACGCGGCGGCTCCTTCCGGGTCGGTCGGCTGGGGCCCCTCGTCGGTCCCGTCGGCATGCGGGGCGGACGACGGGAGGACGGCGAAGTCCCAGGGGTCGGTTCGGATGTCGCTCACGGTCACCCGGACGCCCGTGGCGTCGGCGAGCTGCGCGGCGGCGACGTCGAGCCAGAGCCACTCCGTGGCCCAGTGCGACGTGTCGACGAGTGCCGGACCGTCCGACAGCATCGCGCGCTCCCGGAACTCCGACGCGGGGTGGTGCCGGAGGTCGCTCGTGACGTAGACGTCGGCGGCGAGGACCTCGGGAGCACCGAGCAGGGAGTCGCCGGCACCCGCGCAGAGTGCGACGGTCCGGACCGGGCGGTCGTGCTCGCCCGACACGCGGACACCCGACGCCGTGGCGGGCAGGACGTCGACGAGGTGCCGCGCGAGCGCCCCGAGCGTCATCGGGGCGGCGAGGACGCCCACCCGGCCGATCCCGGTCCCCGGTCGGGCGCCCGGTTCGATCGGGCGCTGCTCGACGAGGCCGAGGCGGTCGGCGAGCACCGCGGAGGTCCCGGTCGTCACGACGTCGGCGTTCGTGTGCGCGGCGAGGAGCGCGCAGCCGCCGCGCACGAGGGTGGCGAGGACCGACCCCTTGTACGTGGTCTCGGCGATCGTGGTCACACCACGCAGGAGCAACGGGTGGTGCGCGACGAGCAGATCGGCGCCGAGCGCGACGGCCTCTCGCGCGACCTCGGGGACGGCGTCGACGGTGAGGTGCACGTGACGGACCTCGGCATCGGGGTCGCCCGACACGAGTCCGACGGCGTCCCACGACTCGGCACCGTCGGCGGGCCAGAGGGCCTCGGCGGCGGCGAGGACGGCGCGGAGGGTCGGCATCGGCCCAGTCTACCGAGGGCCGTCGGCCCCGAGCGGCACGTCAGCCCCGAGCGGCAGGTCAGCCCCGAGCGGCACGTCAGCGCCGAGCGGCAGGACAGCCCCCCGCGGCAGGACAGCCCCCAGCGGCACGTCAGGCGCGGCGGAGGACCCGCAGCACGCGGGCGACGACGCGTGCCCACCAGCTCGGCGTGGTCGCCGCCACGTCGGACGGCACGGGCTCCCCCGGTGCCGCCACGTCGGAACGGTGCTGCTCGTCGGTGTCGGTGCCCGCGAGCGGCCCGGCAGATGCCTCGACCGCGGTGTCGGACCCGGACCGGACCGGACCGAGCGGGAACGCGGTCGCCGCACCGGCGTCGGCACCCGTGTGGGCGCGCAACGCGGCGACGAAGGCCTCGTGGTCGATCGCGCTCGGGCCCGTGGCGGGCGGCACGAGCGGCGTCGGACGCGTCACCGCGGCCACCGGAGCGACCGGCGCGCTGGCGGACTCGACGTCGACGTCCTCGCGGTCGAGGGCGTCGGCGAGGACGGACTGCAGGGCGGGGAGTGCGTCGCCCCGGGCCGGCGTGGTGGTGGCCCGGGGCGAGACGGCGGTGCGGGCTGGTCGGGCGACCACGGCGGCGGCGAGGAGGTCCGCGAAGACCTCGGTGGCCCAGGCCCGGGCGGCGGCGACCTCGGGGTCGGAGGACCGGGCGATCCGGGCCTCCCATGCGGCGAAGCGCGCGCGGTCCTCGTCGCGGCGGCGCAGTTCTTCCTCGAGCAGGGAGATGCGCTCCACGGTGCTCCGGCCGGTCGCGGTCGCGAGCTCGACGGCGAGGTCCCCGATCCGGAGCGAGATCCGGGCCGGGGGCTCGGGGAACGTCGGGGCGCAGGCGGAGGCGTGCCGTCCGCGATCACGGCGGAAGGCGGCGGGCGCGGGGTCCACGAGCGTGGCGGGTGCCGGGTCGTCCAGCGGAGCGACCTCGAGTGCCCGCACGGGCTCGGCGACGACGGCCGCAGCGGCGACGGGTTCGGCCGCCGTCTCCGGACCGCCCGCGTCCGTGCCGCCCGCGTCCGGAGCGGCCGCCGTGTCGGTCTCGGTGGGGAGTGCGACGGGCCCGGTCACCGGCGGCACGACGAGGTCCGGGACGTACGGGGCGTGGACCGCCGGCACGTCCCGGAGCCACGCCTCGACCTCGCGGCCGAACGGGTCGACGAGGGCGGGACGTGCTCCGGACTGGGTCTCCATGGCCGAATCGTAGGCACGAGGAGCGGAGGAACCCGGATGATCGGCGGTGTGTCGCGTTCCGAGCGGGGCCGCGGTGTCGTCCGGAGACGTCACGCGCCGGCGCCACCGCTGCCCGCGGCCACGGCTCCGAGCAATGCAGCGCCGTCCGGGGACCCGAGCCCGGTGCAGGCGTCCCACCCGGGAGCCGCCGCGAAGGCGCCGTTCGACCCCGACGTGACGTCGCGGAAGGTCGACGCCGCGCTGTACAGCACCGGCTGCGCGAGCCCGAGCGGCCGCCCGGCCGACTGGACGATCCGGGCGATCAGCGCGGCCCACAGCGGAGCGACCGCGCTCGTGCCGCCGATGACGGTGCGGTTGCCGTCGACGAGGACCTCGTACCCGGTCTGGGGATCGGCGACCGCGGCGACGTCGGGGACGCCTCGGCCGCCCGATGACCCGGCGGTGCCCGGCACGCCGACGCCCTGCTGCCAGGCCGGCAGCGGGAACGCATCGCTGACCCCGCCGCCCGTGGCGCCACCGCTCGCGCCGTCGTTCCACACGGTCTCGGAGGTGATCGTCGTGCCCGAGGCCTCGAGCCGGGTCCCGCCGCAGGCGAGGACGTGCGGGCTCGACGCCGGGAAGTCCACGTGCTGCCCGCCGTCCGACTGCCCGTCGGTGCTGCCGTTGTCGCCCGCGGCCGCGGTCACGGTGACCCCGAGGGACACCGCGTCGACCACGGCGTCGTCGAGCGCGGAGCGGGCCTGGGCGGTCCAGGCGTCCTCGCTCTGTCCCCAGCTGATGCTCATGGCCGTCGGGGTCGGAGTCGCGTGCGCCGCGGCGGCCACGGCGTCGACGAAGCCGGCGTCGGTGTTCGGGGCGAAGTACACGACGATGGCCGCTCCGGGAGCCAGCGCCCCCACCACCTCGACGTCGAGCATGACCTCGCCGTCCGCGCCGTTCGGATCCCCACCCGGGACGTTCTCGGCGCCGTCGACACCCACGGCGGTCACCGACGGGGAGCCCACGCCGAGACCGGAGAAGTAGGTGTCGAGGTCGGACTGCACGTACCCGCCGCCGAGTTCGATGATCGCCACCGTCTGGCCCGAGCCGTCGGTGTCGGGCGGGAACGCGTACGCGGTGCCGAGCTCGACGGGCGAGTAGCTGGTCGCGCGGGCGGCGGCGGGCACGGAACGGAACTGCGTCCGCGCCTGCGGGCGGTCGTCGAGGCCGAGCACCGCCACGACGACGCCGTCGAGTGCCGCGGGGACGCTCAGGCCCCCCGACCGGTGCCGGTGCTGGGCACTGCCACCGCCGGGCGCGTCGCTCGTGACGGTCTCGAGGTCCGTGCCGAACGCCCGGCCCATCGCCGCGGTCGTCCCCTCGACGCGCACGTGACGCGTGGCGGGGTCGGCGCTGAGGACGGTCAGGTCGAGGGCCTCCAGCGTGGTGCGGACGAGGTCGAGGTCGGCCTCGGTCGCCCCGTGCGCACTGACGAACGCGGCGCGGTCCATCGGGACGGCGGTGCCGTCGAGCGGCGCGACGGGGTTCGCGCGCCGCACCACCACGGTCGCCTGGACCGGGGAGTCGGGCGGGAGGGCCGCCGCGGCGCGGACGCCGGGGGCGGACGGACGCTCGCTGCCGGCGAGCGGAACGAGCTGCGGGTCCTTCGAGCTGTCGGTCATGGCACCGGTCTACTCCGCACCCATGACGTCGCCCGTGTCCCGGGTGGCGCATGCACGCCGAGGACCGCTCAGCGGCGACCCGCTCCGGCGTGGCGCCCATCCGCCGCCGTGCCCGTTCTGGGGGTGGGAAGCGGGAGCCGCGACACCTATCGTCGTCACGATCACTCTCGTGGACGCGGACCGGAGGCACCCCCCCATGACCAGCGTGCGTCGGTTCATCCACCGGTACTCGGTGACACCGTTCCTCAAGCAGGCACCGATCGCGGTGCTGGTCGCCCTGGCGGCGGTGCTCTCGGTCGCCGTCCCGCAGCTCGCCGTGTCGGACCACACCGGACTCGCGGTGAGCCTGGTGCTCACCGCGATCGCCACGCTCTGGGCGAGCGTGGTGACCGCGCGCAGCGAGCGGCTCGGTGCCCTCGCGCTCCTCGTGCCCGCGGTCGACTTCGTGGCGCTCGGCGTCCTCCGATGGGCGACGGGCTCGTCGGCGTCGATCTTCACCGCCCTCGTGGTCCTGCCCGTCGTGTGGTTCGCCGCCACCGACGGCCGACGGCACGTCCTCTACGCGATGCTCGGTACTGCAGTCGTGATCCTCACGCCGTTCGTCTTCGGGATCAGCGGCAGCGGCCGGGTCACCGAGCTCATCCGCCTCGTCGTCGTGCTCGTCGTCTACACGACCGTGGCGCTCGTCGTCAACGAGTTCGCCCGGCAGCACGCGACGCAGCTGCGCCTCGCCGCCGAGCGCGAGGCAGCCGTCACGGACGAGATCGACCGCGCCGCCGCGGTGCAACGCTCGCTCCTCCCCCAGCCCCTCTGCTCGCTGCCCGGCTACTCCGTCGCGGGGACCTGTCTGCCCTCGGCCACGGTCGGCGGCGACTTCTTCGACTGGTACCGGACCGACGAGGGCATCGCGATCACCCTCGGCGACGTCATGGGCAAGGGCGTCGGCGCCGGGCTCATCGCCGCGGCCGTGCGGGCCGTGGTCCGCAGCTCCCGGCGTGATCCCGACCCCGCGGCCGCGATCGTGCGTGCCTCGGAAGGGCTCTCGACCGACGTCGCGGACCGAGGCGAGTCGACGGCCTTCACGACGCTCTTCCACGCCCGGTTCAGCGGGGACGTCCTCCGCTGGGCGGACGCCGGACACGGCCTGTCGATCGTCGTCCGCGAGGACGGGACCCACGAGCGCCTGACCACCGCGCACCTGCCGATCGGTCTCGGGATCGACGACGCCTGGCAGACGATGGAGATCGCCATCGCGCCCGGGGACGTCCTCGTCACCTTCAGCGACGGCGTGCTCGACCTGTTCGGCGGTGGACTCGACACGATCGACCAGGTCGCCGCGATCGCCCGCCGGGATCCGCGGCCGGGCGCCGTGGTCGAGGCCCTCGTCGCGATGGCCCGCACCGCCGGGCACGACGACGACGTCACGGTCGTGGCGCTCCGGCGTGAACCCGTCGCGACCGCCGCGGCCGCCGTGCCCACCAGCGCGATCACCGTCGGCGTCTGATCCCGCCCGGGAGGGACGCCTCCACGGGGACGACGGGATCAACCCGTGTTCTGCAGACCGGCGGCCACGCCGTTCACGGTGAGGAGCAGCAGTCGGTGGTCGGCGTCCTGCGGGTCGCCGTCACTCGCGGTCCGGATGCCACGGAGCGCCCGGAGTTGCAGGAGCGACAGGGCGTCGACGTACGGGCTCCGCAGGCGGACGGCGCGGCTCAGGACGGGCCGGTCCTCGAGGACGTCCGACGAGCCGCTCGTCCGGAGCACCCAGGCGCGCGTCAGAGCCATCTCGTCGAGGACCATGCGGGCGAGGTCCGGACGGTCGCCGAGCGCGAGGTACCGGTTCGCGATCGCCTCGTCGGTCTTCGCCAGGGACATCTCGACGTTCTTGATCATCGCCGAGAACAGCGGCCAGGACCGGTAGGCGTCCTGCAGCAGCTCGACGTCGCCGACCGCGGCCAGCGCCGACCCGAGGCCGTACCAGCCGGCGAGGTTGATGCGCGCCTGGGTCCACGAGAACACCCACGGGATGGCGCGGAGGTCCTCGAGGGACTCGACCGACAAGCCGCGACGGGCCGGCCGGGATCCGAGCGCGAGGAGCCCGATCTCCTCCATCGGCGTGACGGTGGCGAACCACGGCGCGAACCCGTCCGCCTTGACGAGGTCGAAGAAGGCCGCGCGCGATGCGCGGTCCATCGTGGCGGCGACGTCCGCGAAGCGATCGGCGGCCGCGGCGGTCACGGACTCGTTCGAGGGCGCGGACGCCTGCAGGGTCGCAGCGGCCATCTGCTCGAGGTGCCGCGCGCCGATCGTCTTGTCGCCGTACTGGGCGAAGATGACCTCGCCCTGCTCGGTGATCTTGAGTCGGCCGTCGACCGACCCCGGCGGCTGCGCGAGCACGGCCTCGTTCGCCGGACCGCCGCCGCGGCCGAGCGCACCGCCCCGGCCGTGGAACAGCGTCAGCTCGATGTCGTGGTCGGCAGCCCACGCGGCGATCCGGGCCTGGGCGTCGTACAGCGCGAACGTCGCCGACACCGGACCGACGTCCTTCGACGAGTCGGAGTACCCGAGCATCACCTCGAGCCGGCGCCCGGTCGCGGCGAGTCGACGTTCGACCGCGGGCAGGCGGACGGCCTCGTCGAGGATCCGCGTGCTCGCGTCGAGGTCGGCGAAGGTCTCGAAGAGCGGGACGACGTCGAGCACCGGCGCGGCCTCGGCGGACCCGAGTGCGGCCTCGGCGAGCTCGAACACCGTGGCGATGTCCTCGGACGACTGCGTGAACGAGATGACGTACCGGCACGCCGCGCGCACGCCGTACCGCGCCTGCAGGGACGCGATCGCCCGGAACACCGCGAGCACCTCGTCCGTCATCGGGCTGTGCTCGACGCCGGCACGGACCTCGGCGAGGGCGGTTCGATGCACCTGCGAGTGCTGCCGGACCTCGAGCTCCGCGAGGTGGAAGCCGAAGGTCTCCACCTGCCAGATCAGGTTCTGGAGCTCGCCGTGGGCCGCGCGCTCGGCGCCGGCGGCGGCGAGCGAGCCCTGGACGGTCCGGAGGTCGGCGAGCAGGTCCTCGGGCGAGGCGTACGCGAGCGGGACGTCCTCGCGCCGGGTCGCGTCGATGCGGGCCGCGACGAACAGGAGCACGCGGCGGTGGACCTCCTGCGGCGCGCGGACCGCGATGCGGGCGGCGACCTCGGCGTCGAGCGCCTGCTGGGCGTCATCGAGCGCGGTGAGGTCGGCCGTGGGCGGGGTGCCGCCGTCGTCGAGGGTCAGCGCGTCGGCGATCCGGGTCGCGGCGCGGGTCAGCCCGAGCAGCACGTGCTCGGACTGGATCCGGGCCGCCTCGAGCGTGACGTCGGCGGTGACGTGGGGGTTGCCGTCGCGGTCGCCACCGATCCAGCTGCCGAGGCGGATGAACGCCGGGGCGGCCACCGGACGGCGCCCGGCTTCGTCGCCGAGGAGGCGGTCGTCGAGCAGCCGGTACACCGCCGGCACGATCTCGAACAGCGTCTGGTCGAAGACGCTCATCGCCGTGCGGACCTCGTCGAGCGGGGTGGGACGCGTGGGCCGGAGGGGCGAGGTACGCCAGAGCGTCTCGACCTCCTCGAGCAGGCGGCGGGCGTTCTCGGCACCGTCGACGGCGTTCCGGACGGCGTCCCGTGCGTCGAGCAGGTCGCTGATCCGGCGGATCGTCGTGGCCACGGCTCGGCGTCGGGCCTCGGTCGGGTGCGCCGTGAGCACCGGGTGGAACCGGAGGGCCGCCAGGCGGGCGGCCGCCTCGTCCTCGCCGAGTGCGTCACGCAGTCCGGCGAGGGTCGCCGCGATCGAGTCCCCCGGCGTGCCCCCCACGTCACCACGGCGTCGGAGGACGCGGACGCGGTGGTGCTCCTCGGCGAGGTTGCTGAGGTGGAAGTAACAGGTGAAGGCCCGGGCGACCTGCTCCGCGCGGTCCTGGTCGAAGCCCTCGACGATCTCCTGGGCCCGGTCGATGGCCCGGTCGTCCGTGCCCTCGTACGCGTCGATCACGGCGGCGCGGAGGGCCTCCACGTCGGCGAACAGGGCTTCGCCGCCGGTCTCGCGGAGCACCCGCCCGAGCAGGTTCCCGAGGAAGCTGACGTCGCCGCGCAGGTCGTCGTCGACCTCGCCCCGGACGTCGTCGCGTGGCCGGTCGTGGCGGGCCGTGCCGTCGATCGTGGTCATCGTCGTTCCTCCGAGGGATGGGCGGGGTGCACACACGTGAGTACCACATCGTGCTCGCCGGGCGCGATTCGCGTGACGCCGGGAGGCCCGGGTCGGCCCGGCGGGAGCGTCCGAGCGGGGACCGTCGAACGCGTCACGGTCGCGCGGCGGCGCGGGGTGCGCCCGACGAGCCGCGGACCACGAGGGAGGGCCGGATCGCCCGCGCGGTCGGAGGCGGGGCACCCGCCATCGTCGCGCGCAGGACCTCGAACGCGGCGCGGCCCAGCCCGGCGAAGTCCATCCGGACGGTGGTGAGCCCGGGCGTCCACACCTCGGCGAGGGGCATGTCGTCGAACCCGACCACGCTGACGTCGCCGGGGACGGCGCGGCCCTGGTCCGCCATCGCCCGGAGCACGCCCATCGCGACCTCGTCGTTGAAGCAGAACACGGCGGTCGCGTCGTCCGGGAGATGCTCGATCGCGGCGGCCCGGGCGCTCATCGGGGCCCAGTCCGTGGCGACCACGGGCGGCACCGGCGCGTCGCGGGCGGCGAGCTCGGCCAGGTACCCGTACGTCCGGCCGTGCCCGATGTCGTTCGGGTAGTCGACGGCGAGATGGTGGACCGTGCGGTGACCGAGCGCGAGCAGGTGCTCGGTCGCCAGTCGCGCACCGAGTTCGTCGTCGAGCCATGCGTAGGGCAGGCCCGACCGGTTCGTGCCGACCATCGCCGCGGTGGCGGTCGGCATGGTCGCGGGGATCCGCGCCAGTGCCGCCGTCACGAACTCGTCGAACTCGATGCCGATGATCCCGGACAACGGCTGGGACAGCACGAGCTCGACCGCGGACCGGACGTGGTCGGGGTCCCCGTTCTCGACGACCGTGATCGTGACGAGGAAGTCGCCCTCACGCGCGGCCTCCTCGATGCCCCGGAGCACCGAGGCGAACCCGTACCGGGTCGTGTTCCCGGTGATGACGCCGATCATCTTCTGGCGACCCGACTTGAGCGCGCGGGCCGCCTCGTTCGGCCGGTAGCCCAGTCGGACGATGGCGTCCTGCACGGCGGTCCGACGCCGCTCGCTCACGACCCCCGGGTCGTTGAGGACGCGGGAGACGGTCGCGACCGAGACGCCGGCCATCCGGGCGACGTCCGCGATGCCCGGCGCGCGGGGCGGACGCTCGACCATCGGACGATGCTATCCCGACACCACGCGCCGGTCACTTGATGCCGGACTCCGCGATGCCCTGCACGAACTGCCGCTGGAAGACGAAGAACACGATCATCACGGGGATCATCGAGACGAGCGTGATCGCCATGATCTCGTCCCACGGGTGCGAGTAGGACCCGTTCAGCGAGGACAAGCCCACGGAGATCGTGTAGCTCTCCGGCTTCTGCAGGGCGACGAGCGGCCAGACGAAGTCGTTCCACCGCCACACGAACGTCAGGATCGTCAGGACCGCGACGAGCGGGCCGCACGCCGGCAGCACGACGGTCCGGAAGGTGCGGAACTCCCCCGCGCCGTCGACCCGAGCCGCTTCGATGAGCTCGGTCGGGATCGCCTGGATGTACTGCCGGGCCATGAAGATCGAGACGGCCTGTGCCGCCGAGGGCAGGATCACGGCCCACGGGGTGCCGACGAGTCCGAGCTTCGAGATGATGACGAACTCGGGCACCATGACCACCTGGATCGGCACCATGATCGTCACGAGCATCGCGCCGAACAGCAGGTTCCGTCCGCGGAACGAGAACTTCGCGAACGCGTACCCGGCGAGCACGCTGATGAACACCGAGATGACGACCCCGGCGACCGCGATGACCACCGAGTTGACCAGCCACGTCAGCACCGGCTGGTCCGCGAACGCCTTGGCGAACACCCCGAGGTCGACCCGGTGCGGCCACAGCGAGAACCCCGACGTCTGGGCGAGGCCGCCCGGGCTGATCGCGGTGACGAACACCCAGTAGACCGGGAACACCATGACGAGTCCCCCGAGGACCATCGCCACCCAGATGACCCACCGCGCGGGGGTCATCCGGTCCTGGATCGGTACGCGGCGGTCGGGACGGGTGCGCACGACGCGTGCCGTGCCTCCCGGACGACCGGCCGTGGAGCGTCCGACGGCACGGGCGGGAACGGCGGTGGAGCTGCCGACCCGCTCGACGGGACGCGATGTCGAGGTGCTCATGCCTGGTCCTCCTCGGTGCGGCGCGCGAGGACGTTGCGCACCAGTGTCAGCAGGAGCAGCGTCAGCACGAGGAGCACGCCGACGGCGGACGCGTACCCCATCGTCCCCTGCGTGAACGCGGCCCGGAAGATGTACTGCACGAGCACGGTCGTCGAGAACCCGGGGCCACCGCCGGTGAGCACGTAGATGACGTCGAACGCCTGGATCGAGAAGACCACGTTGAGCACGACGAGGATGTAGGTCGTGGGTCGCAGCAGCGGCCAGACGATGTTCGAGAAGCGCTTGCCACTGCCGGCACCGTCGACGCTCGCCGCCTCGAGCACGCTCGGGTTGATGTTCTGCAACGCCGCCAGGTAGGTCACCATGCAGAACCCGATCCGTCCCCAGACCACCGTGAGGATGACCGTGGCCATGGCCCAGTGCGGCGACGACAACCAGGTGATCCGCGGGAGCCCGAGCGCCTGGAGCGCGGCGTTCGCGATCCCGTTGTCGGCGTTGAAGATCCACGCCATGACGAGCGACACGGCCACGCCGGACACGACCATCGGCAGGAAGTACAGGCTGCGGATGACGCCGCGGCCGGGGAGCCTGCGGTTGAGGAGCACGGCGAGCAGCAGCCCGATCGCCGCCGACGTCGGCACCGTGCCGAGCGTGAACACGACGGTGTTCCACACGCTCGTCCAGAACACCGGGTCGCTCGGGATGTCGGCGTAGTTCTTCCCACCGATCCAGCTCCCGCCGCCGAACGTCTGCACGTCCTGGAACGACAGCACGACGGACACGATGATCGGTCCGAACGCGAACACGACGAAGAGGAGCAGCGACGGGGCGACGAAGGTCCACGGCACGGCGACCGGGACGCGACGCCGCCCGCCCCGACGCGGCGGCCGCCCGCCGGTGCGGGACGACGGCCGCACGTCGACCGACCCGACCACCCCGCGCGCGGCGACCTCGCTAGCCGACGACACGGCTGATCCCGTCCGAGATGTTCTTCGCCGTCTCCTTCGGGGTCTGCGTCCCGATGAAGCAGAGGTCGAGCTGGTCGGCGAGCACCTCGTTGATCTGGTTGAACTGCGGGCTCGTCTCGATCTTCGCCATGTTCGTCGGGATCGTGGCGACCTGCTCCACGAACGTCTTCATCTGGTCGTTGTTGGACCTGAAGTGCAGCGAGTCGGCGTCGAGCGCGGTGCGGATCGGCAGGAACAGGTCGTTCTCGCAGAAGTACTCCATGTTCGCCTGGTTGCAGACGAACTTGATGAAGTCGGCGGCGACGTCGGGGTGCTTCGACGACTTCGAGACGCCGAGCAGGTTCCCGCCGAGGTCGGACGCGGCCTTCTTGCCCTTCGGCATGTACGTGACGTCCCACTTCGATTGATCGAGGCCCTTGCCGACGTCCCCCATGAGCCAGTCGCCGTAGAGCATGACGCCGACCTGACCGGTCGTGAAGCTGTTGAGCGTCGAGGCGTCGTTCGAGGCCTTGATCGTGTTCGACTTCGGGATGAGGCCGTCGTTGTACAGGCCCTGGAACCAGTCGAGCGCGGCGATGCCCTTCTTGGTGTTGATCATCGGCTTCTTCAGGTCGTTGTCGAGCAACCGGCCGCCCATCATGTAGAGGAACGGGAGCCAGCGGTAGGCCGTGTTCGGACCGCCGAAGCCGTAGACCATGCCGTACTTGCCGGTCTGCTTCTTGACCTTGACGAGCAGGTCGTGGAACTCGGACAGCGACCACGCCTGCCCGATGCTCGCCGGGGGCTGCTCGCCGATCGCCGCGAAGACGTCCTTGCGGTAGTAGGTCGCGAACGTGTCGGTGTGTTGCGGGATCGCGTGCGGCTTGCCGTCGAGCAGCGACGCCTGCCAGAAGCTCTTCTGGAACCCCTTGCCGTACCGCGCGGGAACCCACTTCGACAGGTCGATGAGGCCGCCGTTCTCGGCGTACCGGCCGAACGACTGCCACGTCACACGGACGATGTCGGGCGCGCTCCCACCGCTGAGCTGTGTCGTGAACCACTGGTTGAAGTCGCCGCCGGGCGTCTTCTGGATCTTGATGTTCACCCCGGGGTGCGTCTTCTTGTACGCCGCGGCGAACTTCGCGTACGTGACGAGGTCCGCGGCGATGTCCCACGTCGACAGGACGAGGTCGGCCTTCACGTTCTTCGGGACGGCGGCCTCGGCGGCGCCGGACGGCACGCCGGCGGCGGCGAGGGGGGACAGCAGGGCCCCGCCCGCGATGGCCGCGCCCATGCCGACGAACCCACGGCGCGAGAGCCGTCCGTCGTCTCCGGGCTGGGCTTTCTGATCGTTCACGGACGCCTCCTCGAGTCCTGACGAGACCGCCGGCGGGCACGCCGACGGACCACCGGCGCCATCGCCGATGGAGCCCCGCGGACGGGTGTCCGCCTGGGCCGGATGTGGGTCCCGGGCTGCTCGGCTCCGGAACGTGGGGACGATCATGTCCGGCGGCCGGGAAGCCGGTCAAGCGCGTTCGGTAACGGGATGATAACGAATGTAAACGTTACCAAAACCGCTCTCGCGGTGCTACGGTCGCCGCTGACCGACCCGTCCGACCGATGCGAGGAAGCACCGTGACGCACTTCTCCTGGGAACCCTCATCCCTCACCCTGACGTTCGCCGCCGACGAGGACGGGCCGGTCCGGCTCGTGTCGCTGGCGGGTCCGGCCGCTCCGGCGCCGCGGATCCAGGACGACCTGCTGCCCACGCAGCCCCTCGTCGAGGTGCTCGCGCCCCGGTACGGGCGGCGGAACAACAGCTACCGGTTCGACGGCACCGAACTCGGCGCGGGCCTCCGGTACGTCACGCACGTCGCGACGACCGAGCCCGCGACCGACGGACGGCCCGGGTGCGAGTGCCTCGAGATCCGCCAGGAGCACCCCGACGGGCTCGTCGTGTCCTCGCGGTTCGAGCTCGTCGGCGGAGCGCCCGCCGTCCGCACCGCGACGACCGTGTCGCTCCGTGACGGCGCGGCTCCCCTCACGCTCTGGGCGGTCACGAGTCTCGCCACCGGGGCCGTGGTCTCCGAGGACATCGACGACCTCGACATCTGGTCGGCGCGCACCGGGTGGTCCGCCGAGAACCGGTGGGCGCCCACCCCGCTCCGCGCTCCCGGTCTGCCGTCCATCGACCCCGGGGCGCGCGGCGAGACGAGCCGGAACCGCATCGCCGCCACGAGCACCTCGACGTGGTCGTCCGGCCTGTACAACCCCGCGGGTGCCGCCGTCGCCCGGAGCACCGGCCGAACCCTCGCGTGGCAGATCGAGCACAACGGCGCCTGGCACTGGGAGGTCGGCGAGGACCCCGACTGGAACCGGGGCGCCGTGCCGATCGAGGACCGGGTCCGCGCGCCGGAGCCGTACGGACCACCGAAGGGCGACCGCTCGCACGACGGTGCCTACGTCGCGCTGCTCGGCCCCGAGGACGCCGACCACCAGTGGTCGCTCACCCTGACGCCCGACGTGACGTTCACGACCGTGCCCGTCACCGTGACCGTCGCGGCGTCGTTCGAGGACGCCCTCGGGAACCTCGCCACACATCGACGCGCGGCCCGACGACCGCACCCCGTCGGTGACACGCTGCCCGTGGTGTTCAACGACTACATGAACACCCTCGAGGGCGACCCGACCACGGCGAAGCTCCTGCCGCTCGTCGACGCAGCAGCGCGGGCCGGTGCCGAGTACTTCTGCATCGACGCCGGCTGGTACGACGACTCCGCCGGATGGTGGGCGAGCGTCGGCGACTGGCGGCCGTCCACCCTGCGGTTCCCGGACGGCTTCGGCGCGGTCGTCGACCACATCCGGGACCGTGGCATGGTGCCCGGGGTCTGGCTCGAACCCGAGGTGGTCGGCGTCACGAGCACCGCGGCCGAGACGCTCCCCGACGAGGCGTTCCTCCGACGGCACGGCGAACGGATCCGCGAGCACCAGCGGTACTTCCTCGACATGCGCTCCCCGGTGGCACGCGCACACCTCGACGAGGCGGTCGACCGGCTCATCGCCGAGTTCGGCATCGGCTACTTCAAGTTCGACTACAACGTCACGCCCGGCGCCGGCACGGAGGTCGGTGCCGAGTCCGCGGGCCAGGGCCTGCTCGAACACGACCGCGCGCTGCTGGCGTGGCTCGGCGACGTGCTCGACCGCCACCCGGACCTGGTCATCGAGAACTGCGGATCCGGGGCCATGCGCTCGGATCCCGCGATGCTCGGCACCCTGCAGCTGCAGTCCACCTCGGACCAGCAGGACCCGCTCCTGTACCCGGCGATCGCCGTCGGGGCCCTCGCACACGTGCTGCCCGAGCAGGCGGGCAACTGGGCGTACCCGCAGCCGACGATGTCGGACGAGGAGATCGTGTTCGCGATGGGTGCCGGGCTCGCCGGTCGCCTGTACCTCGCGGGCGTGCTCAGCGGCATGGACGACGACCAGCTCGCCCTGGTCGGTGCGGCCGTGGAGGCCCACCAGGCCACCAAGCACACCCTCGCCCGCGCGGTCCCCCGGTTCCCGACGGGGCTGCCGACGTGGGACGACCAGTGGCTGTCGGTCGCGTTCGACGCCGGTGACGAGACGCTCCTGGTGGTGTGGCGCCTCCCGGCCGCGGCCGGCGACGTCGAGCTCGCCCTGCCGCACCTGGGTGGCAGCGTGCCGACCGTCGAGCAGGTCTACCCGCCCGCCGGCGTCGGCGCGCCCTGGTCCGTCACGCCCACCACCGCCGGGCTGACGATCGGCACCGAGGCGGGGAACGCGCAGGCGCGGATGTACCGGTTGACGGTCTGAGGAGGAACGGCCGCGACGGCGGGCCGCCCCACCAGGAGCGGGCCGCCGCGCCCGGATCGCGCTGCGCCCGTCGGCCCTGGACGATGACCGTCTTCTCAGGGAGCCGTCCGGCGCACACCACGCCGCCGGCCCTACGCTGGGCGCGGGCGCCGACGGCCGGTCGCCGGAGGGGGAACACCGCATGTCCGAACTCGACCTCGACGCACCGCTGACCCCGCCGGAGCCGACCGGGCAGGAACTCCAGCTCACGCCGCCGGCCGCCGTGCCCGAGGTGGAGCCGGACCAGGCCGTCGGCATGGTGGCCGTCCCGGCCGACAAGCGGTCGGAACTGCAGGACAAGGCCCGCGCCTTCGCCGATGCACTCGCCGCCGAGCAGCCCGGCAGCCCCGAGTTCACGAAGCGGGTCGACGACCTCGTGCGGATGGGCGAACAGGACATCCGCTCGGCGTCGCAGGTGTCGAGCCGCATGCTCGAGCGGCCCGCCACGTCGCTCGCCGCCGCGAAGGGCCAGGGCCCGGCGGGTGATCCGCAGGCGGCGGTGGCCCGGACGCTGCAGGACCTCCGCGAGACCGTCACGGACCTCGACCCCGCGCGCGCCGAGTTGACCGGCGCCCGCCGCCTGCTCGGTCGGTTGCCGGGCGCGAACCGGATCGCCCGGTACTTCCACAAGTACGAGTCCGCGCAGCAGCAACTCGACGCGATCATCACGGCGCTCGTGTCCGGTCAGGACTCGTTGCGCCGGGACAACGCCGCCATCGAGCAGGAGCGGGCGGAGCTGTGGGCCACGATGGGACGACTCGCGGAGTACGCCACGCTGGCGGCCGCCCTCGACGACGCGATCAGCGCGAAGGCCGAGGC
Source organism: Curtobacterium sp. MCBD17_019 (assembly GCF_003234555.1). NCBI lineage: Bacteria > Bacillati > Actinomycetota > Actinomycetes > Micrococcales > Microbacteriaceae > Curtobacterium > Curtobacterium sp. MCBD17_019. The sequence continues at coordinate 62,476 of NZ_QKTT01000006.1, read as the reverse complement.
GCTCCGGGCCTCGGACGGCCGCGCGGCGGACGCGCTGGTCGCCGACGCGCTGTTCCCCGTGCGGCAGCGGCGGCAGGACCTCGCGACGCAGATCGCCGTGTCCGTGCAGGGGTACCTGGCGCTCGACCTCATCCGCAAGAACAACCTCGAGCTCATCCGCGGCGTCGACCGCGCACGGACGACCACCGTCGCCGCGCTCCGCACGGCCATCGTCGTCGCGCAGGCGCTCGGGCAGCAGCGGCTCGTCCTCGAACAGGTCGCCGCGCTCAACTCGGCGACCGACGCGATGATCGGCCGGACGAGCGACCTGCTCCGGCAGCAGACCGCGGCCGTGCACGAGCAGGCGACGTCGTCCGGGGTCAGCGTCGAGACCCTCCAGCAAGCGTTCGACCAGGTGTTCGCGACGATGGACGCGATCGACGCCTACCGAGCGGGTGCCGTCCAGTCCATGGCGACGACGGTGGACGCGCTGGGCGCGCAGGTCGAGCGTGCCCGCGGAGCGCTCGCTCGTTCCCACGCCGAGGACGCGAGCCGGACCGCCTGACGCGCGTGGCAGGCCGGGCGGCTAGGGCAGGTCGAGCCGGGAGGTCCGGAACCGGTCGTCGAGGAAGCGCCCGTTGACGAGGAGGGCGTCGGCGTCGCGTTCGACGGCCGCGTCGCGCATCCGCGCGGCCGCCTGCTCGAGCGCGGTGAGCTGCTGGACGAGCGCCTCGGCCGGCGTCCGGCCGTCGGACAGCCGGTGGTGCGCCGCCCACTCCGCCGGGAGCGCGAGGTACGCCCGCAGCGTCTCGGGCAGGTAGTCGGTCGCCGTCCGGGTGACGACGACCTCGGGTTCGCCGGTGCCGGTGACGCGCGGCAGGGCCTCCTGGAGGGCCGTGGCGATCCGGTCGACGATCGCGGCGGCCGGCTCCGGCACGCGTCCGGCGACGGCCGCGCGGAGCGGGAGCAGACCGCCGGCGACGTCCGACGGGTCGACGCGCACGACGTCGGCGGCCGGGGCGACACCGAGGGCTGCGAGCGCCCGTGCGGCCACGGCCGCGTCGCCGGCGGCGTCCGCGGCCACCGCGGCGACCTCGCCCGCGAACGCCTGGAGCCATGCGCCGAGCGGCATCGCCCGACGCGCGATGACGACGCCGCCCGAGACCTGCGCGGCCTCCCCCGTGAGTCGGTGCCGCTCGAGGCGCAACGTCATGCGCGCATCGACGCCCTCGAGCCGGAGGGCGGTCACCGTCCCGGGACGCCCGGCGAGGCGATCGCCGAGCGACCGGTCGCGCTCGACCGAGAGCGCCGCGTCGGCCGCGGGGCCGAGCGCGCGCGCGGCGTTCACCGCGAGCGCCTCGACGAGCGCCTGCGGCTCGTCCGCGGACGGCAGGGGCACCGGGAGCGACACGGTCATCGGTCGGTGAGCGGCAGCACGAGCCCCGGCGTGGCGATGACGTGGTCCTCGCGCAGGGGCCGGACCGCGGTGCCGATCGCGAAGAACTCCGTCGTGTGGCCGCCCCACCGGTGCGGCAGCGACAGGAGCTGCACGCCGACGATTCCCTCGGCGTCGAGGTACTCGGCCTCGGTCTGCATCCGGCCCATCGCGAGCTCCCGCGCGTCGTAGAGGGCCTCGGTGTACTGCGGGATCTCGGTGTTCTGGCCGATCGTGCCGAGCGACGCCATCATGCCGCGGTGGGCGATGTGGTAGACACACGTGCCCATGACGAGGCCCTGGGGCGCGTACCCGGCCTGGATGAGGGTCCAGAAGTCCTGCCCGGACAGGTCCGACGTGAACGGCAGGCCCCGGGTGTTGCGCCACTTGCCCGTGGGCGGCGGGGCGTCCGCGACGACGGCGGTGCCGACCGCGACGAACTCGGCGAGGTCGTTGCCGTACTCCTTGAACTCGATCTCGAGCCGGACACCGACGATGCCGTCGGCACCGAGTCGGTCCGCCTCGGCCTCCATGCGCGTCATGGCGAGCTCCCGGGCGTGGTACATCGCCTGGCTGAGCTTGTCGAGCTCCATGTTCTTGCTCCAGCGTCCGGTCTGGATCCCGACGTGGTAGACGCTCGAGCCGAGGACGAGGCCGACCGGACGGAACCCGGCCTGCCGCACGAGCAGGAACTCGTTGACCGACAGGTCCGACGTGAACAGGCGGCGCCGTCCCTCGTCGAGGCGCGCGGTGGCGTCGGCGGGGAGCGGGACGCGGGACAGGTCGGGTCCGGTGGTGCTCATCGGCCGGTGGTTCCTCTCGTGGTGTCGCGGAGCGGGATCACGGTCGTGACGTCGCGCCGGGCGGCGGCGGTCGCGGAGTGGTCGCGGAACGCGTGCATGGGCCCCGGCGCGATGACGGTGCCGGTGAACGTCGCTTCGGCGTGGAGGTCGGCCTCCTCGCCGCACGGGGTGTCGAACTCACCGAGGCTGCTGCCGGTGATGACGATGTCCGAGCCGTTCAGCGGTGCGGCGCGACGGGTGAGCTGCACCCGGGCGTCGTGACGGGCGGCGTTCACGAGTTCGGTGAGGCCCTCGATCTCGACGTTGCCCGACCAGACGCTCCGCTGTGACTTGAGGAGCGGGTCCTCGTGCTTCGTGGCGATGGAGACGCCGAACGCCATCCCGCGTGGGACCCAGCCCGAGCGGATGAGGGCCGCGACCTCCTCGGCGGTCGACCCGGCCGCCCAGACGTCGCGTGCCGACCGCGCGTGCGGCGAGACCGAGGCGTCGAGCGTGCGCACGGCGGTGCCGGTCGCCGTGAACTCGTGGGTCGCGGTCTCCAGCCGCGTGCGCCGGATGCGGACACCGACGACACCGTCGGCGCCGAGGGCCGCAGCCTCGGCGATCATCCGGTCGAGCGCCCCGTGCCAGGCCTCCTGCACGGCGTGGACGTAGGAGCCGAAGCCGGCGTTCCGGCCGTCGCTCCCCGTGGTGAGCACGGGCGAGGTCCAGGGGACGTACCCGCCGGGCTGGGAGGCGAACGGACCCGAGGCGAAGGGTCCGGACCCGAAGCCGCCCGAGCCGAACGGTCCCGAGCGTCCGAGGGTCGCCGTGCCGGAACCGTTGGGGAAGGCCGAGTACCCGCCGCCGAACGGGATGTTCAGCCCCGACGACCAGATGCCACATCCGCCACCGGCGTAGGCGAGCTGCTCGACCACGCACCCGAAGACCTCGCCGACCGGCGCGAGGTCGACCGCGCGGATCGCGGCCGCGCCGGCGGCGGACAGCAACGACCCGGCCACGCCGCTCGACCGCTGGCGTTCGATGCGGTCGTGCGCAGCGGGCGGCAGCCCCCCGGCCCAGCCGTCCATGCGTTCCCCTCCGTCGGCCCGGTTCGGCGCGCGGACGGCGCGCGGACACGGGAGACCCCGCCAGCATGCCAGGCGCGTGGCGCGCTGGGAACGGCGAGAACGCTCAGGTTCCGGGCAGTCCGTAGGCTGGCGCCGTGACCTCCCGGGTGCGTCTGCTCCTCGCCGCGTCGCACCCGGGTCCGACCGTGGCCGTGACCGTGCTCGCCACGGTGATCGCCGTCGCCGTCGGACACCCGGTGTGGAGCGTGCTCCTCGTCGCGCTCGCGGTGTTCGCGGGCCAGCTGTCGATCGGCCTGGCGAACGACTGGATCGACGCCGACCGCGACCGTGCCGTCGGCCGCAGCGACAAGCCCGTCGCGCGCGGGCTCGTGCCCGTCACGACGGTCCGCCGCGCGGCGATCGGCACCGCCGTCGCCGCGGTGCTGCTGTCCGTACCGCTCGGACTGGTCGCGGGTGCCGCGCACCTCGTCCTCGTCGCCGCGGGGTGGGCGTACGACGCCGGACTCAAGCGCCGCGTGTGGTCCGTCGCCCCGTTCGTCGTCGCGTTCGGGCTGCTGCCGGTCGTGGCGGTGTCCGCCGACAGCGGCCTCGGGCCCGGCGGGATGCCAGCGGTGTGGCCGGCGCCCTGGGCGATCGCCACCGGCGCGGTGTTCGGCGTCGCGATCCACTGCACGAACGTGCTGCCGGACCTCGTCGACGACGCCGCCACCGGGGTCCGGGGATTCCCGCATCGTCTGGGGCTGCACGCGTCGGGCGTCCTGGCGTTCGCCGCGCTCGTCGTGGCGGACGGGCTCGTGCTCGTCGGACAGACGACCGGCGACGACCCCGCGCGGGGTCCGGCGCTCGCCCTGGCGGTCGCGGGCGCGGTCACGGTGGTCGTCCTCGCCGCGGTGGGCATCCGCCTCGTGCTCACCGGTCCCCCGACGCGCACGCTGTTCCGCCTCGTCATCATCGCGTCGCTCGTGGTCGTGGTGCAGCTGGCGCTCTCCGGCGCACGACTCGCGGCGTGACCCGCCTGGGACCTCGCCCTCAGGCCCACCGCATGGCGTAGACGCGGGCCAGGGCGTCCGCGGTCGGCAGGGCCAGGAGCGTCCGGAGCAGGGCCTCCCGGACCGCGAGCGCGGGGCCCGCAGCCGGTCGCCCGAGCGCCATGTTCAGCTCGGCCTGCCGCGCGGCCCGACGCGCCGCGGCCTGTCGGTGCCGCGCGTACTCGGGCCATGGGCCGGCGCTGCCGGTGGCCACGGCCTGGGCGAGGATCGGTGCGAGCGCGGCCGCGTCGAGCCATCCCAGGTTCATGCCCTGCCCGCCGATCGGACTGATCTCGTGGGCGGCGTCGCCGACGAGCACGACCCGGCCCACCCCGACCCGCTCGGCGGTGCGGCGGCGCACCCGGAACGGACTGAGCATGGTGCAGGTCTCCGGGTCCGCCTCGGTGCCGGTGCGCTCCCGGATCGTCCGCGCCAGGTGTGCGGCGGCGCGGGGGTCGGGGTCGTCCGGGTCGAGCGGCCGGCCCGGCGCGCGCGCGTCCCGATCCAGTGACGCGCCGTCCAGCGCGTGCCGGTCCGCGGGGTCCGAGCGGAGCACGACGTACCGGCGGCGACCGCCGGGCAGCGGGAACGACTCGACGACCCCGTGCCGACCGACGTCGACGAGTGCGGTGGTCGCGGGCGACGGGCCCGAGCCGCCGCGACCGGAGCACGGGGGTTCGGCGTCCGCGAAGTCGCCCATGACGTACCGGTCGCGGTAGTCCCGCCCGTGGCTGCGGACCCCGATGCGGTCGCGGACGACGCTCCGGGCGCCGTCCGCTCCGACGACGAACCGCGCGGTCAGCGTGACGGGCCCCTCCGGGCCGTTCCCCTGCGCGGTGACGCGGTCCCGCCGTCGTTCGAGTGCGGTGAGTGTCGTGCCCGTGCGGAGCGATCCCGGGGCGAGGGCCGCGAGACGCTCCCGGAGGATCGCCTCCGTGCGGTGCTGGTCGAGGGTCGCGACGAACGGATGGGTCGACGACGCTCGGGCGAACGACAGCGAGCCGATCGGACGCCCCCCGTTCCGCGCCGTTCCGCGGTCCACCCGCGCCGCCTCCGCGAGCACCGGTGCCGTCGCGCCGACCGCGGCGAGCGCGTCGAGCGACGGCGGGTGGATCCCGATCGCGCGGGAACCGGACGGCGCTCCGGCGCGCCGTTCCCACACCGCGACGTCGACGCCGGCCTGCGCCAGGAGCGCGGCGAGGAAGAGGCCGACCGGACCGCCGCCGACGACGAGGACGTCCGTGCGCTCCTGCGACATGTCGCCGAGCCTAGTGACGGGACCGCACGGCCGTGCCGGGCCGCTTTACCTCGGTGGTCCGGACGGGCTATCTTCAGCCACACGGGCAGACCACGCTCGCCTTCGACCCGTCCGGACCCCGAATCCGGCAGCGGGTCCGGTCCGGACACGAGCAGCGTCGCTCGACCCGTCCCCACACGCCCCGAACCCGAACGGGAGCACCAGATGACGACGCACGCCCCTTCCGTGCTGCCCACGGCCGTGCCGCCTCCCTCGGCGCGCGTGCGTGCGGGCGCCGCGGTGCCGCCCCGGTCCGTGCACGTCCCCGCGGAGGTCCGGTCGTGAGGGCCGCGATCGCGACGGTGAGCCTCGGTGGCGGCCTCGAGGAGAAGCTCGAGGCAGTGAGCGCCGCCGGGTTCCGAGGCGTCGAGTTGTTCGAGCAGGACCTCGTGACGGGGTGGCTGCGTCCGGAGCAGGTCGCCGCACGCGCGCGTGACCTCGGTCTCGAGCTCGACGTCTACCAGCCGTTCCGGGACCTCGAGCAGGTGCCGGACGACGTGTTCCGTGCGAACCTGCGGCGCGCGGAGCAGCGGTTCGCCCTCATGCACCGGCTCGGGATCTCCACGATGCTGCTGTGTTCCAACGTCGCGACGGCCGTGTCGGACGACGACGCCCTGGCGGTGGACCAGCTCGGGGCGTTGGCGGAGCTCGCGGAGCGGAACGGGGTGACGGTCGCGTACGAGGCGCTCGCCTGGGGCCGGAACGTGTCGACCTACGACCACGCCTGGCGGATCGTCCGCGAGGTCGACCACCCGGCGCTCGGCATCTGTCTCGACAGCTTCCACATCCTGGCCCGCGGCGCGGACCTCGGCACGATCGCGGAGATCCCCGGTGAGCGGATCATGTCGTGCCAGGTGGCCGACGCCCCGATGCTCGACATGGACGTGTTGCGCTGGAGCCGGCACCATCGGCTGTTCCCGGGCGAGGGCGACTGGGACCTGGCCGGGTTCCTGTCGCACGTGCTCGACACCGGGTTCGCGGGGACGCTGTCGCTCGAGGTGTTCAACGACGTGTACCGGCAGACCGACCCGACGGTGACGGCACGGGCGGCGCGACGGTCGCTGCGGGCACTCGAGGACGCGACGCGGGTCCTGCGGTCGGCGGCCGACCGGGACCGCGTGGACGCGGACCCGCGGCACGACATGGACGAACGGGGCGACACCGGGCGCGGCGCCGAGGAGCCGGGTCGGTCCTCCCGACCGGCGGCGGTCGGATGGTCAGCGCACGGTCTGGAGGCCCTGCCCGCCGTCCCGGAGCCGGTCACGACCCACGTCGTGCTCGCGCCGGACGCGGAGGGAGCGCTCGTCGCGCTGCTCCGCCGCGCCGGTCTCGCCTGCGTGGGGCGGCACCGGACCGGTCGGACGGAGTTGTTCGAGGCGGGCGGCCTCCGGGTCGTCGTCGACGGCGCGCAGGCCGGGCTGGCCGCGCGGGTCGCGGCGGTCGGCCTCGGGGTGGTGGACGCGGCGGCGGCAGCGACGCGGGCCCGGGCGCTCGGGGCGCCGGTGCTGCCCCACGGGTCCGTGCCGGAGGGGACCGACGAGTACGTGGTGCCCACCCCGGAGGGCACTGGCGTGGCGTTCGGTGGCCGCAGCGCGGACGGGACACCGTCCTGGTCCCGGGACTTCGCACCGACCGGCGAACGGGCGTCCGCGGCGGCGTCGGACCTGCTCGGTGTGGACCTGGTCGGGATCACCGTGCCGTGGGACCGCACGGACGAGACGACCGGCTTCCTGCGGGCCGTGCTCGGGGTGGACGGTCCCGTGGCCGCGGACGCCCCGAGGACGGACGGGTTGGCGCGACGGCGGCTCTTCACGACCGGGGCGACGACGACGTCCGGTGCGACCGTCCGGATCGCGGTGACGACCCCAGCGCCCTCGTCCGACGCGCCGTCACCGACACTCGTCGCGCTCGCCAGCGCGGACGTGGTGGGCACGGTGACCCGGATGCGGGACTCCGGGGTGCGGTTCCTGCCGACGCCGCCGAACTACCACGACGACCTCGCCGCGCGGACCGGCCTGGACGAGGTCACGGTGACGCGGCTCCGGGACGCCGCCGTGCTCGTGGACGTGGACGCATCCGGGACGTACCTGCACGCCGTGGTCGAACCGCTCGGTGGCGTCGTGTTCGAGGTCGTCGAGCGCCGGGGCGGGTACGACGGCTCCGGGGTCGGCGACGCGCCGGTCGTCGCGGCGATGGTCGAGCACCACGGACAGCGCCGCGGGGTCGACCGCCGCGGGGTCGCGCGGCGGACACGTCGCGCGTAACGTCGGGGGCATGACCGATGCCGCAGCACACGACGCCCGCCTGACCACTCCCGACCGCGTCACCATGTACGGCGCTGCCTGGTGCTCGGACTGCCGTCGTTCCAAGGCGTTGCTCGACCGGCTCGCGGTGGACTACGAGTACGTCGACCTCGAGGCGGTGGCGGACGGCGCCACCCGGGCCGAGGCGATCAGCGGCCGGAAGAGCATCCCCGTCATCGTGTTCCCGAACGGCCGGCACGTGGTCGAGCCGTCGGACGCCGAGCTGACCGAGGAGCTCGCGACGGCCGGCGTCGTGGAGCCGGTGGCCTGACCCACGGACGTGGCGCGCGCGCCGCTCATGCGGCGCTCGCTGCCACCGCCAGCCGCGCCCCCGCCGTGCGGGACCACGCGAGCGCGCCCCGCATCGCCGACGCCCGGTCCGTCAGGTCGGTGAGCGCCACGGCGTGCGCGAACCCACGCGGGTCCACGGCGATCTCCCCCGCCACCAGGGCGACCGGGCGCCGTGCGGCCGCGGCGAGCGCCTGCACGACGGCCACGACCTTGCCGCCCGCGGTCTGACCGTCGAACCGTCCCTCGCCGGTGACGACGAGGTCCGCGTGGAGCACGCGGTCGGCCAGGTCGAGGACCTCGGCCACCGCCTCGCCGCCGAGTGCGATGGTCCCGCCCCACGCCAGGAGGCCGAACCCGGTGCCGCCCGCGGCTCCCGCTCCCGGGGTGTCCGGGTCGACGTCGGGGAACATCGAGGCCCATCGGCGCAACCGTGCCTCGTGCACGGGGACGCGATCCGGTGTGATGCCCTTCTGCGGTCCGAACAGGGCGGCGGCGCCCCGGGGCCCGAGCAGCGGGGCGGTGACGTCGGTCAGGATCCGGACGCCCTCCGGGGTCGGACGGAGCGTGGCGCGGTCCACGGCCTCGATCCGGTCGAGCGCGGCACCGCCGGTGTCGTCCGGCCCCAGCGGTGGGCGCAGGCGGAGTCCGAGTTCCCGCAGCACGCCGAGACCGCCGTCCGTCGAGGCGCTCCCCCCGATGGCGAGGACGACTCCGCGCGCTCCCGCCCCGAGTGCGGCGGCGATCGCGGCCCCGAAGCCGTGCGTGTGGGCGGTGTCCGGACGGGGCTGGTCGAGCAGGGTGATGCCGCTCGTCGACGCCAGTTCGACCAGGCCTCGGCCGTCCGGGAGCCGGAGCCACTCGGCGTGCACCGGCCGGTCGTCGGGGCCGCGCACGACGACCGGGACGCGCTCGGCGTCGGGGAACGCGGTGGCGAAGGCGTCGATCGTGCCCTCGCCGCCGTCGGCCATGGGTGCGAGGTCGAGGACGTCACCGGGCCGCTCGGTGCGCCATCCGTGGGCGAGCGCACGGGCGAGGGACGCCGCCGACGCCGTGCCCTTGAACGCGTCCGGGGCGACGAGCACGCGCATCAGGGCCGACCCCGGTCGGGTCCGCTGCCGCCGCTCGCGCCGTCGCTCACGTGGCACACGCTACTGCCGGCGCGCTGGTGCGTCCCTCGGGCGCGCGCTGGTGCGTTCCTCACGCGCGTGCTCGTCTCTCTGACGAGGGCCCGGGACGGTTCCTGGGTCGTGGTCGCCGGGCGGACGGTAGACGGGAGGCATGAGCGACGAACTCGACCAGGCCGACGCACCGTTCCTCGACGCCCTCCGGGACTACCACGGCCGCGACCGCTACGGGTTCTCGCCGCCCGGGCACCGGCAGGGCCGCGGGATCGACGCGGACACCCTCGCCGTGCTCGGCAAGGATCCGTTCCGCGACGACGTGCTCGAGAGCGGCGGCCTCGACGACCGGACCTCGTCGAACGGCTACCTGCCCACGGCCGAGGCCCTCATGGCCCAGGCGGTGCACGCCGACACCGTGTTCTTCTCGACCTGCGGCAGCTCCTTGTCGGTCAAGGCCGCGATGCTCGCCGTGGCGGGTGTCGACGGCGGGATCATCATGCCGCGGGACGCGCACAAGTCCGTGACCGCGGGCCTGGTGTTCTCCGGACTCCAGCCGTACTGGGTGACGCCGCGGTTCGACACGGACCAGCACATCTCGCACCCGGCCTCCCCCGAGGACTACCGCGCCGTGTGGCAGGAGCACCCCGACGCCGCGGGCGCGCTCGTGGTGAGCCCGACGCCGTACGGCACCTGCGCGGACATCGAGGGCATCGCCGCCGTGTGCCACGAGTTCGGCAAGCCGCTCATCGTCGACGAGGCCTGGGGTGCGCACCTGCCGTTCTCGGAACTCCTGCCGACGTGGGCGATGAACGCCGGCGCGGACGTGTGCGTGACGAGCGTGCACAAGATGGGTCTCGGGTTCGAGCAGGGGTCCGTGCTCCACCTCAAGGGCGACCTCGTCGACCACGACCACCTGTGGGCGTGCGCGGACATGCTCATGACGACCAGCCCGAACGTGCTCATCTACGCGGCGATGGACGGCTGGCGTCGGCACATGGTGCGGGACGGGGCGGGCCTCATCCGGAGCGCCGTCGACCTGGCCGACCGCACGCGGGACCGCATCGAGGTGATCGACGGGATCCACGTGCTCCGTGACGAGCTCCTCGGCGCCGAGGCGTCGCACCAGCTCGACCCCATGCGGATGCTCCTCGACGTCCACGAGCTCGGGATCACCGGGTACCAGGGACTCGACTGGCTCCGCGAGCACCACCGCATCGACCTCGGCCTGTCGGACCACCGGCACCTCGGCATCGACATCTCGGTCGCCGACGACGCGTTCACGACCGACCGGCTCGTGCACGGGCTCGGGTCCCTGGCCGCGTCGGCGTCGGAGCTGCCACGGTCGCCCGAGGTGCGGATCCCCGACCCGTCGAAGCTGCTGCTCGAGTCCGTCGTCACCCCGCGCCGGGCGTTCTTCGGCGAGTGCGAGAACGTCCCCGCCGAAGAGGCCGCGGGGCGGATCGCCGCCGAGCAGGCGACCCCGTACCCGCCCGGCGTCCCCGCGTACGTGCCCGGGGAACGCCTGACCGCCGAGGTGATCGACTACCTCAGGAGCGGGCTCGAGGCGGGCATGGTGCTCCCCGACCCGACCGACGGCAGCCTCGGCACGATCCGGGTCATGGTCGAGTGAGGTCCTCCGCTGCGGCGGGCCCGGCCGCAGCGGCGGTCGTCGTCGTCGCGGGCGCCGTCGTCGCGGCGAGCGATCCGAGCAGCGCGAGCGCGGCCTCCGATGTCGACCCCGGCTCCGCGTGGTACAGGACGAGCACCTGACCGTCCGTGCCGGTGACCGCGAGCTTCTCGCGCAGCAGCGTCATCGGTCCGACCTCGGGGTGGACGAGTTCGGTGGGGGCACCCTCGACCGGGCGGACGTCGTGGCGCGCCCACAGGGTGCGGAACAGCGGACTGCGGAGCGCCAGCTCCCCGACGACCTCGACGCACCGGGGATCGTCCGTCGCCGCTCCCACGGAGGCGCGGAACCCGGCGACGAGGCGGGCGACCGCGCGGTCCCAGTCGCGCCAGAGCTCCCGCTCGGCCGGGTCGAGGAACACGTCGAGCAGGCGGTTCCGCCCGGGCCGGAAGCCGGGGGCGAGGGCTGACGCGTGCCGGTTCGCGGCGAGCACGTCGAACGTCCGGGTCTCGACGAACGCGGGGATACCGAGGGACTCGAGGAGCATCGCGACCCCGGAGGGGACCCGGTCCGGTCCGGTGCGACGGGTCGGAGCACGGTGTGCGCGCTGCGCCGCGAGCGACATGAGGTGGTCGGTCGCGGGCGCGTCCAGGCGGAGCGCGTCGGCCAGCGCCGCGAGCACCTGGGCCGACGGGTTGCGGTCGCGACCCTGTTCGAGCCGCAGGTAGTAGTCGGCGCTGACGCCGGCGAGCATCGCGACCTCCTCACGCCGGAGCCCGGGGACGCGGCGGAGGCCGCGGACGGTGAGACCGACGTCCTCGGGTCGGACCTGCTCCCGTCGCGCGCGGAGGTACTCGCCGAGCGGGTTGCCGTCGTCCATGTCCGGCAACGCTAGTCGTCCTCCCGGACCGCGTTCCTGGTCCTGCCGTCCCCAGGAACGCAGGGACGTTCCCGCCGGACGGGCGACACGGCCAGCATGGTCCACGGACGAGGGGACGACCGCGCCAGCCCCGGCCGGCACGTCCTCGTCCGGAGAGGACCCATGATGACCACCACACTCCCCGGCGGCACCTACCGCCTGGCCGACGACCTCGAACTCACCCGCTTCGGGTACGGCGCGATGCAGCTCGCCGGTCCGAACGTGTTCGGCCCGGCCCGCGACCACGACGAGGCGATCGCGGTGCTCCGCACCGTCGTCGAGCTCGGCGTCACGCACATCGACACCGCGGACTTCTACGGACCGTTCTTGACCAACGAGCTGATCCGGGAGGCCCTGCATCCCTACCCGGAGCAGCTGACCATCGTCACGAAGGTCGGCTCCGTCCGTGGCGACGACGGTGCCTGGATCCACGCGAACGAACCGGACCAGCTCCGCACCCAGGTCCACGACAACCTCGAGCGGCTCGGCGTCGACACCCTCGACGTCGTCAACCTGCGCGTCGGGGGCTTCGACTCCCCCGAGCCGGGATCGATCGGGGAGCGCTTCGCCGCGTTGGCCGACCTGCAGCAGCAGGGGCTCATCCGCCACCTCGGGCTGAGCACGGTGAGCCGCGAGCAGTACGACGAGGCCCGAGCGATCGCCCCGGTCGTCACGGTGCAGAACTTCTACAACATCGCGAATCGACAGGACGACGCCTTCGTGGACCTGCTCGCGGAGCACCGTGTGGCCTACGTCCCCTACTTCCCGCTCGGCGGGTTCACGCCCCTGCAGTCCGACGTGCTCGCCTCGGTCGCTGACCGCCTCGACGCGACCCCGATGGCCGTGTCGCTCGCCTGGCTGCTGCAGCGGTCACCGAACGTGCTGCTCATCCCCGGTACGTCCTCGGTCGCCCACCTGCGCGAGAACGTGGCGGGCGCGGCGCTCGACCTGCCGGAGGACGCCGTCCGCGAACTAGACGCGATCGCTGGCTGACCGAACGGGCCGGCGGCGGGTGTCCCGGGCGCCCGGGACACGCCGTCGTCAGTCGGCGCGCAGGGTCTCGCGGGGCGACCGCCCGTACTCGCGGAGGTACTGCGTGGCGAACCGGCCGGGGTTGCTGAACCGCCAGTGCGCAGCCACCGCGGCGACCGTCGTGCCGGAGCCGTCCCGCGCGAGCAGGAGTGCCTCGTGGGCTCGCCGGAGTCGCTCACGACGGAGCGCGGTCATCGGGCTGTGGCCGAGCTGCCGGAGGAACGCCGCCTGCAGACCCCGGGGACTCATCCCGGCTGAGGCCGCGATCTCGTCGACGGACAGCTCTTCGGCGGCGTGGGCCTGGATGAACTGCAGGGCCCGGCGCACGCCGATGGGCGAACCCGCTCCCGGGTCGACCGGCACGGGAGTGGCCTGCCGGTCGACGAAGGCCTCGACGAACGCGGCGACCAGGACGTGGAACGTGGCCGCGCGCACGATCGGGCTGTCGACGAGCATCCCGCTCGCGGTGACCTGCCGCACGTGGTCGGCGACGGCCTGCCAGTGCAGTCGGGCGACCTCGCCGTCCGGTGCGTCGTGCACGCGCAGGGCACCGGGCGGCAACCCCATCGTGTCGAACTCCCGGCGCGCGTCCTCCTCGCGGAGCACGATCTGGCGGAACTCGGCGTCCTCCCAGACCACGCGCTTGCGTCCGTCGCGGGGGAACAGGAGCGGCGTGGCGTCGGACCGGACGAGGGTGCCCGCGGCGGTGCTCACCTCGACCCGTCCGGCGTCGAGCGCGATGACGGACCAGAACGGCAGCGGCTGGGACTCCATGACCAGCCGACCCTGCACGCGGACCCGGGCGACCGCGAACCGCCCCTGCCCGGTGACCTCCTGCCGGAACCGGAACGGCCCGTCGGCGACCTCGACGCGCTCGACGTCGAAGGCGTCCCGGAGCGCGACGAGGGCACGGTCCGCCGAGTCGGTGTCGACACGGACGGACCGCCCGGAGCTGAAGAAGACGTTGCGCATCGCGGAAGGAGGGTGTCCTGCTCACTCGGCCCTGAGGGTGTCCTCGGGACCGACGGTGTACACGGCACGGTACCGCGTCGCGAACCGTCGCGGTGACGCGTATCCCCAGCGCGCCGCGATCGTGTCGATGAGCCCGTCGTCACCCGGCTCGGCGGCGAGGAGGTCCCGGTGCGCCCCGGCGAGTCGCGCGCGCTCGAGTTCGGCCTCGGGCGCTCGCGAGCGCCAGAACCCGAAGGCACGGCGGAGGCCGGCCTCGCTCGTGCCGACGTGCCGGGCGATGTCCGCCACCGTGATCGGGAGTGCGGCGTGGTCGTCGATGTACCGGCAGGCACGGTCGACGGTGGCGAGCATCCGGCGACGGCACGTCCGCTCGCGGTCGTCCGCGCCCTCGGTCGGCACGGACTCGAGCAGCCCGACGACGAGCAGGCGGTAGACCGAGGCCGCCACCAGCGCGCTGCTCCCCGCCGCCCGGCCCTCGAGGACCGCGGCCTGCAGCGCGACGGTCCGGGCGAGGTGCTCGGCGCCCTCGCGGGTGGGTGGGAGCGACTGGGCGAACCGGACGGGGCGCGGGTCGTCCCCACGGACCGCCGCAGCGAGGTCGTCGAACCGTGTCTGCTCGAGCCGCACGATCGTCAGGTGCATGTCCTCGGACCGACCGTGGTAGCCGACGCCGTGACGCATGACGAACGGTGCGTCCTGATCGCCCCGCTCGTCACCCGCGGTCCACTCGTAGACCCCGCCACCGGGGACCACGAGCGTCACCCCGCTCGTCTCGGTGCTGCGGCCACCGTCGACGCGCGCGCGGAACCCCCACCGCGTGAGGTCGAGCCGCTCGTCCCGGTACTGCTCGGCGTGGAACCGGAAGTCCGGCCGGTCGGACTCCACGCTCGCCGCGGGCATGGAGCGGCGGATCGCGGCGGTGGCCGCTTCCGGGTCGTCCACGTCGAGGGCCGGGCGCCATCCGGACTGCGGCTCCTGCATGGTGCCTCCCCCAAGCCGTTGTCGCCAGGGTAGGCCACCGTCGCCGTCGCGTCCGGAACCCGTGGAGGACCGTGGTCCCGGCGACGATCAGGTCGCGGCGATGACGCCGGTCGCCAGCAGCACCGCGACGACGATCGCGAGCGCCACCCGGTACCAGATGAACACCGCGATGCTGTGCCGCGCGACGAGGCGGAGCAGCCAGGCGATCGCGGCGAGGGCGACGACGAAGCTGACGGCGGTCGCGACGAGGGTGGCGCCCCAGCCGACCGTGGCGCCGATCGCGCTCGCCTCGGTCGCGGCCTCGTAGCCGCCGGCAGCGACGAGCGCGGGGATCGACAGGAAGAACGACAGGCGGGTGGCGGTGACGCGGTCGAGACCCCGGAACAGACCGGCGCTGATCGTGGCCCCGGACCGCGACACGCCCGGCACGAGCGCGAGCACCTGCACGAGACCGATCACGACCGCGTCGGTCACGGTGGTGCGTTGCTCGCCGCGGTCCTGACGACCGACGCGCTCCGCGACCCACATGACGATGCTCCACAGCACGAGCGCGGCGACGACGACCCAGAGGTTCCGGAGACCGCCCGAGATGAGGTCCTTCGCGAGGAACCCGATGAGGCCGATGGGGATCGTCGCGATGATGACGTACCAGGCCAGCCGGTAGTCGTGGTCGCGGTCCTCGCGGTGCGCCAAGCCGCGGAACCACGCGCGGACCAGGCGCAGGATGTCCCGCCAGAAGTAGACGATCACCGCGATGATGGCGCCGACCTGGATCACCGCGGTGAAGGCGGTCACGCCCTGGCTGGCGACCCGGAGGCCGAGCAGCTTCTCGACGATCGTCAGGTGGCCGGTACTGGAGACGGGCAGGAACTCGGTCACGCCCTCGACGATGCCGAGCAAGAGGGCCTGGAGCAGATTCACGCCGGACACTCCATCACGGATCTCCCCAGAAACCGCCCACCGTGCTCGGCTCGGCGTCGGAGCCGACGATGCCTCCCGGCCCCGGGAGCCTCCGCCGTTCCCGGGACGACCGCTCGACGGTCCGCCGTCAGCGGACACGGCCTGGGCGATCGTCGTACGCGGCGGACGCGCACCCCGACCGGTGAGAGGATGAGCGGCGGTCCGTCGCCACGACGGATCCCCCACGACCCAGGAACAGGAGCGACGGTCGGTGACAGACACCCGCACGTCCGCACCCGAGAGCACCGAGAGCACCGAGACGACATCGGGCGGACACGGCGGACGCGGTCTCGCCGCGTTGGCCCTGACGGCACTCGGCGTCGTCTTCGGCGACATCGGCACGAGCCCGCTCTACGCACTCCGCACGGTGTTCACGATCGACAACGGGGCGGTCCGCCCCACCCCGGACGACGTCTACGGCGTCATCTCGGTCATGTTCTGGAGCGTGACGGTCGTCGTCTCGATCAAGTACGTGACGATCCTCATGCGTGCCGACAACAACGGCGAAGGCGGCGTCATGGCCCTCGCCGCGCTCGCTCGTCGGCTGTTCGCCAAGCGCTCCGGCCGGGTGGGGGTCTTCATCCTCATCGGGATCATCGGCGTCGCCCTGTTCTACGGCGATTCCATCATCACCCCGGCGGTGAGCGTGCTGTCCGCGGTCGAGGGACTCGAGGTCGCCGCCCCGGGCGTCGCACACCTCGTCGTCCCGATCGCCGGGGTGATCCTCGCCGGGCTGTTCGCCGTGCAGCGCTTCGGCACCGGCCGTGTCGGCACGTTGTTCGGGCCGATCATGCTCCTCTGGTTCCTCGTCCTCGCGGTCGCGGGCGTCGGCATGATCGTGCGTGACCCCTCGGTGCTCATCGGCCTGTCCCCCACGTACGCGTTCGCCTTCGTGTTCGCCCACCCGACCATCACCTTCGTCGCGATGGGTGCGGTGGTCCTCGTCATCACCGGTGCCGAGGCGCTCTACGCGGACATGGGGCACTTCGGGGCGCCGCCGATCCGCCGCGCGTGGTTCTTCGTCGTGTTCCCGGCGCTGACGCTGAACTACCTCGGCCAGGCCTCGCTCATCCTGCGCGACCCGACCGCACGCCAGAACCCGTTCTTCCTGCTGTTCCCGGACTGGGCGCGGATCCCGGTGGTCGTGCTCGCGACCGCAGCGACCGTCATCGCGAGCCAGGCGGTCATCTCCGGTGCGTTCTCGCTCTCGCGTCAGGCGATGCAGCTCGGTCTGCTCCCGCCGCTGACCGTCCGGCAGACCTCCGAGCGCGAGGGCGGCCAGATCTACCTGCCCGCGGTGAACGCGCTGCTGTTCGTCGGCGTCATCGCCGTGATGCTCGCGTTCCGGTCGTCGGAGCGCCTGGCCACGGCGTACGGGGTGTCGGTGACCGGCGCGCTCGTCGTCGACTCGGTGCTCCTGCTCATCGTCGCCCGGCCGCTGTTCAACTGGCATCGCTGGCAGATCGTCCTGGCCGCGGTCGTCTTCGGCGGTCTCGAGCTGACGTTCCTCGCCGCGAACCTGTCGAAGGTCCTCCACGGTGGTTGGGTGCCGCTCCTCATCGCCGCCGCCGTCATCACCGTCATGACGACCTGGCGTCGCGGGCGGCAGCTCGTGACCGACGAGCGGAACCAGAAGGAGGGCTCACTCGCGGACTTCATCGACCGCGTCCGGTCCGAGGACCCCCCGCGGGTCGACGGGATCGCCGTGTTCCCGCACCCGAACAAGGACACGACGCCGTTGGCGCTCCGCGCGAACTTCGAGCACAACCACGTGCTCCACCACCACGTGCTCATCGTCTCGGTGCAGACCGCGAACGTCCCGCACGTGCCCGCGTCGAAGGCCTACACGTTCGACGACCTCGGCTACTCCGACGACGGCATCGAGCACCTGACGATCAAGTTCGGGTTCTCCGACGAGCCGAACCTCCCGGTCGCACTCCGTCGAGCGTGCGTCGCCGAGGTGCTCTCGCTCGACCCGGACGCCGTGGAACGCGCCTCGTACTTCGTCTCGCGCGGCGCACTCCGGACCGGCCACGGCCGGGGCATGATGCGCTGGCGCAAGAAGCTGTTCGTGGCGCTCGCGCAGAACGCCGCCAACCCGAGCGCACGCTTCGGCCTCCCCTCGAACAGCACCGTGACGATGGGCAGCGACGTCGACGTCTGATCGAGGCTGACCGTCCAGCGGTTCACGGCCCCCGGCGCGCTGGCCGGGCCTGTCGACCGGGGACCGACACGAGGACCCGCCGCCCGATGGGGCGGCGGGTCCTCGTGTCCGTTCGAGCGCGGTCCGCGCGTCGCTCAGTGGATGGCGGCACGCAGGGCGGCAGCAGCCGCGGCAGGGTCGTCGGCCGAGTAGATCGCCCCGCCGGCGACCGCGACGGTGGCGCCCGCGTCCTGCACGGCACCGATCGTGTCCGTGGAGACGCCGCCCGCGACCGAGAACGGCACACCTCCGGCCTTGCCATCGTCGAGCAGGGTGTCGAACGTGAAGCCCGGCTCGGCCTGCTCGTCCAGGCCGGCGTGCATCTCGACGAACGTCACGCCGAGCGCGACGACCTCCTTGGCTCGTGCGGCCTTGTCGGGCACGCCGATGAGGTCGGCGACGACCCCCTTGCCGTGCTTCGTCGCGGCGGCGACGGCGCCGGTGATGGTGCTGTCACCCGCGACACCGAGGACGGTGACGAGGTCGGCGCCGGCCTGGAAGGCGATGTCCGCCTCGAGTTCGCCGGCGTCCATCGTCTTGAGGTCGGCGAACACCGTCTTGTCGGGATGCGCCTCCTTCACCGCGGTGATGGCCGCGAGCCCGGCGCTCTTGATGAGCGGCGTCCCGAGTTCGATGATGTCGACGTGCGGGGCGACCTTGCCGGCGAGCGCGAGCGCGTCCTCGGTGGTCAGCACGTCCATGGCGACCTGGAGCTGCATGGTGGTTCCTCTTCTCTGGTGGTCCGTGGGGTGGGTGCGGGTGGTCGGCGGGAGGGTCATTCGAGGTTGGCGTGCCGGGGCCAGAGATCCGCGGCGGGAATCCCGGAGCGCTGCCACGCCGCGTGGAAGAGGGCGTCCCCGACGAGCACGACGACCTGCTCGAAGAGGCCGCCCGCGTACTGGATCGAGGCGCCGTTGCCGTGCGCCTGCTTCTCGGGAGCCGGCACCAGGACGACGGCGTCGGCGAGGTCGGCGAGCGGGGACGCCGCGACCGTGGTGACCACCGCGACCCGGGCCCCGACCTCGCGAGCGGTGGTGGCAGCGCGGACGATGCCCGTGGTGGTGCCCGAGCCACTGGCGGTGAGCAGGACGTCACCGGACCGGATCGCGGGCGTCGTGACGTCGCCCACGACGTGGACCGTCCGACCGAGGTGCATGAGTCGCATCGCCGTCATGCGGAGGGCGAGCCCCGACCGGCCCGCGCCGTGGACGAACACGCGGTCGGCGCCGTCGAGGAGCGCCGCGACGGCGTCGAGCCCGGTGCCGGCAGCGGCGTCCGCGTCGGCGGTCGTGACGACGGCGTCCGCGGCGGCGCGGAGTTCGTCGGAGATGGCGCGGAGGGCGCGGGCCGGCGTGGTGGTGTCCGTCATCACCACGATGCTCCTCGCCCGGGACCGGATGGGTCACTCCCCCGGCGCACGGGTCCGCCTACCCGAACGAGTGGGTCCGGCAGGTCCGGGTAGGGTCGGCCCATGCCCGTCACCGACCAGGACGCCGACCCCGACGCCGAGACCGGTGCCGACACGTTCGCGGTCGCCACTCGCGCCGCCGCGACCCGCGCCGGCCGCGACCTCTCCGAGCTCGTGGACCAGCACGGCGTGACGCTCGAGTCCTTGCTGGCGGTGCTCCGCTCCGAGCGGCTCGACGACCGCGCGGCCAGGACCGTCGCGACCGAGATCGCCGCGAACGCCCTGGTGGCGATCCGCACGGCGACGGACGATCAGCGGAACCGCGTGCTGGAGCCGGTCGTCGGGGCCTTCGCGCGCCTCCAGACCGACCTGCGGCCGCTGGTGCGGTTCGGTGACCTGTCCGTGCAGTTCGTCGAACCGCCCGCGACCGGTCGGGCGCTCCCGGGTGAGGTCGCGCACGCGGCGCGGGCCATCGTCCGCAGTGCCGTGCTCGCGCTCGTCGACGCGGGCGAGTCCCACCGCGTGCGGATCCAGTGGGACTGCGACGGGCGGAACCTGCTCGTCGACATCCGCGACGACGGTGCCGGGACGCTGACGGAGCACGACGACGTACTCCGCCCCATCGCAGAGCGGGTGACGGCACTGGACGGTCGCTTCGCGGTGTCCTCGACGGCGGGCTGGGGCTCGGAGCTGTCCGTGGTGCTCCCCCTCGACCCGCCCGCGGAGCCGGAGCCGCTCGACGCGGTCGTGGCCCTGAGCCGACGGGAGCGCGAGGTCCTGCGACTCGTGGCATCCGGCGCTCGCAACCGGTCGATCGCCCGCGAGCTCGGCATCAGTGAGAACACGGTGAAGTTCCACGTGTCGAACCTGCTCCGCAAGGCCGGCGCGGCGAACCGGGCGGAGCTGGCCGCACTCGGGCGGTGACCCGGGCGACGAGCTCCCTGGCGAGCGGCACCCGGACGCGCGCGACGCCCGACCGCTGCTGCGGCCGGGCGTCGGGCGGGAGGATCGTCAGGCCTGCACGTCGCCGCGCCAGGCGCCGTCCGGGGCGCCCTTCGACTCGATGTACTCCTTGAAGTTCTTCAGGTCCTTCTTGACCGCGTGGCTGCCGGCGCCGACCGCGCCGCCGACCTTCTCGAGGAGACCGGTGGGCTCCCAGTCGAGCTGCACGGTGACGCGCGTGGTCGTGTCCGAGAGCTTGTGGAACGTCACGACGCCCGCGTGGTCCATCTCGCCGCCGGTGCTGTTCCAGGCGACGCGCTCGTCGGGGTGCTGCTCCGTGATGTTCGCCTCGAAGGTGCGCTCGACCGGACCGACCTTGATCTTCCACTCGGTGAGGGTCGGGGTCGCCTGCGTGATCGACTCGACCTCGTCGAGGAACTTCGGGAACTCCTCGAACTGGGTCCACTGGTTGTAGGCGACGGAGACGGGGACGTCGACGTCGATGGTCTCGATGATCTGGCTCATGCCTGCTCCTTGCGTTCCACGGTTGCTGTGCAGGCCAGACGGTAGGCCGACCCCGAGGCGGGGGCACGGGCCGGGACGAACATCCCAGTGACCTCGGAGATTGCCGCCGCGGTGTCAGTCGGTGGCGGCGGTGCGCTCGTCGAACGTCCGGCGCTGCGCGACGATGACGTCCTGGTGTTCGCGGACCCATTCCCCGAGCGTCAGCACGACCGTCTGCAGCGACCGGCCGAGCGCGGTGAGGTCGTACACGACGCGTGGCGGCACCTCGGCGAACACCTCGCGCTGGACGAGACCGTCGCGCTCGAGCGCCCGGAGCGTGACCGTGAGCATGCGCCGTGAGATGCTCGGGATGACGTCGGCCAGTTCCGTGAACCGGTGCGGACCTTCGCCGAGCACGCCGATGACGAGGAGCGTCCACTTGTCGCCGATCCGGGCGAGGAGGGACCGGAACACCTCCGGGTCGTGCTCGGTGCAGAGCCGGCTCATCGTGGGCAGCGACCGCATGATCCGGTCCTGCTCGAGTGCGGCGTCCCGGGTGTCGGTCACGGTGGTCCTCCTGCTGTGTGGTCGGGCGGCCTCGGCGCCTGCATCCGAGCGGCCTGCACGGGCACGTGGGGGCCGAAGCGACGGGGTCGGTCACTCCGCGGTAACAGAGGGTCGTTTGCAGTGACCGACCTCAGCAGGGTACACCCGTTACGTGCAGTAACCGAGGGCGACGTGCCCCGCTGCCGACCAGGAGGAGTCCCATGTCCCTGTTCCGTCTCGACGCCAGCATCCGAGTCGAAGGATCCACCAGTCGTGCCCTCGCCGACATCGTCGAGCAGGAGTGGACGGCCGGTGACCCGGCAGCCGAGGTCGTCCGCCGTCACCTGGGCGTCGACCCGATCCCTGCCGACAGCTGGGCGAGTGCCGTCGCCGCGTCCATGACACCGGAGGACGCACGTACCCCCGAGCAGCGCACCGCGGTCGAACTCGCCGCGACCCTGACCGACGAGCTCGCCGACGCGGACGC
Organism: Curtobacterium sp. MCBD17_019; assembly: GCF_003234555.1. NCBI lineage: Bacteria > Bacillati > Actinomycetota > Actinomycetes > Micrococcales > Microbacteriaceae > Curtobacterium > Curtobacterium sp. MCBD17_019. The sequence continues at coordinate 40,568 of NZ_QKTT01000006.1, read as the reverse complement.
CCTGCTGTTCGCCGTCCCGCTGTACAACTTCGGCGTCTCGCAGCACTTCAAGACCTACGTGGACCTCGTCATCACGGACCCGCGGATGGCGCCCGGCCAGACCCCGGTCACCGCCGGCAAGCCCGCTGTGCTCGTGACCGTGCAGGGCGGGAACTACGCCGCCGGCACGCCGCGCGAGGGCTGGGACCACGCGACGGCGTGGATGCGCCGCATCCTGGAGGACGTCTGGCAGCTCGACCTCGAGGTCGTCACGCGCGAGTTCACGCTCGTCGGTGTCAACCCCGCGCTCGACCAGTTCACCGAGCTCGCCGACCAGCTCCGCGCGGTCGCCGAGGAGCGCGCCCGGGAGCACGGCCGCACCCTGGCGACGCGGCGGGCCGCGGCGGCCTGACGCCCCAGCACCCGCCGTCACCGGCGACGACGTGACGGACGGGAGGTCCGCCTCCCGTCCGTCACGCTCGCCGCGTGATCAACTGAGGAGTCCCGCGAGCTCGACGGCAACGGTCGTCGACGGTCTCGACCGGGTGACCCGCCCGCTCGGACGCGCGCCGGGGATCGGACGCGGGCCATTACCCTGTCCCCATGCGGCAGACGGCACCCCGATGAAGGCCCCGACGATCTACGACGTCGCACGGCTCGCGGGCGTGTCGCACCAGACGGTGAGCCGCTACCTGTCGGGCTTCGAGGGCATCCGGCCGGAGACGCGCACGAAGGTCAAGACGGCGCTCGACGAGCTGCAGTACCGGCCGAACTCCGCCGCTCGGTTGCTCCGCGCCCGCCGCTCGAACCGGATCGCGGTGCTCGCCCACCACATCGACTACACGGGACCGGCCCGCATGCTCGCCGGGGCGACGCAGACGGCGCAGGAGCGCGGGTACGTGCTCGACGTGGTGATCACGGCGGACCTCGACCGCGACGCGATCGACGAGGCCCTGGCCGTGGCGACCGGGCACCAGGTGGTGGGGATCCTGGCGACGGCACAGACCGAGCTGATGCTCGAACGCATCCAGAGCCACGCCGCGAGCGTCCCGGTGGTCATCGACTCGCGCATCGAGTCGTTCCCGGGTGGCCCGACCGTCAGCGAGGAAGCCGGCCGCCTCGCCGCCGAGCACCTGCTCGAGCTCGGGCACCGGCGCGTCGGCTACCTCAGCGGCCCGGTCGACTGGATCGCCGCGGTCGAGCGGTCGGAGGGCTTCGCCCGGTGCTTCCGGCAGGGCGGCGGCGAACTCGTCTGGCAGCACGCGGGCGACTGGTCCGCCGGCTCCGGGCACGCGGCGTGGCGACGGTTGACCGCCGAGGAACGCTCCGTCACGGCGATCGCGACGGGCAACGACAGCATGGCGATCGGGCTCCTCTCGGCGGCCGCCGCCGACGGGGTCGTGGTGCCCGCCGACCTCAGCGTCATGGGCGGCGACGACCTCGACGAGGCACGGTACCTCGTCCCCGCACTGACCACCGTCACGGTCGACTTCGCCGGTGAGGGCCGGTACCTCATCGAGAAGCTCCTGGCGGGGCTGCCCGGGGCCGCGCCGGACGCGCCCGTGACCCCGCCGAACCCCGTGCGGGCCGCGGTCCGCGCGTCGACGCGCCGGATCTGACGGAGCGGAGCACCGCCTCCCGGCCACGCGCGGCGACGCGAGCGGAACGGGTGCTTGCGCGATCCGCCCGGATGCGGTTACTGTCATCGCCACCGACGGATGTTATCGACAACATCCGCAGAGCGAAGGTCAACGATGACGACTTCCCCCCGGTTCAGTGGCGTGCTCTTCGGCGCCGCCTACTACGCCGAGTACCAGCCCGCTGGCACCCTCGACGCCGATCTCGACCGCATGCGCGACGCCGGTTTCACGGTCATCCGCGTCGGCGAGTCCGTGTGGTCGACCTGGGAGCCCCGCGAGGGCGTGTTCGACCTGGACTGGCTGCAGCCGGTCCTCGACGGGGCCCACGAGCGTGGCATCGGCGTCGTCCTCGGCACGCCGACGTACGCCGTGCCACCGTGGCTCCAGCGCCTGCACCCGGAGATCGCCGCCGAGCCGTCGACGGGCCACCGCAACGGCTGGGGCGCCCGGCAGGAGATGGACCAGTCCCACCCCGCCTACCGGTTCTACGCCGAGCGCATCGCCCGCAAGGTCGTCGCGCGGTACGCCGACCACCCCGCGGTCATCGGCTACCAGGTCGACAACGAGCCGGGCATGCAGCTCCCCCACAACGAGCACACCTTCCAGCGGTTCGTCGGCTGGCTCGAGGACCGCTACGGCACCGTCGAGGACCTCAACCGCGAGTGGGGTCTCGTCTACTGGTCACACCGACTCAGCGACTGGGCCGACCTCTGGCGGCCCGACGGCAACGCGATGCCGCAGTACCAGCTCGAGTGGCGCCGGTTCCAGTCCACGCTCGCCACGGACCTCATCGCCTGGCAAGCGGACCTGGTGCGCGAGTACGCCCGCGACGACCAGTTCGTCACGACGTGCATCTCGTACTCCCGCCCGCAGGTGTCCGACGACGAGCTCGTCGCGTCCCTCGACGTCGTCGCCGGCAACCCGTACTACAAGATGCAGGACGGCCTCGACTGGCACGCGGAGGTCCAGCGCGAGGCCGAGTGGTGGCACACCGGCGTGTGGGCGCTGTTCGAGTGGGGCGACCGCGCCTGGTCCTCGGCGGACACGCAGTACCTGGTCACCGAGACGAACGCGCAGTCCATCGGCGGGTCGTGGCAGAACCACCCGCCGTACCCCGGGCAGATCAAGCAGGCCGCGTTCGCCCTGCTCGCCCGCGGCGGCCGGATGATCGAGTACTGGCACTGGCACACCCTGCACTTCGGCGTCGAGACCTACTGGGGCGGCGTCATCCCGCACAGCCAGGTCGGCGGCCGCATCTACCGCGAGGTATCCGAGCTCGGTGCCGCGCTCGGGGCGATCGGGTCCGCGCTCGACGAGCACGTGCCCGACGCCGACGTCCTGCTGCTCTACAGCACGGACACGAAGTGGGCGTTCTCGTTCTACGGGCCGCTCGCGAAGGCGGACGGCAGCCCCGACGAGCACGCGTACTCCCGCATCTTCGACGCCCACTACCGCGGACTGTTCGAGGCCGGCGCGCAGGTGCGGGTCCAGCACGTCCGCCGGTTCCTCGACACCCCCGTCGAGGAACTCGTCGCGCGGTTCCCGGTGCTCGTCGCACCCGCGGTGTACGTCGCCGAGACGGCCGTGCTCGAGCACATGCGGGACTACGCCGAGGCCGGTGGGCACCTGGTCGTCGGCATCCGCACCGGCTACGGTGACGAGCTCGCGCGGGCCCGGCTGGCGGTCGCCCCCGACGTGCTCGCGGGGCCGGCGGGCGTGCACTACGACGAGTACAGCAACCTCGGCGCGCCGCTCGCGGTCACGGCCGCGTCCGACGCCCTGACGCTCGAGCCGGGTGCCGCCGCCACCGAGTGGGTCGACTTCCTGCAGGTCGACGACGCCGAGGTGGTCGTGTCGTACGCCCCGACCGAGTTCGGTCTGGAGGCCGCGCTGACCACCCGCACGACCGGTCGCGGCCGGGTGTCCTACCTGGGCACGGTCCCGGACCCCGCGCTCGGGCGGAGCATCGCCCGCTGGCTCGTGCCCACGACGGCGAAGCAGGCGTGGTCCGCCCCGGACCCCGTCACCGTGTCGACCGGCACCGCCGGCGACCGGCGCCTCGCCTTCGTGTCGAACTGGTCCGCCGAGCCGACGCAGGTCGTCGCGCCGGCAGCCGCCGTCGACCTCGTCTCCGGCGCCGAGTACGCCGCCGGCGACCCCGTACCCCTCGACCGACGCGCAGCAGTCGTGCTCGAGGTCCGGGGCTCCTCGATCGAGTAGTCCCTCCCTCCACCGAAAGAAGACCATGAGACGTCCACGCAGCGCCGCGCTGGCACTCGGAGCGATCGCCGTCACGATCACGCTCGCACTCACCGGTTGCAGCCCGTCGAGCACCAGCGGCGGGTCCACCAAGGCGGTGAGCCAGTCCGACATCGACAAGGCGATGAACACGCCGACCACCCTCACCTTCTGGACCTGGGTCCCCGACATCCAGAACGAGGTCAACCTGTTCGAGAAGAAGTACCCGAAGATCAAGGTCAACGTCGTCAACACGACCGGCGGCTCGCAGCACTACCCGAAGGTCCGCGCGGCTCTGAAGGCGGGCAAAGGCATCCCCGACGTCGCGCAGATGGAGTACGACTACATCCCGTCGTTCACCCAGACGAAGAGCCTGCTCGACCTGACGCCGTACGGCGGAGCCAAGCTCGAGGACGAGTACACGGACTGGGTCTGGAACCAGGTCGACCAGAACGGCGGCGTGTGGGGCATCCCGCAGGACTCCGGCCCCCTCGGCACCCTCTACCGCAAGGACATCTTCGACAAGGCGGGCGTCGCCGCGCCGAAGACGTGGTCGGCCTTCGCGTCCGCCGCGCAGCAGGTCAAGTCGAAGACCGGGTCGTACATCACGGACCTGCCCGGCAACGACATGTTCCAGATGATCAGCTTCTTCTGGCAGAAGGGCGCGAAGCCGTTCTCGTACGACGGCAAGAAGACGGTCGGGATCGACCTGGACTCCAAGGCCGACCAGCAGGTCGTGTCGTACTGGCAGGACCTCATCGACAAGAACCTGGTGGCCACGGACCCGGACTTCACGGACGACTACTACCAGGGGCTGTCGCGGGACAAGTACGCGTCCTGGCTCGTCGCCGCGTGGGGCCCGGTGTTCCTGCAGGGCACCGCGAAGAACACGAGCGGCAAGTGGGCCGCTGCGGACATCCCGCAGTGGCAGGCGGGTCAGAACGTGTCCGGGAACTGGGGTGGGTCGTCGGACGCCGTGATGGCCGCGACGAAGCACCCGATCCAGGCGTACGAGCTGGCCAAGTTCATCAACAACGACCAGCAGTCGACGCTCCAGCTCGCGAACGAGCAGTACCTGTTCCCGACGAAGAAGTCGACGCTCACCGACGACTCGTTCACCAGCCAGAAGTCGGCGTTCTACGGCGGCCAGCAGGTCAACCAGTTCTTCGCCGGTGTCTCCGACACCGTCGACAAGAAGTTCGAGTGGCTGCCGTTCATGGACTACGTGAACTCGAGCTACGCGAACACGCTCGGCAAGGCCATCAGCAACCACGGTGACCTCACGGCGACCCTCGCGACCTGGCAGTCCCAGGTGACGAGCTACGCCAAGCAGCAGGGCTTCACCGTCAAGTGACCGGACGGGGGCGGGGCCACCAGGCTCCGCCCCCACTTCTCATCGGAGCAACATGACCGCCATCCCCAGCCGCAGCGACGCGGCGACCACCGGCGCCGCCCGTCCGGCCCGGGTCCGGACGGGAGCGCGCACCGCGGCTCCCCGCCGCGGCCCCACCAACATCCGTTCCGCGCAGACCCGCGCGGCCTGGATCCTCGTGATCCCGTTCCTCGTCGTGTTCGCGGCGTTCTTCATCGTCCCGCTCGTGTACTCGGCGTACCTCAGCCTGTTCACGTCGCAGCTGGTCGGCGGCGAGGTCTTCAGTGGCCTGACGAACTACGTCCGCGCCCTGCAGGACCCGAGCTTCTGGGGCGGCCTCGGCCGCGTGGCCCTGTTCCTGTTCGTGCAGGTCCCGATCATGCTCGCGGCCTCGATCTTCTTCGCGCTCGCACTCGACAGCGGCCGGATCCGTGGCGGCAAGATCGTCCGCCTGCTCATCTTCGTGCCGTACGCCGTGCCGAGCGTCGTCGCGACCCTGATGTGGGGCTACCTGTACGGCAACGACTTCGGGCTCATCACGCAGTTGTTCCACGCCCTGCACCTCACCGCACCGAGCCTGCTCAGCGCGCACAACGTGCTCGGCTCGACGATGAACATCGTGTGCTGGGAGTTCATCGGCTACAACATGATCGTCCTGTACGCGGCCCTGCGCTCCGTGCCGAACGAGATCTACGAGGCGGCCGAGATCGACGGCGCCGGCCAGTGGCGGGTGGCGTGGAGCATCAAGCTGCCCGCCATCCGGCAGGCCCTGCTGCTCACCGTGATCTTCTCGATCATCGGCTCGTTCCAGCTGTTCAACGAGCCGAACCTGCTGTTCAACATCGCCCCGAACGCGATCGGCACGGACTTCACGCCGAACCTGTACGCCTACAACATCGCGTTCCGCAACCAGGAGATCAACTACGCGGCGGCGATCGCGTTCCTGCTCGGGATCATCATCATGATCGTCTCGTTCGTCGTGCAGACGAGCATCAACCGGAAGGAGCGGCTCGGATGACCGCCACCCCACTCGCCACCGAGGCCCAGGTGGTCTCGGACGGCACGCGCGTGCGGCGGTCCGCCGGCCGACGGGCCGTCGAGCGCGACAAGCGTCGGAGCACCGTCCTGACCGTGATCGTGTGGATCACGCTCGTCTACTTCCTCGTGCCGCTGCTGTGGCTCCTGGTGTCGACCACCAAGGACAACAGCGACCTGTTCACCACCTTCGGGCTGGGACTCGGGCACTCGTTCCAGTTCTTCCACAACATCGTGCAGCTGTTCCAGTTCCAGGACGGGGTCTTCACGCGGTGGCTGATCAACACGGTCGTCTACGCGGTGGTCAGCTCGGTCGGTGCCGCCGCCCTGGCCACGATGGCCGGCTACGCCCTGGCGAAGTACCGGTTCCGCGGCTCGACGGCGGTGTTCTCGATCATCCTCGGCTCGATCATGGTCCCGCTCACCGCCCTGGCGATCCCGACCTACCTGCTCTTCGCCGCCGCGAACCTCACCGACACCCCGTGGGCGGTCATCCTGCCCTCGCTCGTCAGCCCGTTCGGCGTCTACCTGATGCGGGTGTACGCCGCGGACGCGGTCGACGAGAGCCTGCTCGAGGCCGCGCGGATCGACGGCGCCGGCGAGTTCCGCATCCTGTTCACGATCGCGACCCGGCTCATGGGCCCGGGCATCGTGACGGTCCTGCTGTTCCAGCTCGTCGCGACGTGGAACAACTACTTCCTGCCGCTCATCATGCTCAGCACGCCGAAGCTGTTCCCGGTGACGGTGGGTCTCGCCCAGTGGCAGGCGACCGCCTCCGGCGGTGGCGGCGCGCAGGTGCTGTTCTCGACGGTGATCACCGGGGCGTTCGTCTCGATCATCCCGCTCGTGATCGCGTTCCTGTTCCTGCAGCGGTACTGGCAGTCCGGCCTCTCGACCGGCGGTGTGAAGGGATGACGATGGACAGGATCTGGTACGGCGGGGACTACAACCCGGAACAGTGGCCGAGCGAGGTCTGGGACGACGACGTGCGGCTCATGCAGCGTGCGGGCGTCACCGTCGCCACGGTCGGCGTGTTCTCGTGGGCGAAGCTCGAACCGTCCGACGGGCGGTTCACGTTCGACTGGCTCGACGACGTGCTCGACCGACTGCACGCCGGGGGCATCCGCGTCGACCTGGCCACCGCGACGGCCTCCCCGCCCCCGTGGCTGACGCTGGCGTACCCCGAGGTCCTGCCGGTCACCGAGGACGGTGTCCGACTGTCGGTGGGGAGCCGCCAGCAGTACTCCCCCAGCTCCGCCGTCTACCGCCGGTACGCCGACCGACTCGTGCGCGCGCTGGCCGAGCGGTACCGGGACCACCCGGCACTCGAGGCGTGGCACGTCAACAACGAGCTCGCCTGCCACGTGCCGGCCGACTACTCGGACGCGTCGGCTGCCGCCTTCCGCACCTGGTTGACGGCACGCTACGGCTCCGTCCCGGCGCTCAACGAGGCGTGGGGCACCGCGTTCTGGTCGCAGGCCTACGGCGAGTGGGACGAGGTGATGCCGCCGCGCGCGGCTCCGACCTTCCGCAATCCCACGCAGCTGCTCGACTGGGACCGGTTCTCGTCCGACGCCTGGCTCGGCGTGTACCGGGCCGAGGCGGCGATCCTCCGCGAGGTCACGCCCGGCGTCCCGATCACGACGAACTTCATGGGGTTCTACAAGCCCTCGGACTACTGGGCCTGGGCTCGCGAGGTCGACTTCGTCTCGGACGACCACTACGTCGACCCCGCGGACCCCGCCGCGCCCGCGACCGCGGCGATGACCCGGGACCTCATGCGCTCGCTCGGCGGCGGCGCCCCGTGGATCCTCATGGAACAGGCGACGAGCGCGGTGAACTGGCGGACGCGCAACGCGGCGATCCCGCCCGGCTGGCACCGCACCCTGTCGCTCCAGGCCGTCGCCCGTGGCGCGGACGGCGTCATGCAGTTCCAGTGGCGGCAGTCGCGCGCGGGCGCCGAGAAGTTCCACTCGGCGATGGTCCCCCACGGCGGCGAGGACACGCGGGTGTTCCGCGAGACCGTCGAGCTCGGAGCCGACCTCGCCGACCTGGCCGACGTGGTCGGCACGCGCCTCGACGCCGACGTCGCGATCGTGCTCGACTGGGACAGCTGGTGGGCGCTCGAGCAGGAGGCCACGCCGGCGTCGCTCCGGTACCTGCCGATCATCGCGCGGTGGTACCGCTCGCTCTGGGATCGCGGCGTGCTCGTCGACTTCGTGCGACCCGACGGCGACCTCGACGCCTACCGGGTCGTCATCGCCCCGGCGCTGCACGTGCTGCCCGACGCGGCACAGCGGACCCTGTCAGCGTTCGTCGACGGCGGTGGGACCCTCGTCGTCGGCTACCAGTCCGGCATCCTCGACCAGGACCTCCACGTCCACCTCGGCGGTTACCTCGGTGCGCTCCGCGACGTCCTCGGCCTGTGGATCGAGGAGTTCGTGCCACCCGCCGAGCCGTGGGCGACCGGCGGCCCGGTGCCGGCCCTCCAGATCGCCGGTCTCGGGGCGGGCACCGCCCGCGAGTGGGGCGAGGTCGTCCGGCCGACGGGTGCTGAGATCGAGGCGACGTTCGTCGGCGGGGCGCTCGACGGCCTCCCGGCGATCACGCGGAACGCGCACGGCGACGGCACGGCCTGGTACGTCGCGACCGCTCCGGACGACCTGCGGGCCGTGCTCGACGCGGTGCTCGCGGACACGGGCGTCGCGCCGGTCGTGGCCGACCTGCCCGCGGGCGTCGAGGCCGTCGCGCGGGGCGCCCACCTGTTCCTGCTCAACCACGGCGACCGGTCGGTCGACGTCCACGGCACGCACCTCGAGCCGCACGGTGCCGCTGTGGTCGGCCGGGAGGCGGTGCCCGGCCGACCGGAGCCGGTCGCCTCCGCCTCGGCCTGACGCGCGCGTGGTGGTGCCGGCCGTCCGGTCGGCGCCACCACCTCCGCCCGTTGGACGACCGCTCACCGCCTGCCGGTCCCGCGACACGCTCCTTGACCGATCACCCCGGGTCCGCATTCAATGACCCCATGACCGGTCCCGTGCTCGAGCGACGACCCGGCGCGCCCGTCGCCGCCCTGGTGCTCGCGATCCTGCTGACGCTCACGGGATGCACCGCCGCGACCACCCGGGCATCCGGAGGCGAGCCCACGACTCCGTCCGCCGTCGCGCGCGACCCGTTGGCGACGTGGAACGCCGCCGTCGAGGACCGGGCGCACGCGCCGGCCCGGTGGGTGGCGGTCGGGGACTCCCTGAGCGAGGGGCAGGGCGCCTCCACCCGCTCCGACCGGTGGCTCGACCTGACCCTCGCCGCCCTGCGCGAGGCGCACCCGACGGAGGGCGCCGCCGGAGGAGCGGGATACCTGCCCGCCGAGTTCGCCGTGTACGGCCCGGACTCGACGTGGGGCGACTGGGCCAGCGCCACCACGGGGTCGACCAGCTTCGACGACAGCGTTCCCGACCTCGGGTACCGCGCGGTGCGGATGCTCCCCGGATCGTCGCGCACGTACACGTTCACCGGGACCGGCGTCGACATCTGGTGGACCCGCTACCCCGGATCCGGGTCCTTCACCTACCGGGTGGACTCCTCGTCCCCCGTGCAGGTCGACACCGACGGCGCCGCGAGCACCGGCACGATGACGAAGGTGGACGGGCTGGCCGCCGGGAAGCACACCGTGACCGTCTCGGCGCTCGGGACGGTCGACCTCGAGGGCTTCACCGTCTACGACGGCGATCGCGACCGGGGCGTCACCCTGCTCGACGCGACGCACTCCGGCGCGACCGTCGGCCTGTTCACGAAGGACGAGGCCGGGTTCCTCGGGGCGATGCGGCGTGCTGCTCCCGACCTCGTCACGATCACCCTGGGCGGCAACGACGCCAAGAGCCTGACCGCGGACCAGTTGCTGCCGGACTACGAACGCTTCGTTCGGGCGCTGCGGCGGTTGCCGTCCAAGCCGTCCGTCCTGGTGATCGGCGAGTTCGCGCCCGGTCCCTCCATGCAGGCGCAGCTGCGGGAGCCGTGGTCCGCCTACCGGGACGTCGCGAAGCGGGTCGCGGCGGCGACCGGCTCGGCGTACGTCAGCATCGCGGACGCGTTCCCCGGCGACCTCGCGTCGCGCCCCGGCATCTCGCCGACCGACGACCTGCACCCGGACGACCGGGGTCAGCGGACGATCAGCCGTGCCGTGCTCCGCGCGCTCCGTGACGGAGCACGGTGACGGTTGCCGTGCTCGCCGACGCCGGAGCCTGAGCGGCGGGTCGTCGGCGTGCCCTACGCTCAGGAGCGTCCGCACGACGCCGTGCGTGCCGAGCACAGCGAGGGGAACCGTGAACGCGTCGACGACGACCGGGCTGCGGGGCTGGTCCGCGCTCCTCGCGCCGACGGATCGCCGGCACCTCGCGGCCGCCGGACTCGTCGCGCGGATCCCGCTCGCCGTCGTCGGCTTCAGTGTCCTGTTCTTCGTCCGCTCGGTGACCGGGTCGTTCGCCGACGCCGGGTTCGCCTCGGGGGTGGCGATCGCCGCCAGTGCACTCACCGGGCCGGTGTTCGGCCGCGTCGCCGACCGCCGTGGGCAGCGCGGAGCACTCCTGGTCGCCGCCGTGGGGCACCCGGTCGCGGTCGTGCTCCTCGTCGCCGCCGGCACCACGCGCCAGTCCCTGGTGGTCCTCACCGTGGCGGTGCTCCTCGTCGGCGCGACGATCGTGCCGGCCGGGGCGTTCACCCGCGCGCGATGGACGGCGATGGTCGATGCCGGCAGCGGGATCCACCTGGCGTTCTCGCTCGAGGCGATCGCGGACGAGCTCGTATGGGTCTTCGGGCCGGCCCTCGCGGCCCTCGTCTCGGCGGCGGTGGACCCGGCCGCAGGGCTGGTGGCGTCGGGCGTGTTCGGCGCCGCGGGGTGCCTGTGGCTCCGGCGCGGGGTCGGGCGCGGACCGACCGGGGGCGTCAGCGTGACACGGCGCGCGTTCGTCCCGTGGCGCTCCCGGCGCGTGATGGCGTTGTTGGTCTCGAGCGTGGCACTGGGTCTGACCTTCGGGGTCAACGACGTCACGGTCGTCGCGTGGGCGACGGAAGCGGGCCTCCCGCAGATCGCCGGTCTCGTGCTCACCGCGTACTCGATCGGCAGCGTGACCGGTGGTGTCCTCATGAGCGCCGTGCCGTCGCGGGTCCCGCCCTTCCGCCTGCTGCTCGCGGCTTCCGCGGCCGTCGCGGTGTTCTGGAGCGCGCTCGCACTGTCCCCCGGGCTCGGCTGGCTGTTCCCCCTCGGACTGTTCGCGGGCGCGACGATCACACCGTTCACGATCTCCACCAACCGGGTGCTCCACCAGGAGGTCCACGGCGCGGTGTTCACCGAGGCGGTGGCCTGGGTGAGCGCGTGCGTCGCCGGCGCGATGGCACTGGGGTCGTTCGTGGGCGGCGTCGTCGGTCAGGCCGGCGGGGACGGATTCCGCGTCGTCGCGATCTCGGCGCCGGCCGTGTTGGTGGTCATCGCCGTCGCCACCGTGCTGCCGCCACGGCGTCAGCCGGGGTAGGCGCTCGCCGTGGCCGCGGTCCTCCCTGCGCGCCACCGGACGCGGATCAGCCGCGGTGCAGCACGGCCTCCAGCTGCTCGACGACGAGGTCGGGCCGGGTCAGGAACGGGTGGTGACCGGTCGGGAGATCCACGGCGCGGGTGGCGCGAGCGGCGTGGGACCGCTGCAACGCGACGGTCGTGCTCCGGTCCTCCTGGCAGACGAGGTACGTCGAGTCGACGCCCTGCCACCCGGCGGTGCTCGTCGGTGTGACGAAGGCCGCGGCCGCCTGGGCCGTCCGCCGCTCCCACGCCTGGCGTTGCACCGTCTCGTCGGCGTCCTGGAGGAACCGGGCGCCGAACGACGCCGCGTCGTAGCCGGACAGGTGGACGGTCCCGTCACCGCCGTCGGCGATCGTGACGGGGTCCGGTTCGCCGCTCATGACGCCGCCCTGCGTCTGGCCGACGTCGGGCAGGTACGACGACACGAGCACCAGGTGGGCGACGGCGGGGTGGGTCCCGGCCTCGGCGATGACGGTCCCGCCGTAGGAGTGGCCGACGACGATCGCCGCGTCGAGGCCGTCGAGCACGCCGCGGAGCGCGGCGGCGTCGGCGACGAGTCCCCCGGCCACGTCGTCAGGCGCGGTCTCACCGCACGAGGGCAGGGCGACCGCCGTGCTGCGGACGCCGGTGCGCTCGCGGAGCATCTCCGCCGTGGGGCCCCACCACCACGAGCCGTCGCGCACGAGCGCGCCGTGGACGAAGACGAGTTCCATCGGGGGTCCCTCCTTGCCGTGCGCGACCTGCGCACGTCGACCGTACGGCGGATCCGGCGTCAGCGGCGGTACGCCGTCCGGCGTCGTCCGAGGAGCACCGACACAGCGGCGCCGAGCGCGACCATGAACCGCGACTCGGTGGGCTTCGCCGGCTCCACGGCGCGTGCGGGTGCACGCGCCGCGATGTCGTGGAGGTTGTTGCGCTTGCTGCCGTCCCAGTTCGCGAACAGGTACGCCCCACCGAGGACCGAGAGGGTCCGGACCGGTGCGCGCCGCCAATCGGTCGCTTCGACGTAGTAGCCGGAGTGTCCCGCCTGGATGTTGCGGATGACCGCGTCGGCGTCCACGACGCCGGTCGACGTCACGACGGCGGTGATGCCCGTGCGGTCACGGGTCACGAATTCGATGCGATGGTGGGTCACGATGCGCTCAGGGGTTCGATGCCACGCCTGACCGCGGGGACGCGCCACGGCGACCAGGCTCTTCTACCGGAATCGCCATTGCTTCCACCGTCAGGATACGGGGAACCGACTGGGAACGGTGCGCGGGACGGTCACCGCCCGGATCAGTGGAAGGGACAGCGCGCGCCGGTCCCGCTCCGCCGCACCCGGACGCCCGACCGGGGCTTCGTCGGCATGCGACGGCGGTCGACGCCGAGTCCGGTGGCGAGGACCGTCACGCGGGGATCGCTCAGCGCCGCGACGGCCGCCGCGAGCCCGGCGATGGCGAGCTTCTCCCCGGGGCAGCGATGGCCACCGGTCACCGATGCGCCACCGTGCGGGACGAACGCGGGGAGCGCTTCGTAGTCGTCGACGCCGACGAACCGCTCCGGGTCGAACACGTCGGGCCGCTCCCACGAGCGGTCGTCGGTGTCCGTGCCGAGGATGTCGAGCACCAGTCGACCGCCCGCCGGCACCCGCGCGCCGTCGATCTCGACGTCCTGCACGGCGCGCGCCGGGAGCATCGGCACGAACGGCGCCGTCCGACGGATCTCCTGCGCGAACGCGGTCGCGAGCGGACCGCCGACCAGCGAGCCACGCGCCGCGGTCTCGTCGGCGATCCGCGTCCGCCAGTCCGGGCGGTCGTGCAGCGCCGCCGCGGCGAATGCGGCGAACCGCGCGACCGCGATCATCGGACGGAAGCTGTTCTGCAGCTCCACGCCGGCGGTGCGCGACGGGAGCAGCGCGCCCTGGCGGTCGCGGTGCCACGCCCACTCGTACAGGGCCGTGCCGGCAGCCGGGTCGAGTCGGCCGCTCCGGACGGCCTCGACGAGGCGCCGCGCGTGTCGGTCCGACCACAGCCGGTTCCGGACCGCGAGCAGGTACTCGGGCGAGTACGGCACGCCGAAGCCGTCGACGATCTGCGCGAGCCGTGCGGCCCACCGGGTCCTCGCCTCGTCCGTGCCCGGGAGGCCCGCCCACCGCATGCTCGCCCGTCCGTACGCGCCGACCGCGGCCCGGTACGCCGACCGCTCACCACCGGCGATCCACGCCGCGAGTTCCGCCCGCCACTCCCGGTCGAACAGGGGTGAGAGCCGCTCGACCTGGGCGTCCTCGTACGCGACGTCGACGAAGGTCGCCTTGCGGTGCCGGTGGTCGTCGCCGTCGAGACCGTGCACGGATCCCGGGCCGAACAGGGTCAGCCGGACGACGGCGGGCATCGCTCCGTGGCGACGGACCAGGCGTTCGTCGTAGAACGCCGCGACGCCCTCCGCCCCGCGGACGAGCAGTGCCCGGTCCCCGAGCAGGCGCATGGGCACCGACCGTGCGCCGGCGTCCGCGCGCCGCCAGATGTGCGCGCCGAAGCCGTAGCCGCGGGTCAGGAGGCCGATCGTGTCGTCACGGAGGACGTTGCGCGACGCCGTGGTGGATGCCATCGGTCCATCGTGCCGGGCCGGGTCTGCTCGGTTCCCAGGGGCGACGCCGGAGCTGTTCAGCGTCGATCGAGCAGCGCGAGGACCGTGACCGCGATGTCGTCTGGTCGCCGCACGGAGGTGTCGATCAGCACGTCCGCGGGGATCGACGGCAGGAGCCCCCGGAAGCGCCGGTGGGCCTCGTGGTGGAACCCGGCCACGCGGGACCGTCCTCGGGTGGCATCGGCGGCGGCACGACCGAACGTGACCTCCACCGGCGCGTCGAGGACCACCCAGGTCGGCGTGACCCCTGGTGGCAACGGTCGGGTGAGGGCGTCCCGTTCCTCGGCCGAGAACACGGGGCCGACGGCGATCACGACGTCGACCGCCGAACGCATCCAGGAGGCGACGAGGGCACCGTGGGCCTCGTGCGCCGCGGCCCAGAGTCCGGAGTCGGCGGCTCCCCCGGCGACCATCGCGGCCACGTCGTCGACGTCGACGACCACGACGGTCCGCCCCCGGGCGCGGAGCAGGCGAGCGAGGGCGTCGGCGGTCGTGTCCTTGCCGACCGCGAGTGGACCGGTGACGACCAGGAGGTCCGGCATGCTCCCACGCTACGGCGTTCCGACACGCTGCGGCCGAGCACTACCGACGGGGCGCCGCCACCGATCCCCGGTGCTGCAGGGTCGGCGGGATGCGCGACGCCTCCGGTGTCCCCCCGTCGAGGATCTCGAGCAACATCGCGAAGGACGTCCGGGCCATCTCGCCCGACGGCAGGTCCACGTTCGACACGGGCGGCACGCAGTGCTCGGCATCGGCGTCGGGCGCGAGAGCGGTCACGGAGACGTCCCGCGGCACGTGGCGTCCGAGCTCGCGGAGCCGGTCGAGCACGGTCGGGAGCGCCGTCTCGTTGTGGACGACGAGCCCGGTGATGTCCGGGTCGAGCGCGAAGAGCCGTTCGAGCGACTCCGCGACGTCCGCCCGGGAGCCCCCGGTCGACACCCACGTGGCGGTGCCGCCCGCGTCGCGCACCGTCCGCAGCACGGCGTCCCGCGCGGTGACCGCGAACCCGAGGCCGCGGTCGAAGGTCTCGACGGCGTGTCCGACGTAGCCGATGTGGCGGTGGCCCTGGTCCATGAGGTTCGTCGCCTCGAGCGCCCCGGCCGCGGCGAAGTCGAAGTCGATCGACGGCAGGGTGATCGGCGGCCCCGGTGTGCCGAGCACGACGGTCGGGAACCCGAGCTGCTCGAGCAGGGCGACGCGGGCGTCCTCGGTCTCGACCTCCATGAGGATCACGCCGTCGACGAGCGAGCCGGCGGTCACCTCGCGGATCGCCTGGACCCCGTCCTCGGTGCTGAGGAGCAGCACGTGCTTGCCCTCCTGCCGGGCGGCGCTGAGGATGCTCAGGACGAACTCCATCTGCACACGCACCTGCGACTCGGGGCGGAGCGGGAGCGCGAGCGCGACCACGTTGGTCCGCCGCCGTCGGATCGACCGCGCGCCGGCGTGTGGGATGAACCCGAGTGCGTCGATGCTCGCCTCGACCCGCCGCCGGGTCTCCGCGGAGATCGGTCGGTTCCCGCTGAGCACGTACGACACGGTGCTCGTCGACACGCCCGCGTGCCGGGCGACGTCGGCGATGCGCTGCACTGGCACGGTGGGCCCTCTCTCTCCGCCCGGACCCGGACCGCGACGCGGTCGAACCCATTCGACGATAGCGCGGACGAGCCCCACGCCATGCCCGGGAAGGCGCGCGTGTCATCGTCGAATTGTTTCGACGATTCTCTTGTGCTCGCTCCGGACGTGCAATAGCGTGACCGCCGTTGAGTGACGAAGGAGTTACGAGATGAGCAGTGTCGACGGCACGATCCGGGTCGCGATGATCGGACACGGGTTCATGGGCGCCGCCCATTCCCAGGCATGGCGCACGGCGCCGGTGGTCGCGGACCTGCCGCGCTCGGTGCGTCGATCCGTCGTCGTCGGCCGCGACGCCGCCCGTGCCGCGGCCGCCGCGGACCGCCTCGGGTGGGAGTCGAGCGCCACCGACTGGCGCGACGTCATCGCCCGCGACGACATCGACCTCGTCGACATCTGCACGCCGGGGTCCTCCCACGCCGAGATCGCGGTCGCCGCGCTCGAGGCGGGCAAGCACGTGCTGTGCGAGAAGCCCCTGGCCAACAGCGTCGCGGAGGCGGAGCGCATGGCCGCGGCCGCCGCCACGGCCGCGGACCACGGGGTCGTCGCGATGGTCGGCTTCAGCTACCGTCGCGTCCCCGCGCTCCGGTTGGCGCACGACCTCGTCCGGGCCGGGAGGATCGGGGACGTCCGCCAGGTGCGCGCCACCTACGACCAGGACTGGCTCGCCGACCCCGACGGACCGATGACCTGGCGCCTCGACCAGGAGCAGGCCGGCAGCGGCGCCCTCGGCGACATCGGAGCCCACGCGATCGACGCCGTCGAGTACGTGACCGGAGCGGCGGTGGAGCGGGTGTCCGGTCTCCTGCACACCTTCACGACCGAACGACCGGTGATGACGGAGGCCGTCGGTCTCGGGGGCCGTTCCGCCGCCGACGCCCCGCGGCACCCGGTGACCGTGGACGACCTCGCCCTCATCACGGCGCGGCTGTCCGACGGATCGATCGGCCAGTTCGGCGCCTCGCGCGTCGCGAGTGGTCGGAAGAACGCGCTCCGCATCGAGATCAGCGGCACGACCGGTGCGGTGGCGTTCGACCTCGAGCGGCTCAACGAGCTCGCCTTCCACGACGCCACCCTGCCGGAGACCGAACAGGGCTTCCGTCAGGTCCTCGTCACCGACCCCGGCCACCCCTGGGTCGACATGTGGTGGCCAGCGGGGCACGTCCTCGGGTGGGAGCACGCGTTCACCCATCAGGTCGTCGACCTCGTCACCGCCATCGCCGACGGCACCCGTCCCGAGCCGTCCTTCGCGGACGGCCTCCACGTCCAGCGCGTCCTCGACGCCGTCGCACGCAGTGCCGACGCCGACGGCAGCTGGGCCGACGTCCCCGCGGACTCCGCGGCCGACGTCCTCACCTGACCCGTCCCTCCCGACCGGCCCAGACCGACACAGCACGACCCGCCCGGCGACGAGCGCCGGGCCGGGCGCTCGACCACGCCCGCGCACCCGCGACCGGGCGCAGCACGACCCTCGCGCAGCCGCGAGGTCCCATCCAGGAAGCGAGCACCGCAATGAAGCGCAGTAGCAGCACATCCGCCCCCACCCGGGCGCGACGACGAGCCACCCTCGTCGGAGCGGCCGCCATCGCCACCACCATCCCGCTCGTCCTCGGCGGCTGTGCCACCGGCTCCAACCCCGCCGCGAGCAGTGTGAAGAGCATCAGCGTGCTCGACTACTACAACCAGGGCAACGACAAGGTCGTCATCGGCAAGACGCTCAAGCAGTGCGGCAAGCAGATCGGTGTCACGATCAACCGCAACGTCGTGCCGGGTGCGAACCTCGTCCAGAAGGTCCTGCAGCAGGCGTCGTCGAGGACGCTGCCGGACGTGCTCATGCTCGACAACCCCGACCTGCAGCAGATCGCGGCGAGCGGTGCCCTCGCCCCGCTCAAGGACTACGGGATCTCGTCCAAGGGGTACGCCAAGGGCGTCGTGTCGGCCGGCACGTACAAGGGGAAGCTCTACGGGCTCGCCCCCACCGTGAACACGATCGCGCTCATGTACAACAAGAAGGACCTCAGCGACGCAGGCGTCCAGGTCCCCACCACGTGGGCCGAGCTGAAGACCGCCGCCGCCAAGCTGACGTCGGGATCGCAGTACGGTCTGGCGTTCGACGCCAACGCCACGTACGAGGGCTCGTGGCAGTTCCTGCCGTTCATGTGGTCGAACGGCGGTGACGAGAAGCACCTCGACACCAAGGGCACCCAGGGCGCGTTGCAGCTCTGGACCGACATGGTCAAGAGCGGCTCGGTGTCGAAGGGCGCGCTCAACTGGACGCAGGCCGACGTGAACGACCAGTTCATCGCGGGCAAGACCGCGATGATGATCAACGGCCCGTGGCAGATCCCGGCCCTCAAGGCGAGCGGCATCGACTACGGCATCGCGAAGATCCCGGTGCCGAAGGCCGGCGACGACTCGGTCGCTCCGCTCGGCGGTGAGGTCTGGACCGTGCCGCAGACCGGTGACAGCGCCAAGCAGAAGGTCGCGGCGAAGGTCGTCAAGTGCCTCAACAGCGCGAAGAACCAGCTGTCCATGGCGAAGCAGCGGTACACGATCCCCTCGCGCACCGCGGTGGCGAAGCGGTTCGGCCAGCAGGTGCCGTCGGAGCAGGTGTTCGTCGACATGGTCGCGACGGCCCGGGCCCGCACGGGTGAGCTCGGCGCGAAGTGGCCGGCCGCCGCGACGAAGATCTACACCGCGATCCAGTCGGCGCTCACCGGGCAGTCGTCGCCCGCGGACGCGCTCAAGGACGCGGCGAACAGCTGATGACGGTCGACACCGCCGGCGTGCGGAGCCGGGCGACGGGGACGGGGGGCGGCTCCGAGCGGGACCGTCGCCCCGCCCCGGGGCCCCGGCGCGGCGCCGGGAGCCTCCGCCGCGAACGGGTGTTCCGGCTGCTGTTCCTCGCACCCGCCGTGGTCTACATGCTGTTGTTCTTCGGCTACCCCGTGGTCAAGAACATCGTCATGAGCTTCCAGGACTACACGACGACGACGTTCTTCACCGGGAGCGCCCCGTTCATCGGGCTCCGCAACTACGTCAGCGTCATCAGCGCGCACTACTTCGGCACCGCGCTGCTCAACACCGCCCTGTTCACGGTGATCTCCATCGTCGGGCAGTTCGTGCTCGGGCTCCTCATCGCGCTGTTCTTCAAGCGGTCGTTCCCGCTGAACGGTCTGCTCCGGTCGCTCCTGCTCCTGCCGTGGCTCCTGCCCCTCATCGTCTCGAGCGCGGTGTGGAAGTGGATCCTCGACCAGGACAGCGGCGTGCTCAACCAGGTGTTGCAGGGCCTGCACGTCGTCGCGGGGCCGGTCCCCTGGTTGACGAGCACGTCCATCGCGCTGCTCACGGTGATCGGCGTGAACATCTGGATCGGGATCCCGTTCAACACGACGATCCTGTACAGCGGTCTCCAGGACATCCCCGAGGAGCTGTACGAAGCCGGCTCCCTCGACGGTGCCACGGGCTGGAAGGCGTTCCGGCACATCACCTGGCCGATGCTCCGTCCGGTCGTCAGCGTCGTGCTCGTGCTCGGCGTCGTCTACACGATCAAGGTGCTCGACATCATCCTCGGGCTCACGAACGGCGGCCCGGCCAACTCCACCCAGACGATCGCCACCCAGTCGTACCAGCTGTCGTTCCAGCAGTTCAGCTTCGGCAAGGGCGCAGCGCTCAGCGACATCCTCATCGTCATCTCGGCGGTGTTCGCGGTCGTCTACCTGCGCGCCACGAGGAGGGCGATCGATGAGTGACCACGTCGTGGCACCGGACCAGGTGCTCACCGCCCCGACCCGCTCGCGGGCCGTCAGAGGGGCGACCACCCGCCGGACCGCCGCCGAGGCGGGGCGGCCGCGCCGGGCCTCCCGGAAGTGGATCCTGACCGTCATCGGGATCCTGATCCTGTGCGTCATGTTGTTCCCGGTCTACTGGATGCTCAACATCTCGCTCCAGCCCGCCGGACCCGCGATCGACGCCGCGTGGTTCCCGTTCCACGCCCAGTTCTCCGGGTACGCGCACGCGCTCGCCGACCAGGGCGGGAACCTCGTGACGAGCCTGCTCATCGCGGCGGGGAGCGTCGTCCTCAGCCTGCTCATCGCCGCCCCGGCCTCGTACGCGCTGGCGCAGCTCCGGATCCGGGGCGCGGACACGATCCTCTTCGGGATCCTCATCGCGCAGATGATCCCCGGGATCGTCGTCGCGAACGCCCTCTACACCGCCTACAACCAGCTCGGGCTCCTCAACTCGGTGCTCGGCCTGGTTCTCGCGGACTCGACCGCGGGGATCCCGTTCGCGATCATCGTCATGCGCGCGTTCATGGCCGGGATCCCGACGTCGATCATCGAGGCGGCGAAGATCGACGGTGCCGGCAACGTCCGGGCGTTCACCGCGGTCGTGCTGCCCATCAGCGTGAACGCGCTCGTCACCGCGGCGCTGTTCACCTTCCTGTTCACGTGGAGCGACTTCCTGTTCGCCCTGACGCTGACGACCACCCAGAAGATCCGGCCGATCACCCTCGGCATCTACCAGTACATCGGCACGTACACCGCCGACTGGAGCACGGTCATGGCGACCGCGGTCCTGGCCTCCCTGCCCGCGATCATCCTGCTCGTCATCGCGCAGCGGTTCATCGCGGCGGGCGCCACCGGCGGTGCGGTCAAGTGACCGCCGCGCGCCACGACACCACACCACCACGAGCAACGGAGCAACCGTGACCGACACCACCACCCCCATCCGCGTCGTCGTCTGGGGCGAGAACCGCCACGAACAGGTCGAGCAGCACGTCGCCGACCGCTACCCGGACGGCATGCACGGCGCGATCGCCGCCGGCATCACGAACTGGCTCGGTGACGCCGCGTCGGTGACGACGCACGTGTTCGACGAGCCCGAGCACGGCCTGACCGAGGAGGTCCTCGAGCAGACCGACGTGCTGACCTGGTGGGGCCACGCCGCACACGCCGAGGTCGACGACGAGGTGGTGGACCGCGTGCACCGGCACGTCCTCGCCGGGATGGGCCTCATCGTGCTGCACTCCGGCCACTGGTCCAAGATCTTCGGCAAGCTCATGGGCACCACCTGCACGCTCCGGTGGCGCAGCGAGCACGACCGCGAGCTCGTCTGGACGGTGAACCCGCAGCACCCGATCACCCGCGGCATCCCGAACCCGATCGTCATCCCCGAGCAGGAGATGTACGGCGAGTACTTCGACGTCCCCACGCCGGACGAGCTCGTGTTCATCAGCGGGTTCAGCGGCGGTGAGGTGTTCCGGAGCGGCATGACGTACCGCCGGGGCTTCGGCAAGGTGTTCTACTTCAGCCCCGGGGACCAGGACTTCCCCGTCTACCACCAGCCCGACGTGACCCACGTGATCGCGAACGCGGTCGAGTGGGCCCGTCCGGAGCGCGAGCGCGCGACGCCGACCCTGCTCCGGTACGACACGGACGACTTCTTCAACGGCAAGAGCTACCAGGGAGCGATCGAGGCATGACCGAGACCATCGACGCGGACCGCCCGGTCCGCATCCTGCAGGTCGGCGCGGGCGGCATGGGGCAGGCGTGGCTCCGGAACGTCGTGGCCAGTGCCGACGTCGAGCTCGTCGGCATCGTCGACCTCGTCCCGGAGACCGCGCGCGCCGGTGCCGAGCTCGTCGCCGCCGCCGGCGGCGGGACGGTGCCGACGGGTGCCGTGCTCGCCGACATGGTCCGGGAGGTCCGTCCCGACGCGGTCCTCGACGTCACGATCCCCCGCGCCCACCATCCGGTCACCACCGAGGCGCTGTTCCTCGGTCTGCCGGTGCTCGGCGAGAAGCCCGTGGCCGCCTCGGTCGCCGAGGGCCTGTCGCTCGCCGCGGCCGCCGAGTGCACGGGCGAGCTGTTCATGGTGAGTCAGTCCCGCCGGTACAACGACCACCTGACGCACCTCCGTGCCCTGACCGCCGAGCTCGGCGACGTCGGCGTCGTGACCCACACCTTCGCGAAGGCCCCGCACTTCGGGGGGTTCCGCGACGTGATGGACCACCCGCTGCTCCTCGACATGGCGATCCACCCCTTCGACGCGGTCCGCGCCCTGCTCGGACGCGATCCCGTGTCGGTGTACTGCGAGGCGTTCAACCCCTCGTGGAGCTGGTACCGGGGCGATGCCGCGGCGAGCGCCGTGTTCTCGTTCGAGGACGGCGTGCGGTTCGTCTACTCGGGCAGCTGGTGTGCCGCCGGCGCCGAGACGTCCTGGAACGGCGACTGGCGGGTGAGTGCCGCCGGGGGCACCGCGCTCTGGGACGGCGACGCGGCGCCCTCGGCCGAGCGCGCCGACGGGTCGCCACTCGTCGTCGACCCGCCGACGAGCACCCCACCGGAGATCGCCGGGTCGCTCGCGGAGTTCGTCACCGCGCTGCGGACCGGACGGCGTCCGCAGGGCGAGGTGCACGAGAACGTCGTCAGCCTCGCCATGGTCGAGGCGGCCGTCGAGTCCGCCGCCACGGGCCTCCCGGTCCGCATCGACGACGTGCTCGGCCGCGCGCTCACCACCGCGATCGCCGACGAACAGCGGGACGACGTGCGCGAACGGCTCCGGTCGTGGCCGTCCGTCCGGGAGGCCCTGGCCGCGCCCGCGGCGGAGGTCGCCTCGTGAGCGCCGCAGCCGGCACCCGCCCGGTCACGCTGTTCACCGGTCAGTGGGCCGACCTGCCGTTCGAGGAGGTGGCGCGCCTGGCCGGCGAGTGGGGGTTCGACGGTCTGGAGATCGCCTGCTGGGGGGACCACCTCGACGTCCGCCGCGCCGCGTCCGACCCGGAGTACGTCGCCGAGCGGAAGGCCGTGCTCGAGCGGAACGGGCTCGAGGTCCGGGCGATCGCCAACCACCTGGTCGGGCAGGCCGTGTGCGACGACCCGATCGACGCGCGGCACGAGGACATCCTGCCGCCGCACGTCTGGGGCGACGGTGACCCGGAGGGCGTCCGCCAGCGGGCTGCTCGCGAGATGCAGGACACCGCACGGGCGGCCGCGGCACTCGGTGCCCACACCGTGACCGGGTTCTCCGGGTCGGCGATCTGGAAGACCGTGGCGGGGTTCCCGCCGGTGCCCCCGGGCATGGTCGACGCCGGGTACCAGGACTTCCACGACCGGTTCGCGCCCATCCTCGACGTGTTCGAGGAGGTCGGGGTGCGGTTCGCGCTCGAGGTCCACCCGTCGGAGATCGCGTACGACTACTGGACCGCGAAGCGGACGCTCGAGATGTTCGCCGACCGGCCCGCGTTCGGCTTCAACTTCGACCCGTCGCACTTCGTGTGGCAGGACCTGGACCCGGCCGCGTTCCTGCTCGACTTCGCTGACCGGGTGTACCACGTGCACTGCAAGGAGTCGGTCAAGCAACTCGACGGACGCAACGGCCGGTTGGCGTCGCACCTGCCGTGGGGCGATCCACGTCGCGGTTGGGACTTCGTGACCGCCGGGCACGGGGACGTGCCGTGGGAGCGGGTCTTCCGGGTGCTCAACGCGATCGGGTACGACGGCCCGACGAGCGTCGAGTGGGAGGACGCGGGCATGGACCGGCTCGTCGGGGGGCCGGAGGCGCTCGCGTTCGTCCGGGCACTCGGGCGGATCGCGCCGCCGGAGGCCGCGTTCGACGCGGCGTTCTCGCGTTCGCGGTGACCGGGGTCAGCGGACGCCGCGGGGCGCTGCCGGTGCATGCTGGCGCGACGCGTCAGCGCGTCCAGGGGTCCTCGGGCCGCGATCCGGCACGGAAACCGAACGACTCCACCATGAGCACGGCCTCGGGGAAGTGCGCGGCGACCGCCTCGGGGACGTGTGCGTCGCTGCCGAAGGTGACTGCTCGGCCGCCTTCCTCGCTCCACCACTGCGGCACCCACGACCAGAGCCGTCGGGTGTTCATCTCGAGCGCGCGTCCGGATCCGGCGATGGCGCGCATCGCGGCGCGGAAGCCCTCCTCGAAGCGTCGGGGGTCGAACGGTCCCGCCGTCGCGGTCGGCCAGGCGCGCACCGCGTAGTCGATGTGCGTGAACACGGCGAAGGCGTCGGACCCCGCGACCATGCGGGGGACCTCCTCGAGGTACGCCCACATGACCTCGTCCGCGGGTCGGTGGTGGTACAGCGTCGTCGGTTCGGTGCGGTCGTCGCCGAAGGGGAGCATGTGCAGCGACCCGTTCACGCGATCGATCGCGCCGGTGTCGAGGACCGTGGCAGCCGCCTCCCCCCAGAGGTGCGGCTGGCCGAACTCGACGCCGGTGAGGATCCGCAGTCCGGGGAACGCGGATCGGCACCGGTCGATCGACTCGAGGTACCCGTCGAGGTCGAACGACGGCAGGTGGACGATGCCGTCGTCGCCGACGAGCGCCCCGGCGTACGGTCCCATGTCGCCGTCGTCGACGCGCCACGTGTCCTCGAGGTCGAGGTGTTCGGTGAACACGATGGCCGGGAGCCCGACCCGGACCGCCTGCTCGCACGTGCGCACCATCCGCCCCGGCGACGCCGGGTCCGATCCGCTGTCCCAGGACCACTCGCTGTGGACGTGCCCGTCCCCGGGGAGCCTCACGGCGCCACCACCGCCTCGAACGGACCGTACGTGTTCAGCACGTTGCCCTTGCTCGTGACCTCGCTCCGGAGCAGCCGCAGGCGGAGCGGGGGGTCGGTGGGTTCGAACAGGCGGCGTCCGGCGCCCGCGACGGCGGGGTGGATCATGAGTTGGAGTTCGTCGAGCAGGCCCGCGAACACGAGCTGACGGACGACCGAGATGCTGCCGCAGACCGCGACGTCCCCGCCGTCCCCCGCGCGGAGCTCGCGGACGACGTCGAGCAGGTCGCCCTCGATGAGGGTGCTGTGCTCCCACGCCAGATCCGGTCCGAGGGTGCGCGAGACGACGAGCTTCTCGATCGGGTTGATGAACCGGGCGAACGGGTCCTCCGGGTGGGCGGGCCACCACGTCGCCCATTCCTCGTAGGACCTCCTGCCGAGGAGCACCGTCGACGTCGCCGCCATGAACCGGCCCATCCCGGCACCGAGTTCGTCGTCGAACGAGTCGTACTGGAACCGGAACGGGTCCTGGACGACGCCGTCCACGGACGTGAAGAGACCACTCGTGACCGTGCGCATGCGGCAGAAGCTAGTGCACGCGGGCACCGCTCGGCCAGCATCGTCCGTTCGTCAGGGAGCCGGCGTGCACACCGGGTCCGGGTCGCCGGCACCCGGGAGGCGGATCGCGGCGGTCGTCGCGGGTCCCGCGGTCGTCGCGGGACCCGCGGTCGTCGCCGACCCCGCGGTCGTCGCCGTTCCCCCGGTCATGGCCGGACTCGACGGTCGGCGCTGCCCGAGCCAGACGAGCACGACGGCGCCGACCACCGCGACGGCGCCCGAGAACCAGAAGTCGGTCGCGAGCCCGAACGACGTGACGGCGGCGCCGCCGAGCACGGACCCGCCGGCGATGGCGAGCTGGATGGTCGTGACGAACAGCGCCAGACCGCTCTCGGACGAGCCGGGCGACGCGTTCGACATCCAGGTCTGCGTCCCGAGCGGCAGCGCACCCCACACGAAGCCCCAGACCGCGAGCAGGACGAACACCGCGACGACCGATTGTGCCGCGAGCGGCAGCAGGACGACCGAGGCGGCGAGCACGGCCTTCGCCACGCCGATGGTGCCGATCACGCTGCGGCTCAGGGTCCACCCCGCGGCGAAGTTCCCGATGATCCCCGCGATGCCGAACACGAGCAGGGCGATCGTGACGGTGTCCGCGTCGACGCGGACCATCTGTTCCAGGTACGGCGAAACGTACGTGTAGGCGGCGAACTGCGCGACGAACAGGAACACCGCGGCGATGAGACCGACGCGAGCGCGCGGGATCCGGAGCAGCCCGCCGAGCGTCGCGAACCGGACGGCCTGGGTCGCCGGGATCCGCGGCAACATCGCGACCTGCAGGCCCAGCGCCACCACACCGAGGCCGCCGCCGATGACGAACGCGAGCCGCCAGCTGGCGAGCGACGAGACGAACGCACCGAGCGGCAGGCTCACGACCGTCGCGACCGAGATGCCGGCGGTGATGAACGAGGTCGCGCGGATCACGGCGGACGGCGCCACGAGCCTCCCGGCGATCCCGGCACCGATCGACCAGAACCCGCCGATCCCGACGCCCAGGAGCATCCGCGCCACGAGCAGCACCCAGAACGACGGCGCGACCGCGGCGAGCGCGTCGGCCACGACCAGGAGCGCCGTGAGGGCGACGAGGACGACGCGACGGTCCACGCGGGAGGTGGCGACGGTGACCACCGGTGCGGCGACGGCGCCGGTGAGTCCGGTGGCGACGACCATGAGTCCTGCGGTGCCGATGTCGACGTGCAGCCCGCGGGCGATGGCGGGCAGGAGTCCGATGGGCAGGAACTCCGAGAGCACGAGCACGAACGAGCCGAGTGCCACCGAGAGCACGCTGAGCCAGCCGCGGCGTTCCGTCGACGATGTCATGGAGTGCTCAAGAGCGCTGGTGCCGTCGTCCATTCCCGTGTGACATCGAAGGCCCCTCTTGCGGGGGTAGAAGATCCGGTCTAACGTCGCCACCGGCTCGCGACGACGGTGTCGACGGGCGTGGACACGACGGGGATCACATGCGCTCGACGACGCTCGCTTCCGATCGACACGCACAGCGGGGACACCGTCGCGTCGGACGGTTGGGGGTGATCGCGTTGTGCGTCGGCCTCGCCGTGGCCGGTTCCACCGTGGGGACGGCAGTGAGCGCGAGCGCTGCCGCGGAGCCCGCTGCCGTACCGGGCTCCGGGACGGATCTGACGAAGTTGGTCAATCCGTTCATCGGTACCGAGAACGAGGGCCTCGACTTCCCCGCCGCCGGCGCTCCGTTCGGCCTGGTCCAGGAGAGTCCGTTGATGAAGACGGCGGGTGGCACGGGGTGCGACACGGAGGCCGCTGACACGGTCACCGGGTTCAGCCAGACGACGATCAACGGGTGTCGGTTCAACTACCTGCCGATGATGCCCACGACCGGCGTGGTCAGCTCCACCGATCCGGCACAGTACGCGTCGACGTTCAGCCACGACGACGAGACCACGGGTCCCGCCTACTACCAGACGCAACTCGACAGGTACGGCGTCAAGGTCGCGTTGACCGCGACGGCACGGACCGGATGGCAGCAGTACACCTTCCCGCGGACGAGCCAGGCGAACGTGCTGTTCAACGCCGGCGCGGGCGTGACGAGCTCGGAGATCCACGTCGTCGGGAACCGGACGGTCGAGGGCTGGGTCGACGACTCGAAGAAGACCTACTTCCACGTCGAGCTCAGCCGACCGTTCGCGTCGTACGGCACGTGGAAGGGCACCGAGCGGACGTCGGGTTCGCGCACCTCGGCCGCGAAGGGCTCGAACGGTGCATGGGCCACGTTCGACACCACGAAGAACGACGATCCCGTCGTCGCGAAGGTGGGACTCTCCTTCACCGGGCTCGCCGGAGCGCGGAAGAACCTGTCGGCGGAGACGGGGAAGCTGGGCTTCGACTTCAACGCCGCGCACCGAGCGCTCACCGCCGACTGGAACACGATGCTGCACAAGGCGGCGATCGGTGGGGGCTCGCACGATCAGCAGGTCGCGTACTACACGGCGCTCTACCACTCGATGCTCGACCCGAACCTGATCGGCGACGTCGACGGTCGGTACGTCGGGGCCGACGAGAAGATCCACACCGCCAGCGACTACACCCCGTACAGCAACTTCTCGCTCTGGGACACGTACCGGACGCAGAACCAGCTGCTCGAGATGCTCGTGCCGAAGGTGGCGCACGACATCGACATGTCGATCATCGCGATCGCCCGCGAGGGCGGGGCGCTGCCCCGCTGGTATCTCGAGGACCAGGAGGGCAACATCATGACCGGCGACCCGGTCACCCCGTTCCTGGTCGAGGGCTGGTCCAAGGGCCTGCTCACCGGGGCTGACGCCGCGGAGGCGTACGAGTACCTCCGAGCGAACGCCACGGAGGTGCCACCCGCCGGTGTCCGAGAGAACGGACGCGCCGGGGTCGCCTACTACGCGGAACGTGGGTACATCCCGTACGGGCTGAACATCGAGCCGGCGGCCGACTGCCACGGCGGGACGAGCGGCAACTGCTGCCCGACGAAGAGCAACGACAACGACTGCTACTACGGCACGTCGGCCACACTCGAGTACGCGGCAGCGGACGCATCACTGGCCCTCATGGCGAAGGGGCTCGGCCACGCGGAGGACGCCGCGATGTTCGCCAAGCGCGGGCAGTCGTACCGGAACGTGTTCGACACCCAGACGAGTCAGTTCCGGCCACGGACCGCAGCCGATGGCACGTGGCTGTCCCCCTACGACCCGGTCACGAGCGACCACGCGTTCCACGAGCAGAACGCGAGCCAGTACCAGTGGCTCGTGCCGCAGGATCCCGCGGGGCTCGTCGGCATGCTGGGGGGCAGTGCGGCGACGACAGGTCGACTGGACGAGTTCTTCGACTACGACGCGCTCCTCACCGATCCCACCGGGACCGCCCGCACCGCTTGGGTGAGCGACCCCTACGACTACTACGACTCCACGGCGTACAACCCGAACAACGAGCCGAACCTCATCGCGCCCTACCTGTACGCGTGGACGGGGAAGCCGGGGAACACCGCGACCGTGGTGAAGGCGCAGGAGACCCTGTTCACGAACACTCCCGGCGGCATCCCCGGGAACGACGACATGGGTGAGATGTCGTCGTGGTACGTCATGTCCTCGCTGGGGCTCTACCCCACGACCAGTGGTGGCGACTTCGACGTGATCACGACGCCGCAGTTCCCGAACGCCCAGGTGCAGATCGGTGGATACGGCAAGACACAGGGTGGGATGCTGACGATCTCCGCACCCGGCACGAGCATGGCGAACCGGTACATCGCCTCCGCGACGGTGAACGGCACGTCGTGGGACAAGGCCTGGGTCGACCAGACCGACATCGCCCACGGTGGTCACATCGCGTACGCGTTGAGCACCGATCCCACCACCTGGGCCACGGCCGCGGAGGACGCGCCCCCGTCGATCGACACCGTCTCGAACCCCGTGCGCCAGCTCAGCGCCGACGTCTCGCCGGACCAGGCGATCGTGGAGCCCACCGCGGGTCGCCCGTCACAGCAGCACGTCGACCTGACGCTCCTGGCCACCGCTCCGCGCAACGCCGAGGTCGCCGTCACCGCGTCGGCGCCGAAGGGCTGGACGGTGTCCCCGTCCCGCACGACGGTCACCGCGACCTCGAACGGACTGCCCACCCAGCTCGACGACCGCCTGCGAGTCGTCGCTCCGGCCGGCACCGGACCCGGCACGTACACCGTCGCTCTCACTGCGAAGCTGGCCGGAGCGCCAGCTGTGCGGAAGAGCGTCAGCGTCGTCGTCGAGGACGGCACGAGTTGCGCGATCCGGACGAGCACCTCGTGCGCCGTGGATCTCAACGGCGTCTACGACAACGACGGCGTCGCGACCCTCACCTCCCCCGGCCAGGGCGACTTCGACGGAACCGGTCTCAGCTACGCGGCCGACCAGCTACCGGCACCCGGACCGGTCACCCTCGACGGCGTCACCTACGAGGCACCGCCGACCTCGGGCACCAGTGAGAACTTCGTCAAGTCCACCGGGCAGGCGATCGCTCTGCCGTCGGGCGAGTACAGCAGTCTCCACATCGTGGGCGCGTCCGACAACGGCAGCACCGGCGCCGCGTCGGCCACCGCCGTCGTCACGTACACCGACGGCAGCACCGCGACCGTGCCGCTCGAGCTCACCGGCTGGGCGAACCAGTCCCCGGACTTCGGCAACAGCACGGTGCTGAAGACCCCGTACCAGCTCAAGGCGGGGACCGGGAAGACCGCCACCGGGGCGTCGCTGTACGAGACGACCGTGCCGCTGCAGGCCGGGAAGCAGGTCCGGTCGCTCTCCCTCACCGACCCGTCGGTGCCGGCGTGGGTCGCACCGGGGTCCGGAGGACTCGACTGGCAGCGCGACAGCGATCTGGAGATCTACGCCATGACGCTGCAGCACTGAGCAGTCAGCGACGCCCGCTCGGGAGGCCCGGCACCGGAACGGTGTCGGGCCTCACCCCGTCCGTGGTCGGTGTGCTCGGTCCGACGGACCGGCTGTGGCCGCACACCATGGCAGACGGGCGAACACGGGCATGAGCGGGCCGACGATCGGTCCGATGGCGAACGCCGCGACGACGGTCCCGACGCCGACGTCGCCGCCGAGGAGCCACCCGACCACGACGACGGTCAACTCGATCGCGGTCCGTGCCAGCCAGACCGGCCAGCCGAGCCGCTCGTGGAGTCCGACCATGAGGCCGTCCCGCGCGCCCGCTCCGAACCGGGCCCCGATGTAGCAGGCCGTGGCGACGGCGAGCAGGACGAGCCCGAGCGCGAACAGCCCGATGCGTCCCGGCAGCCCGGCGGGGGTGTGGACGACGGCGAGGACGAGGTCGGCGGCCGGGCCGATGGTGAGCGCGTTGAGGACCGTGCCGATGCCGGGCCGCTGGCGCAGCGGGATCCAGAACAGCAGGATGACGCCGCTCGACACCAGGGTCACGGTGCCGAACGACCACGGCACGATCCGCTCGAGCCCCTCGGTGAGCACGCTCCACGACGCGACGCCGATGACCGCGCGGACCATGAGCGCCGTCGCGGCCCCGTAGAGGAACAGACCGACGAGGAGCTGGACGACACGGAGCACGAGCGCGGGGCGGCGGGACACACGAGCACCCAACCGCGGATTGGACTGGTCGTCGAGAGCCAATCCTCCTACGCTGGCCACCGTGATCCCCCTCGTGCTCTCGGCCCGGGCCGCCGCCGCCCTGCTCACGCACTGGCGCGACGGCTCGTCCGGGCCCGCCTACAGCGCACTCGCCGACGCCGTCCGCGTGCTCGCGATCGACGGGCGGGTCGCGGTCGGGACGCGCCTCCCCGCCGAACGGCAGCTCGCCGACGCGCTCGGCGTCAGCCGGACGACGGTCGCCAGCGCCTACGCCCTGCTCCGGGACGACGGGTTCCTCCGCAGCACCCGCGGGTCGGGGAGTGTGCTGCGGCTCCCGTCCGCGGTCGCCGGGCGGCCCGACCCGGACCACCTCGCCGCGCCGGTGGACGGCGACCTGCTCGACCTGCGGAAGGCAGCGCTCCACGCAGCCCCGGGTGTCGCCGAGGCGGCGGTGCGGGCGGTGCAGGGCCTCCCGGCCGCACTCGTGGGCACCGGGTACGACACCGTCGGCGACCCGGGGCTCCGGGCGGCGATCGCCGACCGCTACACGACGCGGGGCCTGCCGACGACGGCGGACCAGGTGCTCGTCACCCTCGGCGCGCAGCACGCGATCGCGCTCCTGGCGCGCGTGCTCGTGCGCCGCGGCACGGAGGTCCTCATCGAGTCCCCCACGTACCCGCACGCCCACGAGGCGTTCCGCGCGGCCGGGGCACGGTTGGTGGCCGTGCCCGTGGACGCGCACGACGGCTGGGACGGCGACGCGCTCGTCAGCGCGCTGCGGCGGAGCGCGCCCGCGGTCGCGTACCTCATGCCCGACCTGCACAACCCGACCGCGGCGACCATGCCGTCCGCACTCCGGGAGGCCGTGCTCACTGCGGCCGCGGACGCCGGCACCGTCGTCATCGCCGACGAGACCATGGCGGAGCTCCGGATCGACGGCGACGTGGTGCCGCCGTTCGCGACGGCCGGTCCAGCGGTCCTCATCGGATCGGCCGGCAAGGTCTTCTGGGGTGGTCTGCGGGTCGGTTGGATCCGGGCGGACCCCGCGCTCCTGCAGCGCCTCGTGCTCGCCCGGCCGACGGGCGACCTCGGCACGCCCGCGATCGAACAGCGCATCGTCCGCGAGCTCGTCCCGGACACGGCGGCCGCCCTGGAGGCCCGGCGCACCTTCCTCCGCGCCGCCCGCGACACCGTCGTGGCCGGGTTGCGGGACCGGGTGCCGGAGTGGGAGGTCCCGGCACCGGCCGGCGGGTTGTCCACCTGGGTGCGCCTCGGCCGTCCGGTCTCGAGCGCGCTCGTCCTCGCCGCCCGCGCCGAGGGCCTCGTCCTCACCTCGGGTGGTGCGTTCGGGCCGCACGGGGGCTTCGAGGGGTTCCTCCGCGTCCCCTACGCGGTGCCGGCGGACGCGCAGGTGCGGCTCGTCGAGGCCCTGGGCCGCGCGTGGACGCGGCTCGACTCCGCGGTCCGGGCCCCGGGTCGGCCGATCGCGGCCGTCGTGTGACCGGGTCCCGGCCGGGGGCTACTTGCTGTCGGGGTCGAGGTTGATCGTCGTGTCCTCGTAGAGGTACTGCTGGTCGCCGAACACCTGCAGGCCCGCGTTGAGCCAGATGAGGTCCTGCACCGAGATCCCGAACCGCGACGCCACCATGGCCGTCGTGTCGCCGTGGGCCACCCGGTACCGCTTCGGGGCACCGCTGGCCGTCGTCGCGGTGACGGTGCCGGAGGCGTAGGGGCGTGCCCCGCCGTCGACCGGGTGGACGTTCGACTGCCGTACGGGGATCGACCAGTGCACGGTGTCCACGGCGAGGACCTTGTCGGGGCCGAGTTCCTGCGGCACGTCGGCCTCGGCCGCCGCCGACGAGTAGGTCACGAGCGTCCCGAGGTACGCCGGCTGCCCGATGTCGCCGAGGGACGCGGACGACGCGGGTGCCGGTGTGGTCGTCGGACCCCCGAGCTGGTGGTCCGCGACCCCGTGGTAGGTCAGGCCGTCCCCCACCTCCGGCGGGACGTCGAGCAGCGTGACGGAGATCGGCACCGGCACGGTCGAGGTGAACCCGGAGTACTCGGCGGAGTACGTGTCGTCGCCGTTCGCGACCATCCGGTAGTGGAAGTGGATGCTGCCCTTCGGCGACGCGACGTCCCCCTGGGCGACGACGGTGCCCTGCGGGACGGACGTGAGCGTCGGACTCGGGCTCGGCGCCGCCTCGGGTCCGGCGGTCGCGGGGCACGGCGTCGCGGACCCGGGGATGACGCCGGCGTTCGGGGCGGTCGGCGTGGGTGTGGGCGTGGCGGACACGGTCGCCGTGCGGTGGTGCGTCGGAGGGTGCGACGTCGTGACGGACGGGCCCGGGTCGGTCGTCCCGCCGAGCATCGAACACCCGGTCAACAGGCCCGCCGTCGCCACCGCGACCACGACACCGATCACGCGCACCGTCGGCGTCCCGCTCTGCTCCGCGCCGACTCGGTCGCGGTCCCCCCACCTGGACATGATGCCTCCTCAGGGAATCCTAGCCGCCGCTCGGGTGGCGACCGAGCGCGTCGACCGAGCACGGGCCGGGATCGGCGGAACACGA
Organism: Curtobacterium sp. MCBD17_019; assembly: GCF_003234555.1. NCBI lineage: Bacteria > Bacillati > Actinomycetota > Actinomycetes > Micrococcales > Microbacteriaceae > Curtobacterium > Curtobacterium sp. MCBD17_019. The sequence goes on along the minus strand of NZ_QKTT01000006.1, from coordinate 7,183 downwards.
CGGGTCCCCCCGGCGTGCTCGGAGCCTGCCAGTCTGGATCCGTGACGGAACTCCTGGTGCTCATCGTGTCCGCGCTCGTGCTCATCGCCGCGGCCGCGGTGGTCGGCCCGCGCATCGGGATCGCCGCGCCGCTCGTGCTCGTCGCGATCGGCGTCGGTGCGAGCTTCCTGCCGTGGTTCGCCTCCGTCCACATCGAGCCGGCGTGGGTGCTCGAGGGCCTCCTCCCCCCACTGCTGTACGCGTCGGCGGTGTCGATGCCGGCCATGAACTTCCGGCGCGAGTTCGGGGCGATCAGCGGGCTGTCCGTCCTGCTCGTCGTCGGCAGTGCACTCGTGCTCGGCCTGTTCTTCATGCTCGTCCTGCCCGGCCTCGGGTTCGCCTGGGGCGTCGCGCTCGGCGCGATCGTGAGTCCGACCGACGCCGTGGCCACGTCGATCATCAAGCGGACGTCGGTGTCCAAGCGCGTCGTGGCGATGCTCGACGGCGAGAGCCTGCTCAACGACGCGACGGCGCTCGTGCTCCTCCGCACCGCGATCGTCGCGACGGCCGCGTCCTTCTCGTTCTGGGGCGCGGTCGGGACGTTCGCGTACTCGGTCGTCGTGGCGCTGCTGATCGGGTGGCTCGTGGGCTGGCTGGACCTCGTGGTGCGCAAGCGCGTGACCGACCCCACGGTGAACACGGTGATCTCGTTCGCGGTGCCGTTCGCGGCGGCGGTCCCGGCGGAGTCCCTCGGCGCGTCCGGACTCGTGGCCGCCGTCGTCGCGGGCCTCATCACGGGCGTCTTCGCGCCGCGGGACCTGTCGCCGCAGCACCGGTTGTCGGACTCGCAGAACTGGCGGACGGTGGAGCTCGTGCTCGAGGGCATCGTGTTCCTGACCATGGGCCTGCAGATCACGTCGATCGTCGGGGCCGTGCACCACGACCACGCCGGTGTCGGGATCGCCGTCCTGGTCGCCGTCGGCGCGTTCGTGCTCACGGTGATGGTCCGGGCCGCGTACGTCGCGCCGCTGCTCCGGGTCCTCCGTGCCCGGGCGGGCCGCGGAGTCCGGCTGGAGGACCGACTGCAGGGCGTGCAGGCGAAGCTCGACACACCCGAGGGCCAACGGCAGGCGTTCGTCGAGGTGAACGCGCGGCAGCCCGGTCCGGGCTCCGGTGGCCGCCCGCGGTCCGCGCGGGACCTCGAGCGGTTCGCCCGACGCGTGACGCAGGTGCTCGCCGACATCGCGTACTTCCGGCGAGAGCCGCTCGGATGGCGCGAGGGCACCGCGGTCGTCTGGGCGGGCATGCGCGGTGCCGTCACGGTCGCCGCCGCCCAGACCCTCCCGCACGACACGCCACAGCGCTCGGCTCTCGTGCTCATCGCGTTCGCGGTCGCGGCCCTGTCGCTCCTCGTCCAGGGCGGCACGATCGGGCCCCTGCTGCGGCGGATCACGCCACCACGGGACACCGCGGCGCTCGAACAGCAGACGGACGCCGAACGCACGCGGCTCTTCGAGCTCATGCGGTCGAGCGGCGAGTCCGTGCCCGAGCCGCCGCAGCTCGGGGGCGACCCGACCCAGGAGCAGTTCGGCATCGCCAAGGAGCACCGCCTCGCCGTCATCGCGGCGCAACGGTCCGCGCTGCTGGACGCCCGCGACAACGGCACGTTCGACGCCGACGTCCTGGAGGACGCGCTCGCCAACCTCGACGCCACCCAGATCGCCATCGAGCTGCGCGGCACGGCCGCCACCTGACACGCCGGGCACGACCACCGGGACACGACCGTGCCGAACGACGTGCACCCGATCGCAGGGGACGGTCGCACGGCCAGCGGCCACCGAGTGCCCAGCGGCTAGCATCCCGACCATGGACGACGAGACCACCCCGCGAACGGACGCCGACGAGGACGAGCCGCGGATCTCCGGGTGGCTCCAGCGGCACGCGGACCTCGTCTGGTACGCGCTCGGCGTCGTGTTCGTCGTCGACGGGATCAGCGCGCTGGTCAACCTGGTGCGCGGCGTGCCCGGCCCGGATGATTCGAATGTCATCAGCACGTTCGGCGGCTTCATCGCCGGCATCGCGGCGCTCGTCGTCGGCCTGCGCACGGCGCGGGACCACCGCGAGCACCCGGACGACGAGTAGGTCGGCGACGCCGCGAGCGCGTGTCGCAGCCCGCGCGGAGTCACCGGCGGCGACGATCATGCGGTGGACTCCATGCAGGTCGGCGCGCACCGCGGCCGCTCCCGTGCTCGCCTCGTCGCGATGGTCGTCGTCGGCGTGGCCGCCGGCGTCGTCGCCTTCGTCGTGCACGCCGGGCTCGCGGCCTGGGCGATCGGCTGGACGGCCGCCTGCCTGACCTACCTCGTGCGGGTCTGGACCGCCGTCCACGGCCTCGACGGCGTCGCCACCCGCATCCACGCGCTCCGCGAGGACCCGACGCGCCGCGTGAGCCACGTCCTCCTCGTGCTCGCAGCGGTCGGGAGCCTGTTCATCGTCGGCATGACGCTCATCGGGTCGAAGGAGAGCGGCGGACTCCGAGCGGACCTCCTGGCGGCCCTCGCCGTGCTCAGTGTCGCCCTGTCGTGGATCCTCATCCACACGCTGTTCATGCTGCGGTACGCCGTGCAGTACTACGGCGGCGACGCCGAGGGCGGCATCGACTTCAACCAGCGGACGCCGCCCGCGTACGGTGACTTCGCGTACTTCGCCTTCAACCTCGGGATGACGTTCCAGGTCAGCGACACGGCCGTCACCTCCACGGCGATCCGTCGCGTCGTGCTCCGCCACTGCCTGCTGGCGTACGTGTTCGGATCGGTCATCCTCGCGACGCTCGTCAACCTCGTCGCCGGACTCGGCTGACGCCGGACGGGAGGCGCGGGCCCGCGATCCGCCACGCGGGACACCCTCGACCGGATACCGTTCCTGTATGAGCACCGACACGGACACGCCGACCGCCGCCGACACCGACGGGGCTTCGCCGACGTTCGCCGACCTCGGGTTGAGCGAGCCGGTCCTCAAGGCCGTGCGCGACATCGGGTACGAGGTGCCGTCCGCGATCCAGGCCGCCACGATCCCCACCCTCCTCGAGGGGCGCGACGTCGTCGGCCTCGCACAGACGGGCACGGGCAAGACCGCTGCGTTCGCGCTGCCGATCCTGTCGCGGCTCGCGTCCTCGCAGAAACTGCCGCAGGCCCTCGTGCTCTCCCCCACCCGTGAACTCGCACTCCAGGTGTGCGAGGCGTTCGAGCAGTACGCCGCGCACATGCGCGGTGTGCACGTCCTGCCGGTGTACGGCGGGCAGGCGTACGGCGTCCAGCTGTCGGCGCTCCGCCGCGGTGTCGACGTCGTCGTCGGCACGCCGGGGCGCATCATGGACCACATCGCCAAGGGCACCCTCGACCTGTCCGAGCTCAAGTACCTCGTGCTCGACGAGGCCGACGAGATGCTCAAGATGGGGTTCGCGGAGGACGTCGAGACGATCCTCGCCGAGACGCCGGACGACAAGCAGGTCGCGTTGTTCTCGGCGACCATGCCGGCGCAGATCCGTCGGATCTCGAAGCAGTACCTGGACGACCCGGCCGAGATCACCGTCAAGCAGAAGACGACGACCTCGGCGAACACGACCCAGCGCTACCTGCTCGTGTCCTACCCGCAGAAGGTCGACGCCCTGACCCGCATCCTCGAGGTCGAGAACTTCGAGGGGATGATCGTGTTCGTCCGCACGAAGAGCGAGACCGAGACGCTCGCCGAGAAGCTCCGGGCCCGGGGGTACGCCGCCGCCGCCATCAGCGGGGACGTCGCACAGGCGCAGCGCGAGCGCACGGTCAACCAGCTCAAGTCCGGCAAGCTCGACATCCTCGTCGCCACCGACGTCGCGGCACGGGGCCTGGACGTCGACCGCATCACGCACGTCGTGAACTACGACATCCCGATCGACACCGAGTCCTACGTGCACCGCATCGGACGCACCGGCCGCGCCGGCCGGAGTGGTGCGGCCATCAGCTTCGTCACGCCCCGTGAGCGCCGCCTGCTCGGCGCCATCGAGAAGGCGACGCGTCAGCCGCTCACGCAGATGCAGCTGCCCACGGTCGAGGACGTCAACGTCACGCGTCTGGCGCGGTTCGACGACGCGATCACCGCGGCGCTCGAGCAGCAGGACCGGATCTCGGCGTTCCGCGACATCATCGGGCACTACGTCGAGCACCACGACGTGCCCGAGGCAGACGTCGCGGCGGCCCTCGCCGTCGTCGCCCAGGGTGAGGAGCCGCTGCTGCTCGACCCGCAGGAGGAGCGGCAGCGCCGCGCCACCGAGGACCGCGGACCGCGCGTGTACGACCGCGACGACCAGACCGGCGGACGCGGCGAACGGCCCGAGCGGCGGGCCCGGTCGACGCAGCCGATGGCGCCCTACCGGATCGAGGTCGGTCGTCGGCAGCGCGTCGAGCCGCGCCAGATCGTGGGCGCGCTCGCGAACGAGGGTGGCCTCGGCCGCGACGACTTCGGTCAGATCCAGATCCGTCCGGACTTCTCGATCGTCGAGCTCCCGGCGGACCTGTCCGAGGACGTCCTCGACCGCCTGCGGGACACCCGGATCAGCGGCAAGCTCATCGAGATCCGCCCGGACCGTCGTGGCGGTCCGCGCCGCGACCGCGACGACCGAGGCGGGCGCGACGACCGCGACGACCGGCCGCCGCGCAAGCCCCGGTACCGCTGAGCGGGAGCGTCAGGAGCGCTCGGGCTCGATCGACGCGCCGAGTTCGGTCCACAGGTGCGCGATCGAGGCCGCGCCGGCGACGAGCATCTCGAGGTCGATGCTCTCGTCGCTCGAGTGCCAGTGGTCCTCGGGGAGCCCCGTGCCCACGAACAGCACCGGGACGTCGAGCTCGCGTCCGAGCAGCTCGGCGGGCCCGCCGCCCGCGTTGCCCATGCGGCCGGCGGTGGGGGTCCCGTGTCCGCGCGCCATGGCTCGGTCGAGGGCGTCGAGCGCGGGCCCGGACGGTGTGACGTACGGGTCCTGCCCCGACTCCTCCGGGATGGACAGTTCGTAGACCACGCTGTCCGGGATGTGCTCGTCGAAGAACGCGCGCACCTGCTCCGCGACGGTGTGCACGTGCTGCCCCGGGACGGTGCGGATGCTGAGTTCGGCGGTCGCCTGGGACGGGATGACCGCACGCGAGACGCCGGTCGGGTCGCCCGCGAGGACCGAGAGGATCTCGAGTGACGGCCGTGCCCACAGGCGCTCCTCGACCGTGAACCCGCGCTCGCCCGTGACGCTCCGCGTCTCGGTGCGCTCGAGCCAGACGTCGGTGTCGAAGGACAGGTCCTCGAGTTCGCGCCGCCGCTCGTCGGTCAGCTCCTCGACGTCGTCGTAGAAGCCGGGCAGCGCGATGCGGCCGTCGTCGTCGTGCAGCCGCCCGAGGACGTCGACGAGCACGTGGACGGGGTTCGGCGTCGGTCCGGACGCCGCTCCGCTGTGGACGTCGCGCTCCGGCCCGGTGATGGTCAGCGTGGCCCCGGTCATGCCGCGCATCGAGGTGACGACGGCGGGGTTGCCCTGCTTCCACTGCAGCGTGTCGGAGAACACGACGACGTCGCAGGCGAACCGGTCCCGGTGGGTCTCGATGAGGTCCGCGAAGTGCGTCGAGCCGAGCTCCTCCTCGCCCTCGACGATCACCCGGAAGTTGACCGCCGGCAACCCGCCCGGTCGGGTCGCCAGGTGCGCCCGCAGTCCCCACAGGTGCGCGATCATCTGGCCCTTCGCGTCCGACGCACCGCGGCCGTAGAGCCGGCCGTCGCGGAACACGGGCGCGAACGGCGCGGTCTCCTTCCACTCCTCGGGCTTCGCGTCCCGCACGTCGTGGTGGCTGTACACGAGCACGGTCGGCAGCGCGGGGTCGACCTGCCACTCGGCGTACACCGCCACGGACGGCCCGGCCCGCAGGAGCTCGGTCGTGAACCCGATCGCCCGGAGTTCGCCGGCGAGCCAGTGCGCGGACCGCTCGACGTCGATGGCCCGCTCCGGGAGCGCGCCGACGGACGGGATCGCCACCCACGCGCTCAACTCGTCGACGACACGCTGCCGGTGCTCGGCGAGGAACCGGACGACCTCGGTCGCGTCGGTGTCCGTGATCGCGATGTCGTTCGACGCGGTGTCGGTCGTGTCGTTCGTGGCGCTCATCCTGATCCGTTCCTCGAGGCGATTGCCGTGACGGTACGGACCACCGCCTGCACGGAGCGTCAGGCGTCGGTGTCCTCGAGCGCGTCGAGCGTCGCGATGTCCTCGGCCGACAGCGTGAAGTCGACGTCCGCGTTCTCGGCGATGCGCGACGGCGTGGTGGACTTCGGCAGGGGCAGGACGTCCTTCTCGAGCAGGTAGCGGATCGCGACCTGGGCGACGGACTTGCCGTACCGCTCGCCGATCGCCCGGATCGCCTCGTTCTCGAGCAGACCGCCCGTGGCGAGCGGCGAGTACCCCTCGACGAGGATGTCCCGCTCGCGGCAGTAGGCGGTGGTCTCGTCCTGGGTGTTGCCGATGAACCAGCGGATCTGGTTGGCGTGCGGGACGACGTCGGTGTCCGCGGCGAGGGACTCGAGGTCGTCCACGTCGAAGTTGGAGACGCCGATCGAACGGGTGCGCCCGGCGTCGTAGAGCTCCTCGAACACCTTCCACACCTCGATGTTCCCGGCGCGGTGGTCCGAGCCGATCGCGTTCCAGGGCCAGGGCGCGTGGATGAGGTACAGGTCGATCGGGCCGACGTCGAGCAGGCGCTCGGACTCGGCGAAGGCGTGACGGGCGCCGTCGGCGGTCTTCACCTCGGCCGGGCACTTCGTGGTCACGAACACCTCGTCGCGCGGGACGCCGCTGTCCTTGATGGCACGGCCGACGCTCGCCTCGTTGCCGTAGGCGCGTGCCGTGTCGATGTGCCGGTACCCGGCGTCGAGCGCGGCGCGGGTGGCGTCGTACGCGGCCGCCCCGTCGGGGATCTGCCAGGTGCCGAAGCCGATCCCCGGGATGTGCAGGCCGTTCGACATGGTGAAGGTGTCGATGAGTGCGGGCATGGGGGGACCTCCTTCGTCGGGCGCCGCGGACCGCGGCGTCGGGTGCCGAGGCGGACGCTACTCCCCGCCGGGGGCGGTGCGTGCGGTCGAGTCGCTCAGCGGCAGCCGCCGCACGTCCCTCCCGCCCTGTCTCTTATACACATCT